>NZ_JBWLKL010000075.1:0-20617 GCF_059026065.1 Streptomyces sp. A18 | reverse complement strand
TCACTCCGCGCCCGCCGACCCGCGCCGATACCGGGGCGGTCGGCGTGTGCTCGGTGGCGATCTGGTCGCGCATCCGCTGCCATAGCCGCTCGGCCGCGGCGAGTTCGTCCCGCTCGGCCCGTACTTCGGCCAGCTGCTTGATCAGCCGGTCTTCGCCCTCGTCCAGCTCCACGCGCCGCGCGGCGACCCATTCCGCTATCTCGGAATCCGTCATGCCCCGGGTCGTAGGAGCGGTACGCGCGGCCATAGGCGGGAACTGCGGAACCACCTGCCAGACGATCTACGCCGCAGACTATGCCCCACAACCTGTACGAGCACCCGGATCGACCATCACGCCAGTCCCTCCGACCAGCATGTTCGAAGATGGCGAAGGCCCAATGAGCATGTCGAGGTGATGCTCAGCTGTCTCCAAGCCGCCAGGAACGCCACGTCTGTTCAAGACACCCCCCTCGGCCAAGCAGGCATCCGCCGTGACCCTCGAAGCCGGACAGAGTGTCCGGACCGTCGCAGAACAGAGAGCGGATGCTGAGCCGGGCATCACCAACCCGAATCACTCATTGATCCCGGGATCTGGTCGGCCGGTATCGTGAATTGCAGAGTGCGAGTCGGGGAGGCATCCCATATGCGGGGTCTTGGAGATCATCTCAGCATTGGAGAGCGGATCGCGTTCTACCGCGAGCGCCGGGGGTATACGCAGCCCGTGCTCGCAGGGCTCGTTGGGCGTGGTACCGACTGGCTGTCGAAAATCGAGCGAGGCGTGCGGAAGGCTCCGAGGATCGACAAGCTCGCGGAGCTTGCTCACGTGCTGCGCGTCCCACTCGGCGACTTGATGGGGCATCCCCTCCTCATGGAGGACGATCAGAAGCATATGGACGACGTGCCGGCTATTCGTGACGCATTGATGAGTCCTCGTCGTCTCTCGAAGCTGCTGTTCGGTCCGGCGGCAGAGAGGCAGCTGCCCACGCCGGAGTCAGCCCAGATACTTGTGGAACGCAGCTGGAGCGACTACCAGGCAGGCGCTCTCGGTGACGTCATCGCTGCGCTCCCCGGTCTGCTCCGGACGGCTCAAGAGCTCGAAGACCTTCCGCCAGGCGATCAGCGGCGACGCGGCCTCGCGGTATCCGCTCGTACGCACCATCTGGCGGCAACCACGCTCTCCAAGATCGGTGAGTCCGATCTGTCATGGCTTGCGGCCGAGCGGGCCATGCGGGCTGCCGACGAGTCCGAAGATCCTCTGTCACTCGTCTCCGCCGCGCGCTCCGGCACGCATGCGCTCTTGGCCAACGGACGTTACGAGGACGCCCTTGAGCTCGGCGACACCGCAGCAGCCTGGCTCTCACGCCAAGTCGGCGGGGACGATCCCGCAGCCCTGAGTCTGCTCGGCATGATTCACCTGCGTGCGGCGGTGGCCGCGGCGCGTCACCAGGACAGGCCCACAGCCAGCAGCTTGCTCGCGAGAGCGGCGGGGATGGCTGATCGGCTCGGCTCCGACGAGAACTACTGGCACACCTGCTTCGGACCGACGAACGTCGAACTGCATCGAATCTCGATCGAGCTGGAACTGGAGAACATCCCGTACGTCATCGAGCACGGGAACATAGACGTCGATCATGTGCCGCCAGAACGTGCGGTGTCCCACCACATCGACTACGCCCGAGCTCTGTGCCTCAGCGGTCGCGTCGGCGACGCCTTCAGTGAGCTACGCGAGGCTGAACGCACATCCCCGCAGCTCGTGCGGAACAATCCGCGGGTGCGGGAGACTCTTCGTGATCTGAGGAAGCAGTCCCCGGTCACTGGCGGCAGCAACTCGTCCGACTTGCTGGCCATGGCCCAACGGTGCAGGGCGGTGCAGTGAGGTTGATACAGGGCAAGGTGCTGGGCGTTGTCGGATCGGGCGCCGGTGGGGTCGAGGAACTGCGCAGTGGGCTGGTGGTCCCGGCACTCGAACGGGGCTGGACGGTTGCGATCACGCTCACACCGACCGCACGTCAGTGGCTCCGGGCGAGCGGGGAGACCGCAGAGCTCGAAAGGCTGACCGGTCTTGCTGTTCGGGCTGAACCACGCCTGCCGGGTGACGCTCGACCGCATCCTCCGGTGGACTGCTACGTCGTCGCCCCGGCGAGTGCCAACACCGTCGCCAAGCTCGCCCTCGGCATCTCAGACAACCAGGCTTTGACACAGGTCAACGAGGCTATCGGGACGCTGGATCTCCCTGTGGTCGTCTGGCCCCGGGTGAATGCCGCTCACACTCGCCATCCCGCGTGGGAGGGGCACGTCAAGGCCCTTCACGATTCCGGGGTTCGGTTGATCTACGGAGATGAGGTATGGCCGCTCGCCGAGCCGCGGGCTGGGATGTCAAGGCGCCGCTACCCGTGGCAAGCAGTCCTGGACGAAGCGAGTAAGGCTATTTCCTGACGGGCGCGGCTCTCCTGCAGTGAGTCGTGGGCTGCCCTTGACCGGGCCCGTACACGAGCAGGGGTGTGGCTACGGCTCCCTACCTTGCGGTCATGGTCTACATCCCGTGGGGCAAGTTCCCCACCGTCGCCGAGCACCCACAAGCCCACCGGTGGCTGCAGCTACGACTTCTTCGCCAAGTGCCCCGACCGGCTGGCCTGCGCGCGCTGCCCGTTCTACGTCCCCAAGGAATCCACCCGCGGCCAACTCCTGGTCGTCAGGGACGACATCGACCAGATGCTCGAACAACTGAGCCTGACCGACGACGAACGCGAAGCCCTCGAAGGAGACCGCGAAGCGGTCACCGCCCTCGCCGAACGACTCGCGGACACACCCCACCCGCCGGCCCGACACCAAAGGAACTCGAGACCACGGACGGCTTCATCCCCCTGACCCAGGTCATGAAGACGATCGCCCCTGACAGGGGCGACCAGGAGACCCATTGACGCACTCGCACACACCCATAAACCCCTTCAGAAGGGTCGCAGCAACGTCTCGATTCTCAATAGGGTGTGGGTCTTCTTGAGTGAAGGAAGTCCGGCCGTGGCTGGTTGAACGCGATCGAGGATGATCGGTAGATGTTCGTGCGCGTGGAGAAGGTAGAGCAGGTTTCACTGGCGCCGGTGGCCGTGCGAGTGCACTCGCCGGTCGGGACCGCGGTGGTGAGTTGGCGTGGTGATCCGGAGCAGGCGAACGGTCGGCACCATGTTGAGTGGACCGTGGACGAAGATCTCCTCTGGGAACGGAACGTTCAGCTCTCCGCGCTTGCCGAACCGGGACTCGGGCAGAACGGTAGCCAGGTCGTCCTGCGCGGACGCATTGATATCTCCGAGCCTGGCACCGCAGTCCTTGAGATGGGTGGCTCGCTGGTCATGTTCGATCTCGTCGTGCCGCTTCCGGACGCAATCGCCGCCGCCTGGGTGGAGATTCGTGTCGAGGCGGCAGCTGTTTCTCTGTGGCCCTTCCAGGTCTGACATCACCGGCTTCGAGGCCTGGATCCAGGGAGTCGATCAGGCTGTGCGGCAGTAAGTGACCTGTTCAGAGCTGGGATAGACCCGGCGGTGCTCGCGAGCGGTGTGAAAGGCCCAGTAGTCGTCGAAGTCTCCGTTCGTGATCAGTGCGCGGAGTTGAAGGACGGCTCCGGCACCGTCGAGTCCCCAGCGGGAGCCGGTGATGTCGAGGCGGTCGGCGATCAGATGCCGGCAGGCTCCTTTCACTCCAGAAGAGCCGCACCCTTTCCTGACTCGCCATCAATAATGTTGCAACCAAAGGAGGTTGGGCCCGGACAGTTTGTCCGGGCCCTTCGTCTTGACTGACGCCAGTGTGAGGGCACCGCCGACTAACGGAGGAAACGGATGCCCGATCAAGGGCTGAGTGCGGCACTCCCCGGTGCGAAGGCCTGGAGTGACACAGCCAGGACCTGCCCGACCACACACGCAGATGGGATGGGCGGCAGCGACCACCCGTCCCGGCCCTCGACAGATGCTGCCCCATCGCCGCCGGGCAGGGAGCACATCGACGAGTACGCCGTCAGAAGCACTCCCACGCCAGCCGACGGCACTCGACGCTGCATCCTCTGCCGATGCCGTCTGAGTCGCTACAACAACGAGGACGTGTGTTCCGGTTGCATCCGCCCCAATCAGCAGATCACCCGCAGCATCCCCATGGACGTCTGGCATATACCTGACGTCCAACATGCTTTGATCAACCGAGAATTCGGGCGCATGCTCCGGCTGATCAGACAGCACGGTGGGGTCAGACAAGACGACGTAGCCGCCATCTCGGGCCTGAGCCAAGCCTTTCTGTCGATGCTCGAGTCCGGCGCCCGCAAGCTGACCAACATCGACAAGATCATTCAACTGCTGGATGGCCTGCAGGTTCCACCAGAGCTGACCGGACCGATGCTGCGGCTACACCGCCAGCGCGATGTGCCGCTGCGTACTGAGTCGGCGCTTCGACCCATCTCAGTACGCGCTGCTCCATCACCCCGGTGATATCACCACTGCAATGTGCATGCCTGCGCAGCATCCAGCACTGTTGGGGGCCATCGCAACGTCGGGGCTAGGCCGTCAGCCCGCCTTCTGAAGTCACGTTGCGTGCTTGCCCGTCCCAGTGTCCCGACGAGTAGCAACTCACTGATTTCCACCAGCTGTCGAGCCGCGTAGGCGGTCGGCGCGGCAGCACCAGCATGCGTACACGGAGGATCACCATGCAGGGGAGATATACGTCCGAAGAGTGGTCGCAGCGTCAGATCGCCTACTACCGCGCACGAGCCTCCGAGTACGACACCGCGTACGGCGAACGCATGGGCATGCCCGTGCTCGCGAAGGCCCTCGACGCGTGGCCGATCAACGGTGACGTTCTGGAGTTAGCCTGCGGCACGGGCCAGTGGACCCAGTTGCTTGCCAACCGCGCGAACAGCCTGACGGCGCTTGATGCCGCGCCCGAAATGCTGGATGTAGCCCGAACACGGATGCAGGGTGAGGCGACACGCTTCATTGAGGCGGACATCTTCCGATGGGAGCCCGACCGCCAGTACGACACGGTCTTCTTCGCCTTCTGGCTCAGCCACGTACCTCCCGCCGAGATCTCTGCCTTCTGGGGCATGCTGCGGCGGGCTGTGAATCCTGATGGCCACGTGGTCTTCCTCGACGATTCCCACGCAAAGGCACAGATCGAGAAGCCGGTGCCCGGTGAGCAAGTACCAACCGTGTACCGCACCCTCGCGGACGGCACACGGCACCTCGCCATCAAGGTGCTGTACGACTCGACCGATCTCACGCGACAACTGAATTCCTTTGGGTGGGAGGCCCACGTCGAGCAGTTCGACTCGTACCACGTCGGCGGCATCGCAAGGCCGAGGAGCCGGACGTGATCGGCGTCAACGGCTATCCCGAGCGCCCCAGCGTGCGCGCCGGCGAGTCGGTCCGGCTGCATGTCGCGACAGAAGCCTCTCGATTCAGAGTCGACCTCTTCCGCTGGGGAGCGACTCTGGAGCACAAGGGGAGCGTTGAGTGGCCTGGACGAGCAGCTGCCCCGGGCCGGTTCGGCGAGGACTGGCAATGGCCAGCATACGAATTGAGCATACCCCACCACTGGAAGTCCGGCGTCTACATCGCGGTCCTGAGCACAGAGCCGATGTCGGGCACACCGTCGATGGACGCCCGCGAGGCCAGGGTGCTGCTGGTCGTCACGCCTTCCGCCGCCTCGGAGCGGAGCAAGATCCTCTACAAGATCCCGACGTTCACCTACCACGCGTACAACACGGCAGGTGGCGGAAGTCTCTACAGCGCCTCCCATGTGACGCTGCGGCGGCCGGGCGGCGGTGTCGGAGGCCCGGTCAAAGGGCTGCCCGACCCGTACGACGCCGCATCCCCGCGGCAGACGTTCGCGCACTGGGACGCCCCTTTCATCGCGTGGATGGAGGAGAACGGCATCGAGAGCGACTACTGCACCGACCTGGACATCCACGAAGGTCGACTTCTGGGTGACGGGTACCGTCTGATGGTCTCCGCCGGGCACGACGAGTACTGGAGTGCCCAGGCCCGTCGGAACGTCACCAGCTTCCGGGACAGCGGCGGCAATATCGCCAACTTTGGTGCCAATACGTGCTGGTGGCGCGTGAAAGTCGCCGCAGATAGCACTGTCCTGGAGTGCGCCAAGTTTCCGCCCGGGCCCCCCGTCGGCACCGACCCGGACAGCTCGTACGGCTGCCCCGACCACTGGTGGGAGACCGACCCCGAGAACGCCCTGATCGGCGTCAGTTACCGCAACGGCGGCGGCCATTGGGACGGGCCGCGAGCGCCTCTCGGATTCACCATCACTGACGCAGACCACTGGGTGTTCTCCGGCACCGGGTTGCAGACCGGTGACGTCCTCGGTCGCGAAGGGGCACTGGTCGGCTACGAATGCGACGGGGCGGCGTACGAGGCGGACGAGCGCGGCCGCCCCCGCCCGACAGGTCAGGACGGGACGCCGAAGGACTTCGAGATCCTCGGGATGGCCCCACTGCCCTCCGACTGGAACTTCGCGGCGCGGGAACCGACGGCCAACCCGCGCTCGGCCACCCTCGGCCTGCATACGGCGGGCGGCACGGTCTTCACCTCAGCCACCACCGACTGGGCCCGCCTGCTGGCCACCGACCCCCAGGTCGCCGCCGTCACCCGCAACGTCATCACCCGCCTCGCCTGACGAAGGGATCGTCGTGTCCGGACTCGCACAGCACGTACGGCCGCTCAACGTGATCATCGGCGTCAACGGCATCGGCATGGGGCACTCGGTCAGACAGAGCGTGCTGGCCCAATACCTTCGCGACCGCGGCCACCACGTGCGCATCGTCACCAACGGGTCAGCTCGCGTCGCGTACTTCCGAGACCTCGGCTTCACCGCGTGGGACGGGTGGATGCCGACGCTCCTCGCCCGCGGTGACCGCATCCTCGCAAGCGATGCCATACGGACCAATGTCCGTGAGGCACCCGCTGGCATCACTCGGCATCTACGCCTGAGGCGTGCCATCCGGGACACCGGCATCCCGGACCTGTTCATCACCGACTACGAACCCAACACCCCGCGCCTGGCCTACCACTTCGGCAAGCCGCTGATCTCCGTCGACCAGCAGAGCAAGTACCGGCATCTGGACCTGCCGGGCATCGGCCGATACGCGCGAACCGCCGACGAACAGCGGCTGCGCTACTTCGCACCGCACGCTGACCGGTCGTTCATCTGCTCCTTCATCCCCTTAGAGGCAGATGACGGCAGGCTCGAATTCATCGCTCCCGTGGTCCCCGACATCGTCCGCTCAGCCCCAGTCACCACCGAGCCCCTCGTCACCGCCTACTTCTCGCGGTACTTCGACCACGGCCCGGAAGACTCCGTCCGCGCACTCGCCGAGGTCTTCCGCCAGCACGCCCACGACCGCACCTTGCGCATCTACGCACAGGCGGCAGAGTGCACGAACCTGCGCCGATACGCCGACCGCAACGTCGAGATCCACACCTTCGACCGCGAGGCGTTTATCGCCGACATGGCCCGGTCCGAGGCGGTGATCTCCAACGCCGGATTCAACCTCATCAGCGAAGCCTTCGTCCTGGGCAAGCCGGTCCACCTGGTCCCACTGCCCACATACGACCAGCACTGGTGCGCCAAGGTCGTCCACGAGGCAGGACTCGGAACCAGCGCCCCGCACATCGGCCCAGACGCGGTGGTGAACTTCCTGCGCCGCAGCCGGGAGCTGCGCGACAACGTCGTACGCCACCGGGACCAGCACCTCGTGTCCGACCCCAGGGAAGAGATTGCCAAGTACCTGGAGGATCTGCTGCCTGTGGCCGCGGGGCAGGTCTTTCCCTCGCCCGTCCGGTAGGCGGTCATGGCGATCTCTTCGCTCTCCGCACCCGTGGAAACCGCGGTGGCTGCTGCCGCGATCGTGACTTGCTACCGCTTCGTGGTCTCACCGGTGGTGCGGTTCCTCGCACTGCGCGCCTCAGTCCTCCCGGCAGTGATCGCGAGCATCGCGTCCACGATGCTGCTCCTCTTCTGCCCGTCGCCGAGCCCCGGTCCAGTCCGCTGGTTCGCAGTCTTCGTGGTCGGGTTGCTCACCTGGCAGGGCGCGACGAGCGACTACGACGTCACGCTCCCGATCAAAGCGCAACGCCGCGACAAGCAGCTGTTGTTGCTGTTCGCCAGCGCCTCGTTGTTGTGGCCCCCGGCTCTGCTGCCATGGCTCGTCGTGTACTGCGGCAGGCTCCGCGGTTGGAAGCACCACGCGATGATGTCGCTGCGGATACTCAAGGCGTACCTGGCCTGGTTCCTCGTGGCCATCTCTTTCGGCTCTGCAGGATCGCCAACGGGGTTGCTGCTGGTTCTCTGCTGCGTCTCGCTCTCCCACTACGTGAAACCGGCCTGGAGCAAGGCGCGTCTGGGCCCACGCCCATGGTCGTGGGCCTGGCACAACCGCACCCACTACCTGATTGCCTCCGCGTACTGCTGGGGCTGGGCACGCTTCCTACCCACCGAGACGGTATCCCGCGTACTACGCCGAGCGCGGGCCGTCGACCGGCCGGTCAACTTCCTGACCATGGCCGTCGAGGCTGCCGGTCTCATCGCATTCTTCGACCGGCGACTACTGATCGCCACCCTGCTGGCGACAGCCGTCTTCGGCCTCGCCGTCGCCCTCACATCTGGCATCTTCTTCTGGGAGAACATCGCCACCAACACCGCTCTCGCCATCACTATCTCCGTGCTCCCCGGCGCTGATTACGACGCGGCATTCGGCTGGGCAGCCGCGCTGATGGCCCTGGCGATGCTGCTGCTGAGTGCTGCCGACCTTCTCTGGCAGCCGTGGCACCTTGGCTGGTGGGACTCGCCCTTCACGGCCCGCATGCACTGGCAGGTGGAGACCGTCTCCGGCACACGGCTGGGTCTCTACAACGACTTCATGTGTCCCTACGAGCGCGAGTACGGCCGGGTCCTGGGCTACTTCCTCACCAGCGAACCCGTACTCCACGGTCATCTCGGGATCGTCTGGGACCGGGAGCTTCGAGACCACCTCGTCGAAGCGCACGGTGACCGCGACACGCTGCGAACGCTCAAGCAATCCTACGGCCAGGTGCACATGGAGGAGGAGCAAGCGCGCGACCACATCGCCTTCCTGGCCGCCATGTTCATCCGCCTCAACTCCGGTACGCCCAAAGGGCCTTTGCCCCACCGACTGCGATACCTCAAAGCCCCAGGAGGCCAGCTCTACCGCTGGGGCGACCTCCCTCCCTACCGCGGCGAGGAACCGGTCCGCCGCATCACTATCCGCTACCAGGAACGCTGCTACCGCCCAAGCACTGGTGACTTCGTCCTGCTCGCCGACGACACCGTGTGGAAGATCGATATCCCCACGCTCGCCCAAGACCACGGGAGTACTGCATGCGCAACGTCTTCATCGACTGCGGCACCAACCTCGGAGTCGTGCTGAACCGCTTCATCCAGGAACTCCCGGACCACGACTTCTACGCCTTCGAGCCCAACAAGCAACTGCTGCCGTCCATCCACCACGCGGTCAAGAGTGCCGACCACGCGCCCCGAGTCGAGATCTCCCACAGCGCCGTATGGACCCATGACGGGACGATCGACCTCTTCCTCGGCCACCACGAGAGCTCCACCGTGATGCCCGGCAAGCGCGTCCCCCCGGTCTACGACCAGCAGATCGACTACGACTCACCGGTCCCCGTACCCGCCACGGACTTCAGCGCCTGGCTGCGAAGGACCGTCACGGCGGACGACCACGTGGTCGTAAAGATGGACATCGAGGGCGCTGAGTACCCCGTACTTTCCAAGCTGCTCGCCGACGGGACGATCGACCTCATCTCCGTCCTCTACATCGAGTGGCACTACGACCGCTTCTCCTACATGAGCCGAGCTGACCACGACCAACTCGTCGGCGCCGTATCCGCATGCGTCGACGTCCGCGACTGGGACTGACCGAGGAAGGAGACACAAGGCCATGCGCACGAAGGACATTTACCTGGTCAAGCACGGCGAGACAGAGGAGAACCTCCGCGGCATCCACCAGGGCCAGGCCGTCGGCGGCCGGCTCAGCAAGCGCGGGCAGGACGACATTCGCACAGTCGGTGAAAGCCTCACCGCAGCCGGGGTCGCAGTGGATCAGATGCTCGCCAGCCCGATGACCCGCTGCCGCGAGTCCGCCACACTCTTGACCGCTGCGCTCGCACCGGTCGACCTCCGGGTGGACGAGCGCCTCGCCGCCAAGAACAGCGGCCACCTGGGAGGAAAGCCAAGGGAGTTAGCGACTGCCGCGGCAGCCCACCAAGGGGTGCCGATCCACCAACTCCGTACACCCGGAGGCGAGTCGTCGGAAGACGTCCAAGCCCGCTACGGGCGCCTCTGGGACGACATCTCCACCGGCCCACACAAGACGACGGTCCTTGTCGGGCATGGCGGAGGCATCGCCTGCCTGCTGCTCCAGCTCACTGAGCAGGGCTTCGACCGCTATTTGGACCACGTACCCGGATCTGGGGGCGTGACCTGGATCGAGGTCAACGAGGACCGTCTTCGGATCCGGCTGATGAACGTGCCGCCCGCAGCCCTGCGCGGTCACCTCGCAGCCCGTCCCGTCCGATGAGAACCGGTACGGTACGGGTGCGAGCGGGGTTTTCAGGCAGAGTCGTCGCCGCCGAAGCGTTCCCGGTAGGACTCCAGGTCCTCCTCGCTGATCTTCGCGAAGAGCACCGGCGGCACGGTGAACGCGGTACCGGCCGGAACCGTGTCCAGGGCCTTGGCTTGCTCCGGCGTCACCCAGGTCGCGGTATCACTGCCCAGGGTGAAGGCGCCACGCATGGCCCTGGCCGAGGCCGGGATGAAGGGCTCGGAGACGACCGCGTACAGGTGGATGAGGTTCATCGCCGTACGCAGGGTCAGCGCAGCACCGTCGGGGTCGGTCTTGATCTCCAGCCAGGGGGCCTTCTCCTCCAGGTAGGAGTTGCCCGCCGACCACAGGGCACGCAGCGCGAACGCGGCCTTGCGGAACTGCAGAGCCTCCATCTGCTCCTCGTACTCGCCGAGCAGTCGCGCGATCTCCTCGCCCAGCTTCGCCTCCGCCTCACCAGCCGCACGCCCAGCCGGAACCTCGTCGCCGAACCGCTTGCGGGAGAACGACAGGACACGGTTGACGAAGTTACCGAGGGTATCGGCCAAGTCCTTGTTGACCGTGGCGGAGAAGTGCTCCCAGGTGAACGAGGTGTCGTCCGACTCGGGGGCATTCGCCATCATGAAGTAGCGCCAGTAGTCGGCCGGGAGAATCTCCAGGGCATCGTGCGTGAAGACGCCCCGGCGCTGCGAGGTGGAGAACTTCCCACCGTAGTAGTTCAGCCAGTTGAAGCCCTTGACGTAGTCGACCATCTTCCACGGCTCGCGCACACCGAGCTCGGTGGCCGGGAACATCACGGTGTGGAACGGGACGTTGTCCTTGCCCATGAACTCGGTGTAACGGACGTCGTCGGCCTCGTACCACCACGACTTCCAGTCGCGGACCTCGCCGTCAGGGGCGGCGTCGGCCCACTCCTTCGTCGCGCCGATGTACTCGATCGGGGCGTCAAACCAGACGTAGAAGACCTTGCCCTCCGCTGCCAGCTCCGGCCAGGTGTCGGCCGGCACCGGCACGCCCCAGTCCAGGTCGCGGGTGATCGCGCGGTCGTGGAGCCCCTCGGTCAACCACTTGCGGGCGATGGAGGAGGAGAGCTGTGGCCACTCACCGCCGACCGCGTCGATCCACGCCTCGACCTCGCCCTGGAGCTTGGACTGGAGCAGGAACAGGTGCTTGGTCTCGCGGACTTCGAGATCGGTGGAGCCGCTGATGGCCGAGCGTGGGTTGATGAGGTCGGTCGGGTCCAGGACGCGGGTGCAGTTTTCGCACTGGTCGCCGCGAGCCCTGTCGTAGCCGCAGTGCGGGCAGGTGCCCTCCACGTACCGGTCGGGCAGGAAGCGGCCGTCAGCGGGCGAGTACACCTGCCGGATCGCCCGCTCCTCGATGAAGCCGTTCTCGTTCAGCCTCCGCGCGAAGTGCTGGGTGATCTCCACGTTCTGCTGCGAGGAGCTGCGCCCGAAGTAGTCGAAGGCCAGCTCGAAGCCGTCGTACACGGCCTTCTGCGCGTCGTGCGCCTGCGCGCAGAACTCGGCGACGGGCTGCCCCTGC
This sequence comes from Streptomyces sp. A18, assembly GCF_059026065.1. Taxonomy (NCBI): domain Bacteria; kingdom Bacillati; phylum Actinomycetota; class Actinomycetes; order Kitasatosporales; family Streptomycetaceae; genus Streptomyces; species Streptomyces sp. A18. The sequence goes on along the minus strand of NZ_JBWLKL010000075.1, from coordinate 8,466 downwards.
GCCTTGGCGGCCAGCTCGGCGGGGGTGCCGTGCTCGTCGGTGGCGCAGATGTAGAGAACGTCGTGCCCGCGCTGGCGGAGGTACCGGGAGTACACATCCGCCGGAAGCATCGACCCGACCATGTTGCCCAGGTGCTTGATCCCGTTGATGTAGGGAAGCGCGCTGGTGATCAGGTGTCGAGCCATCCTCGGATGCTCCATTTCATTGCGTACGGCGCCGAAGCCGGAGGTGCGGCGCACTCAGGTCGAAGGCTGCTGTCGGCGCAACCACTCAGGTCGTCCCGCAACGTCACACACCGTGACGAGTCGAGTCTGCAGGCCACATGCATCGTAGCGAACCGGAGACTCGGCCATCCCCTCGGTTTATCAGCGCCCCGCAGCGGAGGTGCGAAGGCACTCGGCCGTCCGAGACAGGCGGCCAAGCGAGTCTCGTACGGCCGAGGCACCCCCCATCTTAGAGCCGACGCGCTGCGGCAGATTCCCATGCATCGCTCTCACCCCACTCCAACGAGGTGGAAAGCATGATCAAGAATTCCGTGTTCCGGCCGTGCCGCGTCGTCGTAGTAGGCCAGGGATACGTCGGACTCCCACTCGCGGTGAGGGCTGCCGAGATCGGGCATCGGGTCGTCGGTCTCGATGTTGACGCGGAGCGTGTGAAGCGCCTCGTGGTCGGTGAGTCGTATGTCGAGGACATCCCTGATAGCCGCCTGGCCCCGCTCCTCGCATCCGGCTCATACCGGCCGAGCATCGACGCAGCCGACTGCGTGGGCTTCGACATAGCGATCGTCACGGTCCCCACTCCTCTCCGCGACGGAGTACCAGACCTGTCATACGTCGAGGAGGCGGCGCGGACGCTCGGCCACCACCTGAGTCCCGGAGCGACGGTCGTGCTGGAGTCGACTACGTACCCCGGTACCACAGAGGAGCTCTTCGGCCCGACCCTGGAACGCACCTCTGGCCTGACCGCCGGCCTCGATTTCCACCTCGGTTACAGCCCCGAACGCATAGACCCCGGTAACCCCACCTGGAAGCTGGAGAACACTCCCAAGGTCGTCTCGGGTATCGACACCGCGTCCACGGATGCAGTCCGCAGTTTCTACTCGGCCCTCGTCGACACGGTCGTCCCCGTCGACAGCTGCAAAGAAGCCGAGCTGGCCAAGCTGATGGAGAACACCTTCCGGCACGTCAACATCGCGCTCGCCAACGAACTGGCGATCTTCGCCCACGAACTGGACATCGACATCTGGGCCGCCATCGACGCCGCCTCCACCAAGCCGTTCGGCTTCATGCGCTTCACGCCCGGCCCTGGCGTCGGCGGACACTGCCTACCTATCGACCCGTCGTATCTGTCCTGGCGCGTTCAGCGGGCTCTCGGGCGCAGTTTCCGCTTTGTCGAGCTGGCGAACGACATCAACAACCACATGCCCGACTACGTGGTTCGCCGCCTCGTCGACGGTCTCAACGCACGCAAGAAGTCCCTCAACGGGTCCCTAATCCTGCTGCTTGGCCTCGCCTACAAGGCCAACACCGGCGACGCCCGCGAAACCCCAGCAGCACGGATCGCTGAACTCCTCACCAGCATGGGCGCCGAGGCCCAGGCAGCCGACCCGCATGTCATCGATGACGCGCACCCTCGCGCCGCTCATCTCACAACCGTCGAGCGGGTCGATGTGACCCCGGAACGACTCGCGGCAGCGGACGCCGTCGTCTTGCTCGCCGACCACGACACCTTCGACTACCACACGATCACCGAGCACGCCACGTACATCCTCGACTGCCGCCACCGACTCGTTGGTACACACGTCGACTCACTCTGAAGGGAAGCCCTCCGTGGACATCGTGATCACTGGCGGCGCCGGATTCATCGGCAGCAACCTCGCCCGGACCCTCACCGAGCACCCTAAGGTCACCCAGATCCGAGTAATCGACAACCTCTCAACCGGCTCCAAGGAAAACCTCGCTGGCCTCGACGTCCGCTTCGTCGAGGGCGACGTCCAAGACGCTGCTCTTCTGGACCAGGTCTTCCACGGCGCGGACACGATCGTCCACCTTGCTGCCTTGCCCTCCGTACCGCGCTCCGTGATGAACCCTCTAGCCAGCCACCATGCCAACGCGACAGGGACTCTCCAGGTACTCGAAGCCGCCCGCCGTGCTGGCAACCTGCACGTGATTGCAGCCTCCTCATCCTCGGTGTACGGCGCCACCCCATACCTGCCCAAACACGAGAAGTTGCCGACAATCCCGATGAGCCCATACGCGGTGACGAAGCTTGCGACGGAGGCGTACTTGAGCGCATACCACTACAGCTACGGCTTGCCCGTCCTGCCTCTCCGCTTCTTCAACGTGTATGGCCCCGGACAACGCGCTGACCACTCATACGCCGCGGTCATCCCAAAGTGGGTCCACGCGGTTCTCACCGGCCGACCAATCACCGTGCACGGTGATGGAACACAGACCCGCGACTTCACCTTCGTCGGCACCGTCTGCGAAGTCCTCGCAGACGCGGCCATCCGCACGATCTCCAGTGCGTCCCCCGTCAACCTCGCCTTCGGCGCTGACATCTCACTCAAGGAGTTGATCGCCGAGATCGAGGCTGTGAGCGGCGCTGGTGCTGCTGTGACTCACACCGACCCACGACCTGGCGATGTTCCCCACTCAAGCGCGGACAGCAGACGCCTCCGTGAACTTTTCCCGGACATAGTGCCGTTGGCAGCACGGATGGGGCTCGAAGCCACCTGGCAGTGGCACCGAGCGAGGACTGGTGTCAGCCGCAGGCCTCACCGTGGTGGCCGACTGCTGCCGACGAGAGATGACGAGCAACAAGGCGCTCCCGCCATCCACGGTGGATGACGCGTGCGACGACTGGCTCGTGAACCGGCGCGGCCCTGGAATTCGAACTGAGGAAATAGCTGCGGTGCTGGCGTGTGATCTCTACGGTGAGGGGGACAGCAGGTGGGACCTATCGTGGGGGTGCAGTGGATCCGGAGCTTTCCGCGCTCGCGGGCCTCTTGGTCAGTAGTTTGATCGCGGCCTTCGCCCAGGAATCCGTGGGGTGGGCGAAGACCAAGGTTGCAGCTCTATTCCGGAGAGGAACCTCTGCGCAGGATGGTGACTCTGAGCCCGAACTGGAGCAGACCCGCCGCCGGGTGAGGGGGGCGCAGGCGGCGGGTGACGAGGAAGCCCTTGCTGAGATGCGCGAGGAGCTGATCGGGCAAGCGGAGCTCCTGTTGGCTGATCAGCCTTCCGCGGTCCGCGCCGGGCGCGAAGCCGTCGGTGAGGCGTTGATGAACGAGCACCCCGTCTGGGCCTCCACGGCCCTGCTGTCCTACGTCAACAACAGTGCACTGCTCCGGGAGATGGACGAGCACTGGCGTATGTGCCAGGAGGCCGGCGCCGGTACGGCGTTCTTCCTCAGCGGCATCCCCGGAGTGGGCAAGCGCAGTACGGCCCTTCAATGGGTCCACCGGCATCGGGACGTCTTCGTCGGGGAGGTACTCCGTGCCGACCTCGGCTTGCGCCATGGCAGGATCCCGGAGACATCAGCCGTGTTGGAACGGTGGCTGCAGCAGCTGGGAGCGATCCCGGAGGAGCGGGCATCCGACGTCCCAGACCTGGCCTGGCTGGTTCGCCGCAGGCTCGGTGACCGGCCGGTGGTCTTCGTACTGGAGAACGTCACCACCGCACGCCAGGTCCGAGACCTGCTGACGGACCAGCCCTACGGGGTGGTCCTGATGACGGGGCAGCAGGAGCCGCATGGCCTTCACACAGTGGTCCAGAATGTTCGGCCGCTCCGCGTCCCCGCCTTGCCGGATGAGCATGCCCTGGATCTCCTGGTGAAGCTGACCCGGACTACGGAGGACCCGGCACGGTTCAGGCCGATCGTCCGGTACGTGGGGGCGCTGCCGCTGGCCCTGCGCCTTGTTGCGGAGCAGTTGAGGTCACCGATCCCCGGCGTGCTCGAGGACGTCACCGCTCAGCTCGCCGACCGGACGACGCGACAGGAGCTTCTCCATATGGGTGACATGAACCCGCTCCCCGAGGCATTAGACCTTTCCTATCAGCGGATGGCCCTGCGAACGGCACAGCTCTACCGCCGCCTCGGTCTGTTGGTGAATGAAGAATTCCAGCTGGACCTTGTGTACGCACTGGCCTCGGACTGGCCAGCACCCGAAGTGCGGGCTGCGATGAACTCCCTTGTCTCAGCGGGCCTGGTGGAAGTGCGGGGAATCGATGCCTACCGGCTGCCTGCCCTGGTCCACGATCACGCGTTGACGGCTGCGGAGCGCGACGAGGACTCGCGTGAACGGGCAGCAGTACAACGCCGGATCGTCCACCACGTGCTGTACATCGCCGAGAAGGGGGAAGCGACACTGTCCTCACGCTGGCGCCACGACCCCATGAACGTCTTCACGGCCGACGAGACTGGGGAGCGCGAAGAGGCGGACGTTCTACGAGACTTGGGGCGCCGTCAAGCAACCATCTTCGCCGCCGTGGACCTAGCCGCCGAAGCGGGACTCCACACCGAGGCATGGCGTCTGGCGCAGGCCACGTGGACGTACTGCTTGAAGACGGGTAGTCATTCCCGGTGGATCGAGTCACGCGTCACCGCGCTTGCTTCGGCGGAGGAGTCCGGAGACACGATGGCGGTGGCCCGCATGTCCTACGAGCTGGCGTTTGCCTACCTCGATCGCTGGGCCATTGAAGAGGGCGATCCTCGCCTCGCTCGCGAGTTCTTCGAACGGGCGTTGAGCCTGGTGAGGCCCGGTGTGTCAGGGCGCAGTGAGGGCGAGCGGCGCACGGAATCGACTGTTCTGGAGGGGCTGGGCCTACTCGAACGGAAGCTGAAACGCCCGAACCAGGCGATCGGACTCTTCCTCGACGCGCGAGCAGCACTGGAAGGGATCGATCACCCGCGGGGGCGGGCCCTCCTCACCATGCACATCGGCGCCACGTACACGAGATTGGAGCGGCACAACGACGCCGAACGCGAATTGCGCGGCGCTGAGAATCGATTCAAAGCCCTTTCGACTGGCCCGGACCGCTTCAACATCGCCAAGGCACAGCTGCTCCGTGCCGAGGACCGCCAAGCATGCGGCCAGCCGCATGAAGCCCTCACTGCACTGGACTCCGCAGTAGCAGGCATGAAGCGCGTGGGCTCCGCGTACTGGACTGCGACAGCCCTCTTGCTACGGGGGCGTATCAATCGGCAGTTGGGCAAGCACGGACGAGCAGTCTCAGACTGGGAATCGGCACGTGCGCTCTACCAGGAGGCCGGCAGCAACCGCGAGGACGAAGCGCAACAGCTTCTGGAGGGGGAGGTTCAGTAGCAGGAAGGGGCAGGTCGGGAGGTCGCAACCCGAATTGCGCGGCACCGGGTGGTTATCGATGGGAATGTGCTCGGACTTCGGTCACCTCAAGTAGCCCGGAATCGTGAAGCTCACCTGCGCGCACAACGATCCGTTCGGCCCCCTCGCTGAGAGCTCGCGTGTCTCCCGGCCCCTGGGCCCTCGTATCCCATGCGTAGACGGTCGATGCGGCCAGGGCAAACGTCGCCCACTCCGGGCGGCGCAGCCAGCGAGCCTGCAGCCTTCTGCCACCGCGAAGGACTGTCAGGCAACCCTGCTCTGCGGTCTCCGCAGCGACCAGCCCACAGCCGGCGGACGACGCCTCATACGCGCACCACGGGTCGTCACCTGGGCCGGACACCCGCTCTTGCGGTACCAGGAGAACATCTGCGGCACGAGGCCACCTACGGTCCGGGTCGTCGCGATCGGCAGCCAGGTGCGCCGAGGCGAGGTGCTGTCCCTGACCGCGCTGCCGGGCGGCCGGATATCGACGCACGGTCACTTCTCCGTCACCGCGTCCATGACCTCCGTCCGTCACGGACGTGGTGACGAACGCAGCCTCCTCATGAGGCATTCGCGTGGTGCGGTGCTCGGATGACCGCCCCGGCACGGGTACTGCGGCCACGGTTGCCGGGAACTCGGGTTCGTCCAATTGCAGCCAGGAATAGAACAGGCGCCGCAACAACTCGATGGAACGACCTGGCTCCGACGTGACGGTCTGCCCCACATCTTGCAGGTCCGGATCATTGCGCTGATTGTCCACAGTTGCGAGCTGAGGCTGAAGGGGATAGGCACTTGACACGCGGGGAAGCAACTCGCCGAGTCTCTCCATGGGGGAATGGGGTGCCACCTTTGACTCGTCAAAAGCCCCCAAAATGCACGGAATTCCCAACGAAACGCCGTACATGGTCAACGAACCGTGGTCACCGAGGAGGAAATCTGCCGCGCAGAGTGCTGCTTTCCAGGTGTCGCTTTCCGGTGTCGGTAGAAGGAGGCCAGAATCTATAAGGGGTGCCAGCCAGCTTTGCATTTGCCAGGCCCCGTGTCCGAAATACGCATTGGGGTGGATTGCCGCAAGCGTGCGGAACTCTTCTATCGGAAGTTCGGCCAGCGTGCGGCGGAGAACGTCGGCCTGCGGAGACCCGAGCAGCGAACCGTCGCCCCAGGTAGAGGACACCACTACGAGCTGCTGTCCCGGCTTCAACCCCAATGCACGACGATAGCTTTCGCGGAAGGGCAGGCTGGCGCGCAGCTGGTCAATGCAGGGGTCGCCCGCCACGACAGTGACGGGAACCGCCTGCGGGCACGACAGTGTGAGGCGCTCAAGCTGCTCTGTATGGGAGAGGACAATTGCTGACGGGACCAGGTTCCCGTTGTGTGTCAGCCATTCCTCGCTGAGCCCAAAGGCTCCCGGCTCCCGGCTCCCGGCTCCCGGCTCCCGGCTCCCGGCTCCCGGCTCCCGGCTCCCGGCTCCCGGCTCCCGGCTTGCCCAGTCTCTTAGTATATCCGACACCGTGTGAAATTACAGACAATTTCCCATGGATCGCAGCGAGTTCTCCGCCGAAGCTCGCGGATATGGCGACATCAACCGGGGTTGACAATGCTTGTTCCCACGGCAGCACAGGAAGCTCCAGCTCCGCGAACAGTTCTCGTACGCCGGCCTGAAAGGCGGAGGAACCTGTTGACGTGACGAGCAGCTGGATGCGGAAGTCGTCGTGGAACAGCGGCAGGAGGTCCAGCAGACGGCCTGCAGAAGTAACGTTGTGGACCACCAGCAGGACCCTTCGCTGGACGGTTCGGCTCGTCCACTGGCGAGATCCCTCCCCAACCGGTACACGAATCAGTTGGGGTTCGGCTGCCCCCACGCCTGGCCTCCTGAGCGAGCATGGTGTCATTTGGAATGACTACCTTAACTGCGCTGGATGGTCCTTGCGATCAAGCTGCCGTCGGGACAGAGAGGGGTTGGTGCCAGGCGATGAGCATCGACGGCCTGTTTCAGGAGAGCGGCCGGGCAGGCCGACGGGCTGAACGGCTTTTGGACGGTCCCAGATGTCTCCAGAGACAAGGAAGCGCGGCCCGCCGTTGCAGCGTCGGTAGCGGTCACCGACCAGGCCGCCGAACGTGCCGACGTCGTCACACTGCCCGCCCCATCGGAGGCCGACGAGTGGTGCTGGGAGATGCCTCCCACTGTCGTGGACGTACGTCAGCGCAAGCGGGCCACGCGGCTCCCTAACTGTTTCTAACAAAAGCGGTTGATCATGTGACTGTTGGCGTGTCGGCTCGTTGGTCTGGTTGTGGCGAAACGTCAGTCGCGGCCGTGGATCGTGTCGGATGAACTGTGGTCGCTCATCGAGCCGTTGCTGCCCGAGCCGGGACCCAAACTGGTGCAGGGCAGACCGCGGGTGCCCGACCGGCAGGCACTGTGCGGGATCTTGTTCGTGCTGCACACCGGCATCCAGTGGGAGTACCTGCCCCAGGAGCTGGGGTTCGGCTCGGGCATGACCTGCTGGCGGCGCCTGGCCGCCTGGAACGAGGCCGGCGTCTGGGACCAGCTCCACGTCATCCTGCTGGAGAAGCTGCGCTCGAAGAACCAGTTGGACTGGTCGCGGGCGGTGATCGACTCCTCCCACGTGCGGGCCGCTCGACGGGGCCCAAAAGCGGCCCCAGCCCGGTCGACCGCGCACGGCCGGGCAGCAAACACCACGTCATCACCGACGGCCAGGGCATCCCGCTCGCGGTCACGCTGACCGGCGGCAACCGTAACGATGTCACCCAACTCCTGCCGCTGCTCGACAAGATCCCGGCAATCGCGGGTCTGGTCGGCAGGCCCCGTCGACGCCCAGACGCGCTGCTGGCCGACCGCGGCTACGACCACGACATCTACCGGCGCCTGCTCTGGCAGCGCGGGATCCGCCCCGTGATCGCGAAACGAGGCGAGCCGCACGGCACCGGCCTGGGCATTTTCCGCTACGTCGTCGAGCGCACCATCGCCTGGCTGCACGGCTTTCGCCGCCTGCGCATCCGCTGGGAACGACGCGACGACATCCATGAAGCTTTCCTCGGCATCGCCGTCTGCCTGATCACTCACCGACACGTACAACGCCTTTGTTAGGGCCAGTAAT
>NZ_JBWLKL010000074.1:0-21913 GCF_059026065.1 Streptomyces sp. A18 | reverse complement strand
ATAGAGTCCTGCCCGTGGCGAATCATCAGGACGAGACTAGGACGGCCTACGACGGTGTCGTCGAGCTGTACGCATCGCTGTTCGCAAACCGGCTGGAAACACAGCCTTTCTCCCGGGCCATGATCGGCACCTTCGCCGAACTGGTGCGCGCGACGGGCAACCTGCGGACAGCGGACGTCGGGTGCGGGCCCGGACATCTGACAGCCATGCTGCACGAACTCGGCCTGGACGCCTTCGGACTAGACCTTGCCCCCGGCATGGTCGACCACGCCCGGCAGGCCCATCCGGCGCTGCGCTTCCAAGAGGCGCGGATGGAATCCCTGCCGATCGAGGACGCCGCGCTCGGCGGCGTGCTGGCCCACTACTCAATGATTCACACCCCTCCGGGGGAACTACCGGAGCTGCTCGCCGAACAGGTACGCGTCCTGGCACCGGACGGTCTGATCCTGGTCTCCTTCTTCGGGACCGACGGACAAGTACCGGTCCGGTTCGACCACAAGGTGGCGCCCGCCTACAGCTGGCCGGTGGATCGCCTCGCCGAACTGCTGGGCGATGCTGGGCTCGATCCCTTCGCCCGGCTGCTCCACGATCCATCCTCTGATCGGGGCTTCCTCGACACCCATCTACTGGCCCGCCGTTCGTAGCCACTGCCCAGTCCCCCCAGCCGATCGGCGCACCTCCGGATTGCCAGCTCAGCCGAATCTCGCTGATCAGACCGGAATTGTCAGACACCCCCTAGCCCCCGCCCGCTCCCGCACCGTCCCCGGCGGCAGCCCCAACCGTGACTCCGCCGTCTCGATCACCAGGTCCCCGAGGGTCAGGCCCTCCGGGAGTTCGTCGGTGGAGTCGGCGTTGCTGTACGTACCCATGCCGTCGACGGCCACGAGGATGTGCAGCGCCGCCCGCAACGCGCCGCCGGGTGCGGCGAATTCGCCCTCCTCGATCAGTGTGACCAGGGCGCCGCGGGTCCGCGCCTCCTCGGTGTCCACCGCCTCCCGCAGCGTGGCCTTGAACCGGCTGAGGTGGCGGGCGTTCAGCCACAGGCGGCTGAGGTCGGTGTAGTCGCCGCCGGTGATCCGCACCAGGAAGACGGCGAGCCGGTCGACCGGCGGAAGGGTCAGCTCCTCCTGTCGCAGCAGCGAGTCCCGCTCGCCCGTCGCAGCGTACGTGAACGCCTCGGCGACCAGATCGTCGGCGGCCGGGAAATAGTGGCCGATCAGCGAGGGCCGCACCCCCAGCTCGTCCGCCACGCGACGCAGCGTGATCAGTTCCAGGCCCTCCGCGAGGGCCACCCGGGCCGCGGTCCGCACGGTCTCCGCGCGGCGCTCGTGCGGCGGCTTCCGGGTCTGCTTCGGCCTGTCGTTCCGCCTGTCGTTCCGTTCATCTTCCCGAGGTCTTAACGCCATACCCCGAACCCTATTGGATTGGCGCCCAACAGCTAACTGGGCACCTGCCCAATAAGTAACCGGGTCATCACCCGACAAGGCGGATTCGCCTGCGTCCGAGAGGTCACCATGACCACACAGCAGACAGAACGTGCAGGTCAGCCAGAGACCAGAGGAATCGACCTGGTCACCGACGAGGAGCGGTCCGGGCGTCCTCGCCAGCTCTTCGCCGTCTGGGCTGCCCCGAACGTCAGCTATCTGAGCTTCGCGGTCGGCGCCACACTCGTACTCATCGGCCTCTCGCTGCCTCAGGCGATCGGCGTGATCCTCGCCGGGAACCTCCTGTGGATCTGTACGGGTGTCGTGGCGGCCAGCGGTCCCGCCGCGGGGACCAGCGGGTCGGTGGTCTCCCGCGCCTTCTACGGAGCGGTCGGGAACAAGTTCGTCCTGATCGTCACCGGCTGGCTGATCGCCTCCGCCTATCTGGCCCTGAACTGGTCGGCCGCCTCGGTCGCGGGCATCGGCCTCGCCGGGCAGTGGGGGCTGCCGGACTCCGGGCTCCTGGACGCGCTGATCATCTGTCTGATCGCCGCCGTCACCCTGCTCGTCGCGATCTACGGGCACGCGACCATCGTCCGCCTCTATGCGGCGCTGAGCGTGCTGCTCACCGTCGTGTTTGTCGTCGTGACCTGGTACGTGCTCAGCTCGGCTGACTGGACCTACGTTCCTGCCGAGCCGCTGCACGGCGCCCCCCTCGCGGCCGCGCTCGGCACCGGGTTCACGATCATCGGGTCCACCGCGCTCTCGTACAGCAACAGCCCTGACCTGGCCCGTTATCTGCCGCGCGGCAGCTCGATCACCGCCATCGCCGGCTGGACGGCGTTCGGCGCCTACCTGCCCAGCGTTGTCTTCACCTCGGTGGGCGCCCTTGCCGCGACCAGCCTCGACATGGCCGACCCGCAGGCGGCGCTCGAGTCGATCCTGCCCGGCTGGTTCATCCCGGTCTTCGTGATCGTCGTCGTACTCAACACCGTCGCGAACAACGGCATGACGGCGTACAGCGCGAGCCTCTCCATCCAGTCGGTGGGCGTGAAGCTCGCCCGCATTTCGGCGGTCCTGGTGATAGGCGTGATCGGCACGGCGATGACGCTCTACGCGATCCTCGTCTTCGACTTCCTCACCAGCGTCAACACCATGCTCCAGCTGGCCGTCGTGATCACGGGCCCGGCCATGGCGGTGGCCGTCACCGACCTGGCCATGCGCCGCAACCGCTACCACGGCGCGCAGCTCATCCAGCAGGAGCGCGGCGGCCCCTTCTGGTACCGCGCGGGCATCCACTGGCCCGGCATCCTCGCGCTGCTCGTGGGCGGCCTCGCCTCGCTGATGTGCGCGAGCACCACCTTCTGGACCGGGCCCGTCGCGACCGCCATGGACGGTGTGGACGTGGCCATCCCGGCCGGCATGGGCGTCGCCGCCCTCGTCTACTGGGGCCTGGCCCGCGCCCTTCGCACCATCGTCTCCACCGAATCCCCCATGGAAAGCAGCGCCCTGTGCACGCCGATGTCATCCTGACGGCCCGTTACATCGAGACTCTGGGCCAGGACCGGCCCGGCGAGGCCCTCGCCATCGCGGACGGCCGGATCGTCGCGGTCGGCACCTCCGACGAGATCGCGTCCCTGCGCGGCCCCGCCACCGCGGTTCACGACTTCCCCGGTGCCACCGTCCTGCCCGGCCTCGTCGACGTCCACGCCCACCCGGTGTGGGGGTCGATCGAGATCGGGCGGGGCGTGGATCTGTCCGGGGCGGACACGCTCGACGCGGTGCTCGACCACATCGCCAAGGCTGTGGACCAACTGTCGGCCGCCGACACCTGGATCACCGGGTACGACCTCGACGTCAACGTCTTCGACGGCGAACCCTCCGGCGCCGTACTCGCCGAACGCTTCCCCGGCCGCCCCGTCTCCCTGATGACGCAGGACGCCCACGCCCTGGTGATCAGCCACCGGGCCGTGGAGCTGGCCGGTCTGACCGGGCGCGAGACCTTCACCGACGCCTCGTGCGTCGTCACCGGACCGGACGGCCGCCCCACCGGCTACATCCTCGAACTCCAGGCGATGGACCTGGTCTTCGCCCACTACCCCGAGGTCCCGCTCGACACGGCGGCCGCCTATGTCCGTACGCAGCTGGACATCCTCGCCGGGCATGGCCTCACCGGCCTGCACGCCCTGGACTTCACCGACCCGTCCCACCACGTCTACCGGCACATCGAGGACCACGGCGAACTGCCCCTCCGTATCCGCTGCTCGCCCCTGGTCCCCGCCGACTCGGCCCCCGAGGCCTGGCGCGCGATCGCCGGCCAGCAGGGACTGCGCGGGCGCCGCTGGCATGTCGAGGGCGCCAAGTTCATGCTGGACGGCACCGCCGACAACGGCACCGCCTGGTTCGACCGCCCCGACTGCCACGGCGAGAACGACGCCCCCCTCTGGCGTGACCTGGACGCCTACCGCGCCGCCGTCCGCTTCTTCACCGAGCGCGGCATCCCCACCGCCACCCACGCCATCGGTGATCAAGCCGTACGCCATGCCCTCGACGTACTCGAAGAGGCGGGCCCCGCTGGCCACGCCCCGCACCGCATCGAGCACATCGAGTCGATCCCCGACGATCTGCTCGACGAGTTCGCGCGGCTCGGCGTCGTGGCGAGCCTGCAGCCCCTGCACGGCACCCGGCACACCCGCGCCGACGGCACCGACAATTGGTCACGGCGGATCGGCCCGGACCGCGCCGCGCGCGGCTGGCGCACCCGCGATCTGCTCGACCACGGCGCGGTCGTCGCCCTCGGCTCGGACCGGCCGATCGGCCCCGGCGACCCGCGCACCGGCCTCGCCGACTGCCAGTTGCGCCGCCCGGTCGAGCAGCCGGACACCGCCCCCGTCCAGCCCGTCCAGGCCATCACGGCACGCGAGGCGTACACCGGGATGACCCTGGCCGCCGCACAGGCGGGCGGCGCGGAGCACGAACTGGGCCGGGTCGCCCCCGGATACCTCGCAGACCTGACCGTGTTCGCGGCCAATCCCCTCGGCCTCACCCCCGAGGAGCAGTCCCACAACCCCGTCCTCGCCACCGTCGTCGGCGGCGACCTCCGGCTCCACCCCGCAAGGAACCACTGATGACCACAGCCCCCGGCCGCGCCCACCGCACACACATCACCGTCTCCGCCACCGATCCGTACGCGCGCGGGATGGCCCGCGGCGAGCAGTTGCGCGACGGCATCCCCGCCGCCCTCGACGTCTACGGCAGGCTCTTCGATCTCGGCGGGATCACTCCGGAGAGCGCACGGGACGACGCCGAACGCGCCCTCGACGTCATCGCGGGCTTCCGCCCCGAGGCCCGCGCCGAGATCTCCGGCATCGCGTACGGCGCCGGTGTCGACGAATGGCAGGTCGGCGTCCTCAACGCACGCACCGAGATCCTGGCCCGCTCCAGCGCGGTCCCGCCGGGCGAGTGCACTACTGTCGTACGCCGGACCGCCGACGGCCGTACTTTCGGCACCCAGACCTGGGACTGGCACATCGAACTGGCCGACCACTGGCACACCCTGGAGTCGAGCGGCGGCCGCCACGACGTCGCCGGGCTCACCGAGCACGGCATCCTCGGCAAGATCGGCATCAACAGCGCCGGTCTGGCCGTGCACTTCAACATCCTCGGCCACGTCCGGGACGCCGTCGGGGGCATCCCGATGCACGTCCTCGCTGCCGTCGTGCTCTCCGAAGCGGGCAGCGTCGCCGAGGCCGTCGAGCTCGTACGCTCCGCCCCGCTTCTCTCTTCCGGTTCCTTCGCCCTCTTCGACGCCGCGGGGGACGCGGTGCTCCTCGACATCAGCCCCGTGGGCGTACACGAGATCCGCCCGGACCGGCGCGGCATGCTGCTGCGCACCAACCACTTCCTCACGCCCGTGCTCACCGCCGACGAGAAGTCCTGGCTCTACCAGCCCGACTCCTGCGAACGCCGCGACTTCGTCGCCGCTCGTCTCGCCGATGCCTCGGAACTCCCCGATGACACCGACGAGTTGGCGGCTCTTCTGGTCACCGGGGAAGGTGAACCCCCGGTCACCTGCGTGCCCGACCCGGCCAAGCCGCTCGGCCAGCGCTGGGCCAGCCTCGCCACGGTCACCCTTGACCCGGCCACGCGCACGGCCCGCGTGCTCGACGGGACGCCGGCGGACATCGGCAGCGGGCGCTGGCGCGTACTGACGGCCGCGTCCGGCGACGCGCGCTGACGAGCTCGCCCGGCGGCGCCTTGTGTGGGGTGCCCCTATGACTTTGGTCAAGGGGTTGGGGTGGGTTGGGGGTCGTAGAAGGTTCCGTCGCGGAGCATGGCGAACAGGACGTCGGCTGGCGAGCTGCCGCGAGGTGAGCTGCAAGAGCCGTTGCTCGTTCATGTACAGGTCGCTGAGGACGTCGGCGAGATCCTCCACGAGGTTGGGGGAGACCGACCTATCCAGCCCCACCCGGTGACGTGCACAGTCGATCCTCGGTGTCCTCGCGCAGGCAGGCCCGCGTCCGGCGGCGAGATCCGCGGCCCTTCCAGGGACGACCGGCACTGTCTCGCCACACTTCCAACATTCTGGAGTAATGCCTCAAACTGCTTCCGATGTGACGTGGATCACTTGGTGCATTAGTGAATGGAATTTCCGCAAGACTAAATGTCGCCGTGTCGGGGAGGGCTGCCGCTGACTTGGAATTTCGTATCACGCGACTCGGAAATGACCCTTATAACTTGACGGAGAACCCGCAGGTCATGCAACTCTAAGTGTCAGAAGCGGGGTTGGGTGTGCGGGCTGATCCCTGGAAAATCGCTAGGGTCTTTCATATGGAAATTCAAGTCCAGCTCTTCGCGATTTCTGGCCCCTTCTTCGCCCTGGTTATGGTGCTGCTCGCTACGGCCCTGGCGCACCCCGATCCCCTGATGAGGAAGCGCGCCGAGCGTCTGCTCGCAGTGATCTTCCGGCCGCAGTAGCTGTCCCAGGGCGCGGCCTGACCGGTCTGCACGGCAGCGGCACCCGCACTGTGTGACAAGCCAGGAGGCGCCCCGTGGCAGGCGAACCACGTCGAACGTTTGGATGCCCGACGGTGACGCCTGCTACGACCGCGCCGTAGGCCCCATGCAGTTCATCCCCACCACCTGGAACGGACCCTCGGGGCAGGACGGCAACGCCGACGGGGCCAAAGACCCGCACAACGCCTTCGACGCCACCCTCGCTGCCGGAATGACATGGTGAGGCCGCTACTTGCGGGTGGCGGTGAAGGGCAGGCCCGCCCTCGCTCACGGCGGCTCAATTCGATCTACCTTGGGTGGCGGCGGGTAGTTGGGGAGTGGGGGCTGGTACGGACGGGCCGGCAGGTTGTCATCGAAGTGGGCGGGTGGTTGGTCGTCGTCGAAGTCAGGGGCCGGCGTCTTCACAGGAATGGAGTGGGGGGTCGACCCCGGTTCCTCGGGGTTCGTGGCGTTCTCGACTACGTTCGACACGCAAGCGATCAGGAGCATGCACGCGGCGAGCGCGATTACTGGCTTCTTCAGACGTACCGGCTGGGGCTCGTCCCGGACCTGGGGGGACGGAGCCAGACCATGTGTGGCTGGATGGGGCAGCTTCGGCCGCTTCGCGTTGGTTCCGCTGTCCGTCGGAGCCAGAAGCTGCAGGCTGGGCACACCGGGCGGCTCAAGATCGGGTGCGGGGCCCATGCCGATGGCGGCCAGGCGCTGTGCGCGGGTGGGGTGTGACGGTGTGCCTTCATCCCCTCGATCGCGCGTGGGCTGATCGGTGTCAGTGGGCGGTGTGTTGCTCAGGGATTGGGCGATCTCGTGCAGAGTCATCCGGCCCTGGTGCCTCTTCTCGGACGCTGGCAGCCGGGGCGCCTCCCACGCCTCGGCCGCTTCGCTCGCTCGTATCAAAGCTCGCCCCATCATTTCGGGGCCCACGTGCTGGGCTGCGATGCGGTCCGCCTCGTACTCCTGTTGGTGTCGTGCATGCCGGGTGATCCGGTTGTACAGCGTCGTGTAGCCGGAGAAGAGCCTGATCAGCATCCGTGTGTTCCACCGCAGCAGCCGGTTGAATACGGAAACGTCTGTGGTGATGGCCAGGGCGCGGTGCAGTCCGTGCCCGGCGTCCCGCAGGATTCTGGAGCCGCGGTGCGCCAGGACGCCGAAGCTGTGATGCCGTCCGGCGCAGTGGGCGAGTTCGTGGCACAGGATGGCGCGCAGCTCCTCCCTGTCCACCCCTTCCAGGAGCGGAACACCGAGATAGACGGTCTTGCTATGGGGACGGCCCCGCGGCGGCCAGACCGCCACCGCGGCGTTGGCATGGGGTGTCAGCCAGATCTGTGTGCTCATGCGGGTGCCCAGGCGTGCGTCAAGCTCCGCCACCATGCCCCACAGTCGGGGGGCTTCGGTGCGTTCAAGCCGAACAGCCCCTGACGGGTGGGTGTTTCCACCAGCACGGGTTCGGCGGATCGCGCGCACGAGCACGACAACGGTGGGACCCGCACTGGCTGCGAACGCAATGGAGTAGATCACCATCCACATCAGGACGCCGATGCTTGAGGAGACCGGACCGACCCCGTCGGATTCCGAGTCCGAACCGGCGGCCAGCGTCGCTGCCATGAGCCCGAACCAGGCCAGGAAGTAGCCCAGCACCAGGCAAAGAACAACCAGATGCAGGATGAGGAGCAGCAGAGCGGTAGTCGCCGTGCGCAGTGTGTTCGACGGCCGGCTTGCCCCAATGCGTTTTGCCGCCATGGGGATCACTCCTCTGCCTTGAGGGCCCATCCCTGCCCCTGCCCGGCTGCAGTCTCCTCGAGGGCGGCCAGGATACGGTCCTGAGACGTGCGATCCGCTGCGAAGTGGCGATACAGCTCTTCTTCGGCACGGCGCACAGCCTCCATGGCCGCTTCGTCCCCGCCCGGAGCAGGGTTCGGCGGCAGCATGCTGAAGACCATCTCGGGGGCTTCCGGCAGGAGTCCGGGGCGATCGGCGTCGTATCCGTCCAGGCCGAGCCTCAGCTTCAGGTTCTCGCGTGCCTTGTACTTGTGGCCCCGCACTGTTTCAACGGAAATCTCAAGTTCGTCCGCGATCTCCTGCGAAGAGAGCCCTTCCAGCGCGTGCAGGACGAGAACGGTGCGCTGGCGGGGCGGCAGCTCACGCAATGCATCGAGGACCTCACTGGTCTCGGCACTGGCGTGCGGATCCGAGCCGGGTCCAGGCTGGGGGATGTCCTTGAGGCGGTTGAGCCAGCGGGCCCGACGCTGCTGCATCTTCCACACCCTTTGGACCATGGCACGGTGCACGACGGCTTCGGGGGTCTCGTACCTGCTGTAGCGCTCCCACTGGGCCAGAACCGCTGTGAACGCCTCCTGCACTGCGTCCTCCGCATCGGGCAGGTTCCCGCACATCATGTAAGCGCGGGTGATGAGCCTGGGGGACATCTGCGCGTAGAAGTCCCGCATGGACCTGGCAGGCCGCGGGACGTTGTCGCCGTTAGTCGTCATGCTTCCTCTTCCTCGGTGCGCGGCTCCTGGACCACGACAATCACCTCCGGTTGCGCTGGAGGGGCGGATCGGACCGAGTGCAGCAGCCGCACCACTTCGGTAGTGACAGCAAGCAGCCCCGCCACAACGGCCGGGTCTGTGAAAATGGACAGCACTAGCCGCCTCCCAGGATCGCTTGTACGGACACAGGGAGACAGCCCCGAGACAACCGATCCGTTTACTCCGCCGACTGCCACATCAGCAAGGCACGCCACACTCGCCTCGGCCTGACCTCCTGTCGACGCACGCTCGGGAATTCATGGAAGCGCGGCCACGGCCAATGACGCGTCCGCTGACAGCTCTATAAAGCTCCGTTGAGGTTGAACCGTCGGGGATCCGGACGTCCACCCGCGGAATCCGCCTGGCGCGCGCGGCATCAACGCTTCGTACTGGCCGGCTGGCCGTGTCTGAGCAGGGCGGCGGTGGAGGGGTCCGAGGCGAGTACGGCAGCGGTCAGTGTGTCGGTCAGGGGGGTACGCGGGAAGTGGTCCCTGCCGCGCGCCCACGCAGTCAGTGAGGACAGCAGGGCGGGGCGGAAGGTGCTACGTACGCGATGGGTTTGAGTTGGCATGCACGGAACGCTGCCGGGGCTCGGCGGAAGGAATCAAGCAGGATTGGCGGCTTGTGCCCCGCAGGACTTTCGGACGGTCAGCAGGGGCCGCACCCAGACCTGGCGCAGCTCGGCGTCTGGTTCGTCGATGCGGTGCAGCAGGGTTTCCAGGGCCAGCGAGCCGAGGCGGAACTTCTCCGGTGCGATCGAGGTGAGCGGCACCTGTTCGGTGGCGGCGTGCCGGTCCTCGCAGGAGACCAGGGCGAGATCGCCGGGGATGCGCACTGCGGCCCGGCGGGCGGCGGCCAGCAGTGCGGATCCCTCCATGTCGCCGAAATATATCAGTGCGGTCGCGCCGCGGGCGAGAACGCTGCCCAGGACGGCGTCCGCGAGCGGGGGCTGGGCAGCAAGGACCTCCTCGAAGCTGTCGCAGTTGGTGACCGGGGGCCAGTCCAACCGGGCAGTCACGCGTAGCCCGAGTGCGGCGGCGCCTTCTGTGAAACCCGTTGAAATGCCCCGGCTGGGTGGGCAGTTAGGCCTGCAGGCGAGCGCCACATCGCGGTGGCCCAGGGCGGCCAGGTGCGCGAGGGCGAGGTAGACGCCGCCGGCGTGGTCGGTGGACACGTGCTCACTTGGGTCACCAATGCCAGAGGGCGCTCGTTCCAAGAGAACGTACGGCAGGCGCAGTTCCTGCAACAGGCGGGTGCGTGCGGCGACAGTTCCTGCAACAGGCGGGTGCGTGCGGCGACAGCGGCGTCGGCGGGGCCCGGGTGAGTGATGAGCAGTCCCTCAGCTCCTGCCAGGTGGTCGGCAAGGCAAGTGAGTCGGTCCCAGCCGCGGTCGCTGTAGCCGGTGGTGTGCACGTCGATCGTCGTGCGGGTACGGGCTGCGGCCGCCTCGATGCCTGCGATCACAGGCGGGAAGTACCAGTCGCGTTCAGGCAGCACAACTGCGATCCGTCGCCGCGCATCCGGTGGAGGAGGTACTGACCGCGCAAACGTGCCCACACCCTGGCGCCGCTCCACACTCCCCTCGGCAGCCAGGTCTTCCAAAGCACGCCGCACGGTGTTGACGGACAGGCCGTGGGTTGCAGCCAACTGCACCTCGGTCGGCAGTCTGCTGCCGGGCGGCCAGCTGCCGCCCCCGATCCTGCGGCGCAACTCCGCAGCGAACTGGAGGTACTTGATCGGATCGCTGGTCGCCATGGACGCATTCTGAATGACGAGTGACCACCGGACCAGTGGGCGAAGCACTCCAGGGCACCCATCAGCCGCAGGCCTCAGCGCTGCCCTCTGGGGTCTCTCCGGGCGAGGAGGGGGCCTTGATCGGCCGTCAGAGGGCTGGCTCAGCGCTTCTGGTTCGCGCCGGACGCGACGTTGCTGTGAACCTCGCGGCCATCGGGGAGCGCACCGACGTCGCCGAGTTCGGCATGCACAGTGACCAGGCATCTGTCTGGATGGCTACCCGGCCCCGCGCGGAGGAACTGGCCGGTAACTGGGCTCGGGCCGCGGAGCTGCGCCCTACCGTCGTCGCCACCGATTCGAGGACTGGAACGACGACCTGAAGCGCACAGAAGAGCAGCAAACCCACCAAGCCCACCAAGCCCTGATCACCACCGCGGCCCGCGCCACCGCCCGCTAGCAGAGCGGCAGCCCCCTCCAGCACGAGTGGCTCGCCGCGCACTCCAATGCCGGTGACGGGCCCCGTTGCCTGGTTTGCGATTCTTCCTCTTCCGCAGGGAAACCTGCTGAGGGGCTGTCGTGCGGTGTGGCGGGCAGCCTGCCCCCTTGGAGACCTCGAAGTCATGGTGCGGACATGCCGCACACGAAGGCTCTCCTGTGGTGCACGAAGCAGGTAGTGACTCACAACAGTTCCGGTGCCACAACCGCGCGAAATCAGACACGCCGACCATTCCTCGGGTTCGCCGCATCCACAGGTATGGCTGCCGAGCCTGAACTCGGGGTCACTTCTGGAGCCGGAGGCCGAGCCGGTCGTGGCCGATCAGGTGCCCGGGGCGGCCGCCTGGGAGGAGGCAGGGACATCATCCGGTGTGCGCCTTGACCGGGCGAAACCCGATCTGCGCCCCCATGCGGCCGCCGACCGAGGGCGTGTTCGGCGCCGATTGGTCGTCCGGAGAGGGGGCAGCTGCGCGTTCTGCTCGTCGAGATGAGCGAGCAGGACAAGGGAGACGAGGACTTGGGCCCGTCTGGCGGTCTGCTCGCTGATGATGGCCGGGCCCCGGCCGTTCGGTCATGTTGCCACCCGCAGTGATCGCTTCCTGTCAGAACGGGACGGGCGTCGTTACGTTGTGGGCTTTGCTGTGCCTGGGTGCATTCACCACATGCGGTCGGGTACGCGGCTTGTGGCACCTGATCTTTGGCCCTAGACCCTGGCCGGTGATGTGGCTGCCGGGCGGGGGCCACTGCCGTCGGCGGTGGTGTCCCCGTTCAACAACGTAAGGAACCCTAGGGTGCCGGATCAGGGAGGTGGCGGTGTATGGGTGAGGAACGCGGCGAGGTGCGGACAGGGCCGGTGGATTTGTGTGACTGGTGCGGTCTGGTACTGGCGAATGGGGCCAGCGGGGTGCGGGATGTGGTGGCGGACTCCTCAGTGGTACATGCGAGTTCGCCACGGCAGGACGGCAGGCGTCTGCTCGTTGCATGTACCGCCGAGCATCTGGCGCAGGTGGCTGAGCCCTACCGGCAACGCCCGTTCGTGGCAGAGGAACTGTGGGCCGGGAAGATCGCACGCGCCCTGCGCATGCACCGGGGCCGGATTCCTCCGGAGGAGTTACCGAGACAGGCCGGTCTGAACTCCGCACAGATCATGCGGGCGATCGCCTGGAACGGAAACAACCAGAGCCCTGGAGGGCTAGCGGAATCCTAGGCCCCCCTCGGGCTGCACATGTTCGTGGATGGCAGGCTCTGCCTCCACTCGAAGGGAGCTCCGCGATGACCGACAAGCCGGAGACGGAACGCGTCGACTGCACCGACTGCTTCGCCCTGCCGGGCCCCGACAACACCCGCATCGCTTACGTGAAGACCGGCGGCGGGATCAGCGAGACCTGGCACGCCCCGGACTGCCCGGCGCTCGCGATCATGCAGATCAACTTCGAAGAGGGAAGCAAGCGGGTCCGAGAGCAGGACGCGTGGGCCCGGGGCGTCTTCCCCGCCGCGCACGAGCGGCTCAGGAAGGCCGCCGCCGCGATGCCCGCCGACACCGCCGCCCAGCCCTTCGGCGACGCCCTGAGCGAGCTGGTCCAGGCGCAGGCTGACACCACCGGCTTCGTCGTCCTGCACCGCTGGGCGGAGATCCTGGAACGACACTTCCCGCCAGAGCTCCCCGATCCCGACCGCACCACTGAGTAGCTGGCACCCGGGCACTGCACGGGTGGGGCGCAGGAGTTCCGTTGGGCCGGGGGAGCTGGCCGCTGACCGGCTGGCCGATCCGGACACCCAGGTTGCCCGGATCAGTCACACCGCTGACGTCGCGACGGGCGGGGCGTAGCTGCTGAGGGTCAGACCGGGACGGTTGACCGGTCCCGTGGGAAGCCATCGCGCACTTGGTAGATCCCCGGACTCACTTCGTCGGACTGCTCGCGGACAACCGATTCCAAATCCGCAGGCCACTGGGTCGCCCGGTTCCAGGTTGCGCCTCGCGGCAGGCTCATGTAAACGGCATGCCGGAGACGCGCCTCAGTCAGGTCCGCGCCGGTCAGGTCCGCGCCAGTCAGGTCGGCTCCGGGCAGTTCCGCGGCGGTCAGGTTCGCGCCGGTCAGGTTTGCGCCGGCCAGGTGTGCCTCGGTTAGGTTCGCGCCGGGCAGGCCCGCGCGGAACAGGCTTGCGTCGGTCAACCTTGCGCGGGTCAACCTTGCGCGGGTCAACCTCGCGCGGTTCAGGTTCGCGCCGTCCAGGTGTGCGTCGTGCAGGTCAGCTTCGGTCAGGTTTGCGCGGCTCAGGTTCGCGCCGTTGAGGTCTGCGGCGGTCAGGTTCGCGCCGGTCAGGTCCGCGCCGTTCAGGTGTGCGTCGGTCAGGTCAGCTTCGGTCAGGTCTGCGCGGTTCAGGTTCGCGCCGTTCAGGTATGCGCCGGTCAGGTTCGCGTGGACCAGGTTCAGTGGAGGCGGATTCTGAAGAGGAGGGTCGGGGGAGTGCGTGAGCTGTCCGGCTTCGGGAACTGGTTCGCGAGGGGTCTCGTCTGCGCTCCTCGTGATGGCTTCGGCGGTTGCGGTGATTGCGGGGCCGGTGGCGTTCGGGCAGGCGAGGTAGAGCAGTCCGCGTAGGGCGGCTGCGTGCAGTTCACGCTCTGTGTCCGTCACCATGGCTCCAGGGTAGGCCGGGGGTTCACAGTGTGTGCTCCCCGCGCTTGACGCAGATGGGGCAGCGGTAGTCCGGCACCGGATGCAACGCGAGCAGAAGCTGGACGGCTTCGTTTTCCGCCCGGCGGACGCTGACCGCAGCGCCTGTCTGTGCTGGTGTTGCTGACCCCATGCTCACCTCGACCAGGTGAGTGAAGTGCCTTTCCGCCGCTTTCCAGTCCGGTTCGGCTCCCGCGGCAGAAGCGAGGGGGTGGCGGGCGCCGAAGGAGCGTATCGCCTCCTTCACGGCTTCGGTGCCTTCCTCGTACAGGTCATGCAGCGAGATCACGGACCGCCTCCGGAGGGCGGAGGCGGTCCAGGCTGCTGGGCGAGCCGGTGCAGTTCGCTGAGGACGTCACTCAACTCACGCGCGTGGTGCGCCTGGATCTGGGCGGTGATGACGTAGCCAGCCGCCGCTCCGATGATGGCGGGGATCACAGCCCAGCCGACGAGGGAGAGCGGCCACGCACACCACTGTGGGTGGGCCTCTGCGGGCGATGTGATCCCTATCAGCACCTCGTAGGCGTCGGCCCAGCCCGTCAGGACCCCGTTCAGCACGTACAGCGACCCGCACACTCCCATTACGGCGGCGCCCCGGGTGAGTAGCCAGTAGCCGAACCGTGGCAAGGCCTGCCGGTCAGCCCACCGGACGCGCAGCCGCTGCCCCAGACTGGGCGGCGGAGGCCCGGCGGGCAGCGGCGGGGGCGCTGTGGTCACCCGGATCACGGTAGAGGCCCATCCGCTCGTGTGGGAGGCAGACGAGCCCTTTGTCCTGAAGTGATGCCGCCGAGGCGGGGTCTGTGCAGCGAATGGAGCGAATGGTGGGACTCGTTCGGACTTCTCTAGCGGCGTTCGGCGGTGAGCCGGCCGTCGAAGGTGATGTCGAAGGCCTGGAGCGCGGATGCCCCACAGCCTGACCGACACCCCGGCTTCCCTCAGCGCCAAGGGCCCGGGTGCTGTCCTGGGGTGCACGATGCACCGTGGCCCACCAACCGGCCACACGTGGCACATACGGCCCAGGAACGGCAGGAAGCACGCCTGGCCGCGCTGTGGGACATCAGCCTGGTCATCGACCACCTGCAAGAGCACGGCGAGGACGATGCATTGGACCTTTACGGCACCCGACTCACCGTGAAGGCAGCCGGCCTCGCCGCCTCTCGGCACTTCCACGCAGGGCTCGGACATGCCTACGCGTAACCATGCGGCCCAATGCCGGGAGCCGATCCACTCCACTCGCAGGGATGTAGTTGGCAAGCAGACCCTCCGCTGCCTTCCCTCAAGCCTGCACTCCGTATCCAAGACCGGCCTCGGTGTGCTCGCCGGCCGCCCGCATCACGGACTGGCCGTTTCCGAGTTCGTCCGCCAACGGACACCCCGGCGTGCGGGAACCCAACTCGCCGTCCTCTCCCCGCCGTTCGCGTCACCTCAGCCAGGCGGCCACGGACCGCGAACCGGGGGCCATACTCATGGTCAACCCGATCCCAGCGAAGGGCTCCGACCTCCTGCACCAGCTCATCCGCCGCATGCCGGAGCAGCATTTCACCCTGGTCGAGGGCTGGTGGAACACCGCCGACGAAGTCGCCGCCTACCCCAACGTGACCTTCGTGCCGAGGGTCTACGACATGAGCCCGCTCTACCGGAGCCACCGCCTACTGCTGGTGCCGTCCGTGGTCGAGGACGCCTTCCCCCGAGTGATCATCGAAGCCGCGCTACACGGCACCCCCAGCATCGTCACCGACCGGGCGGCATCCCGAAGCGATCGGCGCCGCCGGTATCGTCCTGCCCCACACGGCGGGACCGCAAGTGTGGGTGGAAGCCATCCGTACCGCCGATCACCACACCATGGGGAAGCTCGCCCAGCAGCACGCCGCGCGCCTGGCCCGGCCGCTCTTGCCAGACCTCGCGAGCCTCGGGATCTACCCGGCGGCGAACACGTCCTCGACCTGATCCAACCGATCCGTCCACCAGTGCAGCAGGGCCTCGTCCGCCGTGAACAGCTCGTCGCACGAGTGGTCACCGCGGTCGTAGTGGAACTCCAGCTGCCAGAAGTCCGTCATCCGCTTCCACCACAGCCGACGCGCACCATCCACCAGCGCGGACGGCTCCAGTGGCACCACAGACCGATAGCCGCCCATGAACGCCGACACCCGACCGAGGTCGAACATCCCGTCCACACCGGACTGCACCTGCGCCGTCCGCACGACCTCTTCCGCATACGGACGAACGCCGACCCGGTCCCAGTCCAGGACGGCGGCAAGCTCACCGTCCGCCCACAACAGGTTGCGGTATTGCACGTCACCGTGCGTCCACCCATGCCCGCCTTCAGGACTCGCATCCCGCGGCTGGCGATCGGCGTACCCGTCGATCAACTTCCGACGCTGATCAAGAACGGCCGCAGCCGCCAGGTCGAAGGCGCTGCCGGTGCCCATGTCGGCCACCGCTGTGGAAAGCCGCTCGGACTTCTCCACCGCCCGCTCCGACGTGGTGGCCTCCTCCGTGCCGCGTCGGGCACCGTAGGCAGAAGCCCTCGCTCGCAGGCTCGGCTGAGACTCAGGTGGAGGTGCCCCAGGTGCGCCCCCAGTGAGGCCGCCTGCGACAGGCTGAGATCGACACCCCGAAGGTGCGCACCCTCGGCCCACGGGAACAGACACCACACGCCCCGCCGACCTCGGCGACCAGCGAACCGGAGACGGTAGGGACCGGAGCACACGCAGGGACTCCGTCGGTGGCCAGCGAGGCCAGCACCCCAAGATTCCGATCCAACCGGTCACGGGGCACGTCAGTGACCCGCTTCAGCGCGTAAGATCCGGTCGTTGTGTCCACCCGCCAGTTCGCGTTCATGAGCCCGTCGGCGAGGTAGCGGTACTCCCGCACATCTCCCAGGCAAAAGGCGCTGGTCAGCTCGGCGAGGTCACTGCTGGGAATGGAGAGTCTGTCCGCCACAGTCGCATCAGTCACCCGACGGAAGATACGCGAACGCATCACCCCCAGGCAGCACATGTTGGGCAGTGCACTCGCCGCGTGAGGTATCGCGACCGAGCACAGTGGCCGTGCCCTTGGCCAGGCCGGGCGTGAGGGGGCTCGTCCTGGCGAGGCATAGCGCGCCCTCGCCCGGGACATCCTCTTCCTGGGAACCGCGTGCGCTTTAACACGCGTCGGCAGGCCATCGGGTCACGAGCGGGGCGAGAGACGATTCTCGGGAATTGGCTGCGCGCCGGCCCTCGCGAAGTCGCGTCGAGTTCGGCAGGTCTGAACGTAGCTTGGGCGACGAGGTGGACGACGCCATATCCTCGTTGCCAGGTGCAAGTCGAGCTCTACTGGCGGTCTTTCTCGTCGTCGTCCGAAATGAGGAAGCCTCGCATTGGCGATGGGGCCTCGGACAGCACCTCGCCCACGGTGCGTGGTTGGTCGAGCATGTCCTGTGCGAGCTGCTCCAGGTCGGGCATTCGTTTGACCAAGACGCCTTGGTCGGGGAGCACGTCGGCCTTCATGCCGCCGTGCTCGCGTAAGACCGCAGCAATCGAGTAGTGCATGTAGTGGCGGCCGTCGCGGTGGAGGAGGACGGCCGGTCCCTGACAGATGGCCTCACGCTGTTCCGTCGCGGCTGTCTCGCGCAGGGTGCGGGAGGTGAACCACTCCACGAACACGGCGTCACCTTCGGCGTCGGTGATGAGGATGCCGTGGGCACAGGCCCGCTCGTCAGTATCCGATCCAGGCAGGCCGACGCTGGCCAGAAGATGCCGCACCTCCTCGGCCAGCGGTTTGGGTCTGGAGGGATTGCGACGCAGGGGCGAGGTCTCGTCGTTCATGCCCTGGGACCCTAGCGATTGCCTATGACGCAGCGGCCCGTATCCGGTCGAACTACGTCTCAGGAGCCGTCGTCCCTGGACGCCCGCGAGGTACGTGTGACCGGCGGTGATGGCGGAGAGTGGTTGGCTGGAACCTTTCCTTCCTGAGCATGGAGTCGCCATAGGGTCCAGTGCCCATGACCCCCGAGATGTGCCCCTTCCACCACGTTGACGACACCTGTGTTCCGATGGCCCGCCTGCTCGAACACGCCGGGCTCCTCACTTTCACCCCCGACGCCCCCGCCCTGGCATCTGCCCCGCCGCCGGACGAGCCTGCTGGGGACCTGTTCTCTGTCCCCCCGCGTCGCATCTCGCAGCGACAGATCGCCAGCCGCGTCAACCAGTGGGGCCGCACGACCATTGACCCCACGGTGCCCCAGCTCGACATGGCGGTGCCCGACGAGCGGTCGCTGCGCTACTCGCTCCAGGCCCTGGGCGAGGCCGTACGCGAAAGCGGCGGTCTGAAGATCCCATGGCTGGAAGTCTCCTTCGCGCTCAGCAAGGCCCACTCCAGCATCGACAACACCCACGTCTTCGGCCGCAACCGTGAAGACGTCGCCGGGACCGACCTGAACTGGTACATCGCTGCCCTGCACGTCGAGCGGGCCTACGGAGTGTGGTCAGACCAGATCCGGGCCACCCTCGGCACGTAGGCATGTTCGCCCACGCTCCTACATCAGCGCTGGTCCAGCGTCTCAATCCCGGCCGCCAGAGCCTTCCGTGCCCCAGCAGCCAGGCTGCCTGGAGCGCCAATACGCGCGCAGGCATCCCATTGCTCGGGAGTGACCTGCACGCCCAGCTCCGTATCTTCGACCGGCCCAAAGGTTCCGTCGCAGCGCTTGCCGTACTCCGTGGTCCGCCCCTCCCAGAGAGTGGTGAGCTGCTGGAGGATGCGCTCGCCCAGTTCAACCGGCAGAGGACACAGCTTGGCGGCATCCACCAGGGCCACGACCTTCGCGGCGTCCCGGGCGGGAAGTGCCCCAAGATCACGAACTGCTTCCGCGAGTTGCCTCGCCACTCCGTCGAGGCCGGCGGCGTATTCGGCGGCGTTCGCGTACATCGTGCCGTACATCTTGTGCCCGAGTTCGTCACGGACACATTCGGCAACGATCTCTTCGGGCGGCCGCTCCTTGATGGCGGCGATACGGTGGGCCGTCGCTGCGGTCTTCCCGTCGAGGTGGATCGTGAGATCCAACGGAGCTTTCTCATCTGGTGCGTTGAGAGGTTGGTTCTCCATTTTTCGACGCTAACGACTCCCGCCTTGAGCGGGTGGCCGAACCGGGAAAGAGGCCCAGCTCGGTTCTGGCTCAAGGCTGCCGCGGGGAGCTTGACGACCTATTCCGGAACTGCAGCACAAAGGGGGCAGAATACTCCTGCACAGGTTGAGATCACCGGCAATCCAGCCATCGGAAAGCGGTGGCAACCGCCTCGTATCACTCCAAGAGTGAACTCATTCAACGGATCGGGCGACGACTGGACCTGGGCAGTCGCCACGGCGCCTCTGCTGTCGGCCTCCGAGCGCCTTCGTGGAATGGTTCATCGGCAATGGTGACCTGGCCAAAGACCAGTTCCGAGAGGGTAGGTCGCATCCCTGGCGCACACAGCGCCCTGGCGGCCATCAGGGCGTGGTCAGCGATTGTCCGATAGTCGCTACGCACCGTGGCTGCGTGGTCGCTATCCGGGGTGGGGGAGTGCTGTAGTGGGCTCGAGAAGCGCGACCTGTGCCGACTTGCCTTCGGCATTCGGCCGGCCGCGCTCCCTCACGTCGGCATCGCGGATTGCTCGCGGTTGCACGAGGGGAGCAGCGCATGACGGGCTCTGGCGGCACGGGTGCCTCTTCAGGCGAAGGCGTGCCCCTACTCGACGCTGGTGCCCCGTTGGGCAATATTGCTCGCCGCCGTCGTGCTCTTGCCCACTTGGAGCCGATCTTCCACCTGCACTTGTACCGGGGCCACGATCCGAGCGTGGAGTGGGCGGCGTACGATTTCATCTCTTTGGTCCTGCACACCGTTGACTTCGTCGCGGTCTCGGCCGGCTTCCAGGGAACTCCCGGGCCGCCTCGGTCGGTCGTGATCGCGCAACTGGCCCATCTCGCGTGTCAGATGGCTCCGAGCCGGCCCAACGGTGAGCACGAGCACGTCGCGCAGTACGTTCTGGACCACCTGCTGCGACATCACCACCCCACCCACGAGTTCACGATCGAGTACGCCAACGCCGACAACGGGTGGAAGACGAAGTCGATCCCGGTGCGGGTGTTGTATGAAACGTTCGCAGCCGACGGACGCACGATCTTGGTGAACGTCGACGACAAGGCCGTGGCTCTGCTTCTGGTAGCCGTCGACCGGCCGTTGGAGGACCATCACGAGGCGATCATCGCGATCCTGCGCGCCCAGACCGAGAAGGGGAATCTCGCTGCGGCCGTCGCGTCAGCCGAGGAGGCTTTGCTGCTGTCCCGGGCCTACGCCATGAAGGTGCGCCGATTGATCAGCGATGCGGAACGCGATGTCTCCCAGGTCGGCTATCTGCGCCGGCTGCGTCCCGAACTGATCGCTGCAGCAGAGCACTTGCAGCGCCGCATCACCGTCGACGGTACTCTGCTGCGCCATCTGGAAGACCTGGTGGCCAACGCGTCGCGGGAGCACGACCCTGTGGCGGTCGGGCAGTTGGCGAAGGCCGCAGCGCGTCTCGACGAGGCGATCGAGACGATTGCGGCCCTGCACACCGACGTGATCGCGGCGAGCCCACGCTGGCGCGCGGCGCAATCGGCCCAGGCGTTCGGACAAAGCCCCATGGGCGAGATCAACCCGACGGCGGACGTACTGGTGCCCCTGCTGCGCAAGGCGACGTTCTCAGTCGGGCGGAACCTGACCCCGCTCGCCCCCTCCGTCCTGCTGGACGTGGTCGCGCTCGTAAGGCGGCTGGTGGCTCCACCCCGACCCCTCGCCAACGCCGGTGTCGAGCAGCTTGCCGAAGGGCCGCTCGGCGACGTAGCCGGAATCTACGAGCAGTTCCCCGAGCAGTTCCATGAGGTGACCGACACCTTGCGGACCTACCTGATCCCTCCCGGCGGCCGGGCCCGGCTGAGCAGGCTCTTGGACGGCGCGAACGCCCTGTTCGCCCGCCCCGAGTCCGCCCTCGCTGACCATCTGTCCGGACTCATCGGCGCCGAGGTGGAGACTGCGCGGCTACGACTGCGCCTTCTGCTGGTCTACGAGGCGCTGAAGCTGTGGCGCCCGGACAAGCATCCCGAGCCGCGCGACGAGTGGTGGGCCGTCGACGACGGGAGCCGCAGGGACGTACCG
Organism: Streptomyces sp. A18; assembly: GCF_059026065.1. Lineage (NCBI taxonomy): Bacteria > Bacillati > Actinomycetota > Actinomycetes > Kitasatosporales > Streptomycetaceae > Streptomyces > Streptomyces sp. A18. The sequence goes on along the minus strand of NZ_JBWLKL010000074.1, from coordinate 894 downwards.
GATCTGTGCGTGCCCGACCTCATCATCTTCCGAAGGGCGGCCAGTCGTGATTTCCCGTGACGATGCCCGTGACCTTGGGCTCTTCCTGCGCTATGCGCTCGACGCGAGTGCTTCCCCCGGCCGCCTCGATGCCTATGAGCGGGTTGTGGAGCGCTTCCATGCCGCAGCGGGATTGCGTACAGGGGCAAACGAGGTGCTGCGAGCCATGGGGGCGACGTTGTTGACGGCCGACCGTACGGTGGGGTTCGTGCTGGCCGCTGAACCCGGCTCGCCACTCGCGGTGGCCTATAGCCGCAAGCTGCTGCCGCTCGACGGTACGCAACACCGGCTTGTCTACGGCCTCGCACTCGCGGGTGTCACTGCTTGGTGTTTCCCCAACGCCCATGCGGCCCGTGCACCGGGAACGTGCCGAGTCACGGCCCTCGATGTGGACCGTCTCATTCGTGACCAGGCGGCCGCTATCGAGACGGGGGACGCGGCGGACGAGGGTGGGCTGGGACCGGCGTGGGAGGCGTACGACCGGCAGCACAAGCAGGCCCGGGAGACGAAGAAGACCGGACGGCTCCGCAGGGACACCACAGTGAAGATGTGCGAAGACGTGCTGCGGCTCCTGGCCTCCTTCAACCTGGTCGTCGCTGACACGACCGTGCCGCCGCCCCGACGCGATCTCGGCGTCTGGCGTTCGACCGACCGGTTCCGCGCCTACGTTGCCGCGACAGGCGCACCCCTGGTCAGGCAGATCATTCCCGACTGGCCCACGGACGACCAGCATCCCCTCGGGCCTCCGGGTGATGGCCTAGCCGGCAGCGAGAAGGGCTAAGACATGGGAACAGCCTGGCGCTTGGAACGTACCTACCTGTCGGGAGCGGGCTTTCCCGAGTCACGGCTCGAAGG
>NZ_JBWLKL010000073.1:0-22740 GCF_059026065.1 Streptomyces sp. A18 | reverse complement strand
GGGGGAGGTCGGGACCAGGCATAGTACGAGTATTTCGCTGCGCGAGGCACGCGTGGTCCCACCGGGCCGAGGCGCCGGCAGAAGACGGCCGCCGGGACGTGAGCCGCGTTGGTCGTCCCTGCGGAGACGTCCGCGCCAGGGTTGGGATGGGATACCGGCAGCAGCTCGCCGTGAGGCACAGCAGGACTACGCCAGGCGCGCGGCAGCTGCCGCAGGCATCCCCGACGATGCCGAGACCGAGTTGCTGCTCCTGGACGACGTCGAAGACGACCAGGACGACAACCTAGAACTGCTGTTGGTCGACCTGGACTTGGTCGACCTGGACAAGGAAGCACGCTGGCCGCTGTCGAGTCGGTAGCGGTTATCGACCAGGCCGCCGAGCGTGCCGACGTCGTCACGCTGCCCGCCTTATCGGCTGCCGACGAGTGGAGGTGGGAGATGCCTCCCACCGTCGTGGACGTACGTCACTGGGACGTCCTCGATGCCGCCCTCGCCGGGCAGCGCGACGTCGCCGCGAATCTCGCGGCCATCGGGGAGCGCACCGACGTCGCGCACGGCATGCACAGCGACCAGGCAGCTGCCCGGATGGCGACCCGGGCCCGCGCGGAGGAGCTGGCCGGTAATTGGGCTCGGGTCGCGGAGCCGCGCGCTACTGCCGTCGCCATGGGCAAAAGCAACTGGTGGATGCAGGGCCAGGAAGCGCAGCAGTCGGACCCTGCGGCGCCTGTGTGGCTACCACCTCTACGACGGCAAGATCCCCATCATCGCGCCGACCCGGGGAGAGGAGCGCCATGGCCCCCGTCGAACTGTCGGGACGTCCGCATCCGATGAGGACGTGTCACCTACGGCTTTCGCGGTCCCGCCGCAAGGCTGCGGGGGCGGGTCTTCAGACCCTCCAGGTGCGCAGCGCCTCGGCCACGGTGTACACGCTCACCCTGGTTTCGCGGACCTTGCGGACGAGGTCCGACAGGGCGCCGTAGGGCGGATCGATGCCCTCGCTCGACTGATCCATGTACTGGGCGGCGACGAAGACCGCGAAGAGGCTGTTGCGGTGCGGCAGCGGTTCCAGCTGCACGATCGTGTGCAGGAGCGCCGCGGCGCGCCATGCGGCGTCTGGGTCGGATGCCTCCAGAGTCGGCATCCGCGTCTTGTGTCGCGCGACGGCTGCGACGAGCGCGGAGTAGTCGGAAACGGAGACGTCGTCGTTGTCGAGGGCGGCCTCCTGGATGTCGAGCAGCCAGGAGACGTCGATGTGCAGGACCATCAGGCGGCTGCAGCTCCGCTGGCTCGCTGTGAGGGCGGTACCTCGTCGGGGAAGGCGGCGTCGAACTCGGCTCGGAGCCGGTCCGCCCACACCGTGGCGCCGGCGACGAAGCGCTTACGCTGCATCTCCCGCACCCCGAGGTCGTGGAGGTAGGACTTCAGGCTCTTGCCTTCGGCGGCAGCCGCCGCGCGCACGCCTTCCATCTCTTCTTCGGAGAAGGACACATTCAGTGATGGCATACCCGCCATGGTACCTACCCGGTGCCAACTCGTGCCACCCCTTCTCCGTGCCTCCTGGCGTGGAGGCCGGAGGCTTTGCCCCCGCTCTTTACCCGGACGCGCTGGCCCTTCTCGCAGGCGGGGCGCAGCGGTTGTTCTGGTGCAGCAGAACAACTCGGTCTACCTAGTGCTACCGCCTGGGGGGGGCGGCGACCGCGCGCATACGCGCGGAGGCCAGGGATGTCGCCTTCGATCTGATTGCGGCGATGTACGCCGTCGTCTACGAGAGGTCACCGGGCATTCTGATGCCGATGTGCCATGCGGCGTGGCTGCAGCAGTGCTCTTTCGGTTTCCCGTTCCTGGCAGAGCTCCCTATTTATGCCTCCGCGCTGCGTGAGCGGGTCGCCGGTCAACTTCACGAGTGGTCTCTACGGACGGACGAGCACGGTGGATACATCGCCGCGCACGCCCACCACGTCCATGGTCGCGATCCTGTGCACGGGCGTGATTGGGCTCTCCGCGCTGCGACAGTGCCCGCGCAGCATGTCGCGGTCGGGCCTGCCAGCCCTGATCGCCCCCGGGCTGTCCTTCCCGGCGATGTGGCCGAGCTCGCCGGCCGGGCGGACCCCCGTTGGGCGAACAGCAGCGGACGGGGCGCGCCCGCTAGGAGGCCTTCAGCTGGTATTTGCAGCCGCCCTTTTTCCCGCCCGCGTTCTTTTGGACGGTCTTTCCGTCGACCTTGATGGCGCAGGGTGGGAACCCATTTGTGCAAGCTGCGAGAAGCTGCAGTTGCTGTCCGTCATCGGCGCGCAGGCGCGCTGCGCTGAGGGGCTCGACCTGCGCAGGGCACCGTGGGCGAGCTGACGGTGTCGCGTCGCCTGGGCGGCTCCGGCGACGTTCGGTGTCGATGCACTCGTGCGGAGTGATGTCATGGCCCCGGCCCACCGGGGCATCGGGACCTTTTCGTGGTCTGGCTGCGATCACGTGCCTTGGGCCACGGCTTTGAGGGCATCGAAGGTGTCGCCTATGAGCTGGGGGAGGTCCGGCGGGTCGGGCTCGCTGACCCAGCGTGCGAACGCGGTCTTGAAGACGGCGACGCCCGCCTCGGCGGCGAGGCTCGCGTGCGGTTCCGCGACGCCGCGTCGGCGCAGGGCGCCGGCGAGGGCGGCGGCGATGGACGCTAGTTTGATCAGCTCGCGTTCCTGGAGCTCGGCGTGGGCGGTGATGACGGCCTGCCGGCGCCGGGCGGCTTCGCCGCGCTCCTGGAACTGCTCCGCGGCCGCCTGGAGAGTGGCGCACACGGCCTCGAGCGGGGACGCGTCGTCCGGTGCGCCGGTGAGGCCGGCGACCAGGGCGTCCTGCAGTGTGTTCGCGGGGAACAGGACCTCGCGCTTGTCGGCGAAGTGGCGGAAGAACGTGCGCTCGGTGAGTCCTGCCCGCTGCGCGATCTCCTTGACGGTGGTCGCCTCGAAGCCGCGTTCGCTGTAGAGCTCCAGCGCCGCCTGCTCCAGGCGTCCGCGTGCGTTCGGTTCCCATCTGGCCATGCCTGCGATCGTACGTGACGTCATTTGCTGTCATCGCGTGTACCCTGATGTCATTCACTGTCATCACTGCGGTTGCCGCACAGTCCGGCGGCGCTGGCAGTGCTGTGGACGAGGGGTATTTCTCATGCATGTCTTCGTTACCGGTGCGTCCGGCTGGATCGGCTCCGCCGTCGTGCCCGATCTGATCGACGGTGGTCACCAGGTCGTCGGTCTCGCCCGTTCGGACGCCTCTGCCGACGCCCTCGCAGCGGCCGGTGTCGAGGTGGTCCGCGGCAGCCTCGAGGACCTCGACACCCTGCGCGCCGCCGCCGCGGCGTCGGACGGCGTGATCCACCTGGCCTTCAACCACGAAGTCGCCTTCGAGGGCGGGGACTTCAAGGGTGCCGCCGACGCGGACCGCGCCTCGGTCGAGGCCATGGCCGAGGCGCTGGTGGGTACGGGCAAGGCGTTCGTCCTCGCCTCCGGTACGCCCGTCGAGGCCGGACGGGTGGCGAGTGAGGACGACGGGCACGATGTCCCGCCGGTCGGCGCCGTCCCGCCGGAGGCCGCCGGAGCGGTGACCCGGATGGCCACCGCCGAGTACGTGCGCGCGCTCGCCGACCGCGGGGTGCGCTCGTCGGTCGTGCGCCTGCCCCGCACCAACCACGGTGACGGGGACAAGGGCTTCATCGCGAACCTGGTCGCCACCGCCCGCGACAAGGGCGTGGTCGGCTACTACGGCGACGGCACCAACCGCTGGCCCGCCGTCCACCGCCTGGACTCCGCGCACATGTTCCGCCTCGCCCTGGAGGAGGTCCCGGCCGGCTCGACGCTGCACGCTGTCGCCGACGAGGGCGTGCCCCTGCGCGACATCGCTGAAGTCATCGCCCGCCACCTGAACCTGCCGACGGCCGCCGTCGCGCCAGAGGAGGCAGGCGCCCACTTCGGCTGGCTGGCCCCCATCCTCGCCTCCGACCAGCCCGCCGCCAGCACGCTCTCCCGCGAGCTCACAGGTTGGACGCCGACTCAGGCGAGCCTCCTCGACGACCTCGACAAGGGCCACTACTTCCGCACCTAAGTGGTCCGCTCCCGAAGTCCTTCGGGGGTGATGCAGTGGACCGGGGTCACCAGCCCCGGCTCCACGCACGTTGACCACTTCCGGCTGGGGCCAACCCCCTTTCGCGCACAAAGAAGTTGGGGGTGGGAGGGCGGAGCCCATCTGGACCCAAGCAAAGTCACTCGTCGGACGTCACGCGGCGGCCGGCGGCGTACCGCAGGGCGTGAGGGAGCCCAAGGGCACCGCCATCGCGGCGATGGGCTGGATCTTGGCCAGGCTGCTGCGGGCGGCGGGGTGAGACCGCAGACCAGGAGTGGTGCTTCGCCGGGAGGCGGGCGTCGCCGACGTCATACGAGCGCAGTCCGGCCGTGAGCGGTGTCGCATGCGTGCCCACGGGTTGAGTTACGCGACTACCTGTCGTAATCTTTACGACAGGTAGTCGCATAAATGCCAAAGCTCCGGCGTCGCCGCAACGAACAGGAAAGGGTTCCCCATGAACGCGCTCAGTGATCGCGCTGATCTCATCGAGCTGATGGGCCGGTATGCCGACATCGCAGACCTGAAGGAGTTCACCGAGCTGCCCGCCCTGGTCCTGGCTGACCCGGTCACGCTCGACTTCGAGTCAGTCGCCGGCATTCCGCCCATGACCGTGCCGCTCGGCGATTACGTCGAGGTTCTCCGCGCCTCCTTCGCACCCTTCACCGCAACCCACCACGCCATCACCGGGCACGTCATCGACATCGATGGCGACCGCGCGACGATCCACGCACATGTCCGCGCCGAACACTGGGTCCCGGACGAGCTGGCCGGCGGTGGACCCGATCGCTGGCTGGTGGTCGGCTTCTACGACAGCGAGGCGGTCCGCACGGTGGACGGCTGGCGCCTCAACCGCGTGAAGCTCACCGCGAGTCACCAGGAGAACCCGCATCTGTCGGGTGCCGCCCTGGCGGCCGCCGGACAGGACGGCTAGCGGCGAAGGCCGAAGTTGATTCACGCGCTTCTTGAGATACGGCGCACGACGTGCCCGCACGGCCGCCGTGTGGGCGGGAGACAGGTCCGGGGCGAGAGGGAAGCCGCGGCGAGGAAAGGGGTGACCGGATGCCGCGGATCAAGGGAGCCAGCATCGAAGAGCACCACGAGATGGTGTGGGCGGACCTCGCCGAGGCGATGCGGCAACTGCTGCTCGAACGTGACTACGACGCGATCAACATGGGTCACATCGCGGCCCGGGCCGGGCTCGCGCGCAACACGCTGTACAACTACGCCCGCGACAAGAGCACTCTCGTCCTGGCGCTCACTCAGCGGGCGGCCCGGCCCATGCTCGAGCGTGTGGCCGCGATTGCCGCCCGGTCCTCTAACCCGGCCGCGGAGCGGATGCGGGAGATCATCGAGGCGGTCCTGGAGGCGTGCACGGACCAGGCCATGCAGCTGATGTTCCGGCCGGGCTCCGGCCCCCTGGTCGCCGAGGTACCGAAAGGCCCCGACAACCCGTTCAACGCGATCGTGGCCGAAGTGGAGAACGTCGTCCAAGACGGCATCGCCCGCGGAGAGTTCCGCAACGTCGGCGACGTGCACCTCACGGTGGAACTGCTGTCCGGTGCCATACGCGCCGGCGCCGAACGCATCGGCCGGGACCCGGCCGCCTTCACGGCCACGGTCCGCGCCGCGCGGGAGATCATCCTCGCATCGCTGGCCCGCCGCCCAGACTAGGGCGTGGCGACCTGCGTAGCGCCGGGCCAGGTCGAGGGCGACGGGCGCTCAGAACACGCCGCCACCTCGGCATTGACATGGAAATCGGCCGACGCGCCCACGGGGCAACAGGGCCGGACCTTCGCGAGAGAACGAGGCTACCGAGCGTGCCAGCCATCAACGAGATCCGACGCAGCAAGTACATCAGCCTCACCACCTACCGCAAGGACGGATCCCCGGTCCCGACGCCCGTCTGGCATGTGACAGGTCCCCAGGGCGAGCTCCTCGTCCTGACGCCCGCCGGTTCCTGGAAGGTCAAGCGAATCCGCAACAACAGCGCCGTGACCGTGACTGTCTGCGATCTGCGGGGGCGGACCTCCAGGGACGCCGCGTCCCTTCCCGGCACCGCCCGGCTGCTCGATGGGGACGGCACCGTGGCCGCGCAGGACCTGCTCGGCAAGCGGTACTTCACGTCCCGGATCGGCAACTGGTTCGTCAGGGTTCTCCGCCTGCCCAAGAAGCCGAATATCGCCATCGCCGTCACCCTGTGAACTGCCGCACACAGCCCGGTAGCTGACCGAGTCGGTCCCGGAGCCGCGTGTATCCGGGCGCCCGCCCGTACTTTTCTCGGCTCCGTCCCCGTCGCTCAACATCTGTACGGAGGGCTATGCCCATATGCGCTGCCGTGACGGTGGTGCTGACTGCTGCCGAGCGCGGGCCCTGACTCGTGCCCAGGTAGCAGTCGTCCGCGACGGACACGCCGAGCTGTTCCGCGTACGCCGTAGCGGCGGCGCCGAGGTCGCGCGTGCGGAGCCGAGGCTCGATGCCGATCAGCCGTCCGAGGTGGTAGCTAGGTCGTGACTCCCCGATCACGTTCTTGGCTGTTCCGTTCATGCTTAGCAGGGATGATCCGACTGCCGTCGAGTGGGCAGTTCTGGAGCCGCTGTTGCCAAAGAGACGTAACCGATGCGGCCGGTGGCGAGATCACCGCCAGGTGATAGACGGGATCATTCACCGCATCAGCACCGGCTGCCAGTGGCGCGAGCTACCTGAACGTTTCGGTCCCTGGCAGGCCGTCCACAAACGGCACACGCTGTGGTCAGCCGACGGCACCTGGGCGAAGCTGATCCGGCACGTCCAAGCACTCGCCGGCGCCGAGTGCGGCATCGACTGGAACATCAACGTCGAATCCACCTCCGTGCGTGCCCACCAGCACGCTGCCGGAGCTCCCAAAGCCAGACCGCGAACGCCGCAAGCCACCTCAAAGGGGGCTACACAAAGATCAGTTCACCTGCGCGTGCCTATGTGCCTGCATCAGTTCCTGGCGGAGGGCGGAGGCGCTGCGGCAGGCGAGGCTCTCGGCCGCTCCTGTGGTGGCCTGACGACCATCCTGACCCTGTGGAGCACCCAGGAGCCCTGCTCGATGTGCATGGCCGCAGCGGACTTCACCGGTGTGGGTTCAATCCAGTATCTGGCTCCTGGCCCATGGGCGTTGGCCAGCGGCAATGACGGCTCATCGGGTGCGGCGGATCTGGCTGAATACACGTGGTTGGTGGCGGCCAACGTGATGTTCCTGCAGAGTGTCGCGACCGCGGCACAGGAGCCGGGCGAGCCAGCGATCTTGACCCGCAACCGGATTCCGGAACCAGAGACGGCTCGTCTGCGCGATTCACTTTGCGCAGGGCTGCCGACGGCTCCGACGGTCGAATCATGGCTGGCGGCGCACTGGCCGGCGATCAACGACGCAGCAGCCGCCCGGCAGCTTCGGACGGGAACATGACGGACCGCCACATCGCGGTTCACTGAACCCGGCGCCAGGCCCATGATCGGGGAGTCACGCCCGAGCTCCTTGCCGCTCCCGTGGGCTGGCTCGTGATCAGAGTGCTGCCGTCCGGCACCCACGGAGTGTGACTGACTCCTGAGGTCCGTAGTGGGGGCATGGAGGCTGTGTCCACATTCTGGGGGACACCTCACCGGTTCGCACGGAGACGAGCTGGTCTGTTGCGCTCCAAGGTACTCGCGGGGTTCCCCGGTGGGGGACTCCTTGGTCTACTTGGCCAGCTTGGGAAAGTGCGCCGTAAGTGACGTGAGTCGGAATTACGAAAGGCTTCCTGCTGATGATCGACAGCATTGGTGTTGTGCCGCTCTACGTCCAGGATCAAGACGAGTACATCGACTTCTACGTCAACAAGCTCGGCTTCGAGCTTCGGTTCGACAGGGAAGTCACCCCCGGTCTCCGCTGGATAGAGGTTGGCCTGCCTGGCCAGCACGCCAACGTCGGTATCTTGTCCGCTGCCGCCAACCCGGACAAGCCCGCCCTGACCAACTGGGCGACGCTGCACACCACCGACCTCACCAAAACACGCGCGGAACTCCTCGCGCGCGGTGTTGCGGTCGGTGAGCCCGTCCCCGCACCCTGGGGGCCCTTCGCAATCGTGACTGACCCGGAGGGTAACCAAATCATCCTGGCCGAGGTTCCGCTGTAGCGGGAGGCCGCGGCGGGCCGGCCGAACTGGGGCATACGAGGCGGACGGACACGCCGGGCGGTATCACGGCGTCAAGCCAATCCGGTTTCGGTGATGAATCCGTCGAGCGGTCCGGACTGCTATTGGCCATGGGCGTGAGCAGACCACGCCTGCTGATCCTCGACGAACCGTCGATGGGGCTGTCCCCCCAACCCGTCGGCATCATCTTCGACGTGCTGCTCCGACGACGCGAGGGGGGCTGAGTCTGTTGCTGGTGGAACAGAACGCCAAACTGAGGGGTCACCAGCCACTGCGTTGTCATGAAGGACGGGGAAGTCGCCCTGCCCCGACTGGCGGCTCTGACCGGCCAAAGCGTTCCTGCGCTGATCCACACGATGCCGGCCCTGGCCGAAGTACGCGAACCCGGACAGAACCGCCAGCGGTTGGCCACCGAAGAACTGGCCGAGCCCCGTCGGCGCCCCGCCTGTCGTCTCTGCGCGGCCCGTCATGGCATTCACGGACTCGTCGTCCGCAGCACCCCGCTCCACCAAGGGGCCTGCCACCGGCACCACCGCTGGCTCCTCGGTGATGAGCAGCACGAGTTGACACGACTACCCGAGGTCCTGCGGGCCAACCTCCGGCACCACCGGACCGTCCGCCGGTGCACCCATCACTGAACCGCACTGGCCTACATCGACGCCCGCGACCGCTTGACCAGGTGGTTCGCCAGTGAAAGTAGTGATGAATCCGTTCGCCAGCGTTGGATCCGTCGACTCGACATGCTGGGCGAAGACCCTTTCGGTGATCCCAACCGTCCTACCCGGGCCCGGATCGAAGTGGTCACCTACCCCGAAGCCGTCGTTCTCACCGGCTTGTTCGCCTCGGCGTACTGGCGAGACCACCCCCAACTGCCCACCGAAGCGGCACAGCGACTCAACATCGCACCCCACCAGCTTCCGCTGCGTGCGATGGGCGAGCCGGTGGTCGACGAGGGGATCTCACAGCCAACCTGAGTATCAGCGTCAATGTCAGTGGTGATCGCCGCCATCATGGGGACATGAGCAACCCAAATCTGGCCACCGGCAGCGTCTGGCGGCTCCACCGCGGCGACCAAGAGGTTGCTCGGCTGGCGGTGACGGGCGCCGATTGGCCCTGGATGCACGCCGACGTCGAGACACTTCCCGGCTTTGAAGAGTTCCGTCCGCTGTTCTCGGAGCAGGAGCGGGCCATCGACGAAGAGGCATGGGAGCAGATCGACGAGTGCTACTTCCGGATCCGCAGTGCGCTCACCATGACGTTTCCCGACGGAAATCCCGTCGCCGAGTTCATGCTGCACATCCACGACGACGGCACCGCCGGCTGGCGTTGGTACGACGAGCCCTTCGACACGGTGAACCAGTGACGCGCTGGCTTCGCTGCTTCTGGGACGAGGAGGCCGTCTGCTTCTACTTCGAACTGGACACGGATGGGCACGTGATCCGGCAAGTCGAGTTGCAGGAGCCTGGCAGCAGGGCTCTGGCCGCCGCGTCGCTGGCCGAGTGGCAAGAGGCCCAAAGCGCCGGTCAGCTGGCTGACTACGAGTGTCTACGGTCTGACTGCGGAACTACCCATCTCCGAGTGGGAGGGACACGACCCGCAGTGGTTGTCGGCCGATGAGTTCGAGATCGTTTGGTCGACCGCCCGTCGGCAGCTTCAGGATCGTCAGCGGTGACATCCTTCCTGAGCACGTCCACTGCTGCGGTCTCTGATCAGGAAACTTCCATCTGTCCTGCGAAACCGGAAGTCAAGCGTCTCGCCATCCTGATAGAGCCCTGCTCAAGCGGCATCACCCCGCCATGATCCACGAGACCTGCCACCAGCCCCACCTTCGGACCTTCCGCGACGCCTTGTCACTCCACCAGTAAGTCGCGGGTCAACCTGTCACCCCGCTGGTCAACGGCGTCGCCTCTGCAAGATCTGATGAGACGGGACACGCGCGCCGGGACGTGCTCGGTTCGAGGCCGTACTCATAGACGAACTCGTCGCCCTCGTATGCTCCGACGCCTCCAGCAGAAGCCACCCGCGCTCCGCCAGGCGCCGGGCTTTCGACCGCAGCCCTTCGAGCTTCGCCGGCGTCGCGTCAAGGCCCAGCTCCACCGCGATCTCCTTGGCCCGAAGCGGCCTCTGCCCCCAGGGATCGCTGCTGCTCCAGCACTCCCAGAATCCGCTGATGGTCCGGCGCCAGAACCGTCAACGGCAGCCCTTCCCGCCAGGGCGGCACCGGCGCGAGCGATGGCGCCGTTTCCTACTCCGCCGCGGTCGTAGTCACGGCAGTGGACTCGGCCGCAGAGAGTGCCAGGGCCTCGACGAGTTCCTCCCGCGCGTTCACCCGCCGGTCCAGCTCGGTCTCCGCGTCCAACACCTCCGCCAACCGCGCGACTTCATCCCGCAAGCCCTCCAACCGAGCACGGGCAGACGCCTCCCGCTCTCTGGTCCGATTCGCTCGTCGTCTCAGATGACCTGGTCCGTTGGTGCTGCTGTCGGTGGGGCAAGGGACCGTCTTGGTCACGGCCTGCAGCCGAGGCGACATCATTTCCACTGCGTCGATTCCAGAATGCGGTCGAGTGTCCGGCGTCCCATCCTGCTCATCGTCGGATTGCTCTCGACGTAGTACCAGACAACACCCATCGCCTGTTGGAACGCCCATGCCTTGCCGCGCTCCCACTCCAGCTCGTCACAGTCCAGTGTCCGCCGGAGCACTTCCCGTGGGCCTGGCTGCAACAGGTGCCAGGCACTGACCAGATCCAACGCGGGGTCGGCCGGGCCGAAGCCGCCGGTGTCGAGTACGCCGCTGAGCCGGTCTCCCGCGACCAGTACATTGCCGGGAATCAAGTCACTATGGCTCATCACGTCGGCACCCGTGCGTGGCAACTCCCGAAAGTGGCTCCACACCTGGCGCAGCCGGGGCACGTCGAGCAGCCCCTCACTCTCCTCGAAGCACTTCGCCATCCAATCGTCGTGGTGAGCGAGAACGCCGCCACGACCCTCGCCGCTGAAAAGCCGCCCCCGCGTCTCGGCGTCCCGCAGGGCTGCGATGAAGGCCGCAAGATCCTCGGCGAAAGCGTCCGACCCACTCGGGTCGGCATCAAAGGCGACCGTTCCCGGCAACCATGTCTGGACCGACCACGGCATCGGGTAACCCGCTCCAGGCTTTCCCAAGGCGACGGGTTCCGGGGCGGGGAACCGAGACACCTTTGCCAGCTCCGCGCTAGCCTGGGCTTCCTGTTCCAGAACCGCCAGCGCTTCGGCAGCATCGGCCAGACGCAGCGGGAAACGTGCAGAGAGGTCGTTCCCGATGCGGAAGATGGCGTGGACCGTCCCGGTCGACGACAGGAGTTGGATTGCCTTGCCGCTCCACTGAGGGAACTGTTCTTGGATCAACGTGGCAACGATTTCGGTGGTCACGTCCACTTGATCAGCGTGCATGGTCATCTCGCAGGCCCTTCCACTAGTCCAATTCGAAACGCCGGCAGCAGACCAGATCAACTGACGACTGCCAGTATTCATCCGCCAGGGCCCAGATCAACTGAGTTTTTCGGCCGCCCAGGTGTCTCTAGCGTTCTGGTCACCCCAGGTCACAGCCGCGGCTTTGGACCAGATCACTTGAGAAGGGACACCTGTGACGCCGGTCCAGGTCGCGCGTTGTCGAACCTTGATGGACGCGGCTGTGGGGCATCGAAGGCTGATCGCGTTGGTCCGAGCGTGAATTCCCTCCCGGCCGGCCGGGAGGGCTCGGGCCGCCGGCGCCACGCCTGTGACCGCGCCGCACAGGCGCGATGCCGGGACTCGCCAGAGGGGTAGTCGAGAACGGGTGGAGAAGCGGTGTACCCGGACATACCGGATCGTGCCTGTGCACCACTGATCGACGGTGCAGGGCTGCGTGATCTGATCGGTGAGGTGTTCCACCTGCGAGCCGCCCGACAAACCATCGCCACGACCCGAGGAATAGCGTATGAGTGTGTCAGTCCGCACCGACCACAGCAGTGCCCCGGACTTCCTGCGCAGCGTGTACCTGAGGCTGGTCGCCGAGGAATCGATCCCGGAGGAAGCGCGCGGGCAGTTCAGCTACCTGCAGCCGCTGGCCACGGATCTCCTGGCGGGCGTTGCCTTCGACACCCCTGACAACGTCCGCGTCCTCGACGACCGTGACGTGGCCCTCGTCGAGTGGGAGACCCTCGAGGCTGCCGCGCGGAGAAACTTGCTGAGCGAGCCGGTCAACTACGACACCGCCGATCTCCCCGGTGGCGCGGTCCTTCACATCCTCGGCCACCCGGAGTCGGTCTTCGCGGCCAGCAAGGTGCTCGTCTTCGAAGAGGCGTTGCGGGCCACCGGCGGCCCCGAGATACCGGACGAGGGCGTGCTGCTCGTCGTCCCGAACCGGCACAACCTGGTGTTCTATCCGCTCACCGACCAACACGTGGCCGAGGCCGCCAACTCCTTGGCACAGTTCGGACAGGGAGCCTACGAGGATGGCCCCGGACGTCTCTCCCCCCGGGTGTTCTGGTGGCGCGCCGGCGTCCTGACATCGATCACGCTTTTCGACCAGGAGAGCCGGACGATGAGAATCTCCCCGCCCGACGAACTCATGACGATCATGCGTCGCCTGGCCGCCACCACCAGCTGAGCCCCGAGTCGGGGTCTACGGCTTGCGCCACTCCATGTCCGGCGGCCCGGGTTCCATATCCGCGACGCCGGACTGGAGGCTCCGCATGAGCCACTCGATCCCGGTGGCGTCCGGATAGGCCACCGCGGCCCAGGTGCCCGTCATCGCGACCCCCGGGCGCCGAGAGGGTCTCCCACACAACGACCCAGGCGTCTCGCTCCTCGGGTACGGGCCGCGGCGCCACTGCCTGGCGGGGAACGATGGCGCCGAGCGCGTCATGCAACTCGCCTGCCCTGATGGGTAGGGCCCGGTAAGGGAGAAGGCGACGGGCAGGCCCTGAAGGGTGCAGTCAGTCCGTCCGACGAGGTCAGTCGGTGACGACCTGCGTGTTCTGGCAGGCGGTCAGCAGCCAGCGGCCGTCGTCCTGCTTGGTCATCACGTACAGCGGAGCGCCCTCGCTCTCGTCGTCCGGGGACAGGTAGCGCTGACGAACCTTGACTGCCGCGACATCGGGGCGGATGAAGAGTACGTGGGCCACCTCGTAGCTGACCTTGCCGTCCCAGTTAGCTGCGGGGAGTACCTTCCGGGTGAACTCCGAGATCGCTTCGAGGCCGATGAGAACCTTGCCGTGGGCCGTCGTCCATACCGCGTCGGGGTGGAAAAGGGCGAGAAATTCGTCGGGATCCTTGTGCTGCTGGGAGTGCTCGACGGTCGCAACGACCTGCTCGACGGCTCTGATGTCTGCGGCGTACGCCGTGGAATCCGTGTTCATGCGGACGATGGTGCTACCTCAAGCACGGTTGATGTCAAGAGAGGTGACCGGCGCGCACTTCCCATGGTCGCTGATGCCTTGGAATCGATCATCCAGGCTTGCGTGGGCCGACCGGTGAGCGCCGGATGTCGTATTGAGCGCGATGCCTGTTCGACAAGTGTTGAAAGGGTGCCGCGTTTGGCCGCGTTCATCTATGGCTTGGCGCACGACAAGGGGGACGCCGAACTCGGCGTTGTCCTGCCGTCCCCTTGCCGGTCCGCCCCCGCGCGTGTGCACCGCGCGGTGAGGGTCGGCCCGAACTGTTGTGGCGGATAAGCCACAAGGTCTTGCCGTCAGCACGCCTGCCATCGGCGGCGACGGGCGTTCAATTCTTCCGGTGCGCGGACCCCAGGCGCAGCGCGGAGGCGAGGAAGAAGATGCCGCCGAGGAAGGCGTACCCGGCGAGATTCGTGAGCGTCGCGCCGTCCTTGCCGGCCTGGAGGAAGAAGCTCGCACCGGCGAGGGTGGAGATGGCCCCGCTCACGATCATCGGCCACTGTCCGCCCAAACGGCGCCGGACCAGAGCCACGGCAAGCTGCGTGATGCCGGCCGTGACGGCCCAGACCCCCCAGACGCGCAGGACGGCCGGGATGCCGGAGGCGAGCGCGGCCGCCAGGGCGATGCCGGTGAGGACGCTGAGCCCGATGTTCACCCACAGCCTCGTGACCGCGCCGTCGGCCGCCCGGGTCGACCGCAGGTCGACCACCGCGCAGGCTGCGTCAAAGAGGGGATAGAGCACCAGCAGCGCCCCGCTGAGCGGGCCCAGTGTGTCGGCCGTCGCAAACAGCAGGGCCGCCCAGACGGCGGCGAACGCGAAGCGCAGGAGATACAGCTTGCGCAGAGCCGCCGGGAGCGGGACCGGTGCGGCGGGAGCGGGCTGGCTGACGACGGTGTCCATGGTGAACCGCCTTCCAAGACGAGGGAGAACGTTCGGTCTCTTTCATCATTGGGTGCCCACGCCGCCCTGTCAAGACCGAACGTTCTCCCTCGGTTGTAGGGTGGGAGTCATGAGCCGGAAGACGAAAGAAGGCAGCACGTCCGAGGCCCGGGCGCGGCTGCTCGGGACAGCGGTCAGGATTTTTTACGCGGAGGGGATCCACTCCGTCGGTGTCGACCGGATCATCGAGGAAGCGCAGGTGACCCGGGCGACCCTGTACCGCCACTTCTCCGGCAAGGAGGATCTCGTCCTCGCCTACCTCCAGCAGGCGGACCAGGGCATCAGGGCGCAGGTGACGGCCGCCCAGGCGGGTACCCGAACCCCGGACGGCAAGGTGCGCGCGGTCGGCCGCGCCATCGCTGAGGGCATCCGGTCGGACGGCTTCCGCGGCTGCGCCTTCCTCAACGCTGCGGCTGAGTATCCCGATCCGGAACACCCGATCCACCAGGCCGTTCTCGCGCACCGGCAGTGGTTCCTCGACACCGTCACGGACTTGCTGGCGCAGGTCGGAGGCGCGCCCGCCGAGGCGGCGGGACGGCACTTCGTCATGCTCCGGGACGGAGCCATGGCCGCCGGGTGCCTCTCCGATCCCGGACTGATCACTGAGACGTTCCTGGAGGGTATCGAAGGGATCTTGCAGGCGCGTTCCGCAGCACATTCAGTAGGCTGAGTCCGACTGAGTGCCCGACAAGGAGGGGCGGTTGCGGCAGGGTGCGGGCGGGCCCGGTGTCGGCGCCTCACGGTCGACACGGTGCATGTTGGGTGCGGACCGCCCCTTCCGGCGAGGTGAATCTTGCAGTCGGGCCGCCCCAGGGCCGTCCAAAGTCCTCTGTTCTGACAGGGTTATTGCGGAGCGCTGTGCTTGCCCGGTACTCGCGGGCGGCTCCTTAGAGGTACTTGCGGACCGCGAAGCGGGTGTTCAGGTACACCTTGAACGGCTCAAGCACCCCGGCCGGGCGCCGCAGATGCGCACTGGCCAGGAGTTGATGGAGGTCGGTGCCGCGGAAACGCCGCACGGTTTTGCGGTCCAGGTGCAGACGCCGGGCGATGGCGCTGAGCGTCCAGCCGGCATCCAGGAGCCGGTGGATGTCCTCGTAGCTGTGCCGGGTCCGCTCGATCATCTGGGTGTGGGGCGGCTCGAAGGGCGGCAGGTCAGGCAGCGGCGGCTGCGGCCGGAGCTGCTCCCGCTCCTCCTCGGCGCGGCGCGTTTGCACAGACAGGAGCGGTGCTGATGGAACATCTTCTCCACCGCGGCGGACAGGTTCTGCAGCAAATGGAAGCGGTAGGCGATTTCGATCGCGTCGGGGGCCGCCGCGAGGATGGCGCGGCTGTACGCGCTGTCGCGGTCGCTGCACACGATCTCCGCGCCGGGGTGTGCGGTCGGTCAGGCCGCCAGGGTTCCGCTGGTCCGATCCGGCAGCACGTCGATGGCCGTGGACTTCTCGACGTCCAAGATGACGGTCCCGTAGGTCCGGGACTGGCGGAACGCGAAGTCGTCGACGCTGAGCACCTGCGGACTGCGGGACGGCACGGGTGGTGCCTGCAGCTGCCTGAATAGCCGGTCCCCTCCGGTCGGCGCAGCAAAGACGCGGCACAGCTGGGTTCCCGCCCGTCCGCCCACCGCGAGCGCAACGGCCCGCCACCACACCTTCATCCCGGGCCCGGCACGGGCATACTTCGAGGTCGAGCCCTCGACCTGCTCGATGACGGGACGGCGCGGACAGTCGTCGGTGTCGCAGAAGAACCGCCGCACCGTCAGCTGGACCACTACTCGCCGCCCGCCGACGGGCAGTTCGGCGAGGCTCCGCTGATACCGGCTGTGCACCTGCCGGGAGACCTCTGCACAGCGGGTCACGCCCACTCCCCGACAGAGCTGTGGGCGTCGACCACGATCGGCCCGTCCGTCTCCGTGAACTGGTCGAGCACCAGCCCTACCGCCTTCGGCAGCAGAGCCTCCTTCAGCACGGTTAACTAGCTCTAACAAAAGCTGCTGATCATGAAACGTTCGGCCCTTCTGCTCGTAGGTCTGGGTATGGGAAAGCGTCAGTCGCGGCCGTGGATCGTGTCGGATGAACTGTGGTCGCTGATCGAGCCGTTGCTGCCCGTGCCGGCGCCGAAGCTGGTCGAGGGCAGACCGCGGATACCGGACCGGCAGGCCCTGTGCGGCATCCTCTTCGTGCTGCACACCGGCATCCAGTGGGAGTACTTGCCCCAGGAGCTCGGCTTTGGCTCGGGCATGACGTGCTGGCGGCGCCTGGCCGCGTGGAATGAGGCTGGCGTGTGGGACCAGCTGCACGTGGTACTGCTGAAGAAGCTGCGGTCGAAGAACCAGCTCGACTGGTCCCGGGCGGTGATCGACTCCTCCCACGTCCGGGCGGCCCGGCGGGGCCCAAAAGCGGCCCCAGCCCGGTCGACCGCGCACGGCCGGGCAGTAAGCACCACCTCATCACCGACGGCCAGGGCATCCCGCTCGCGGTGTCGCTGACCGGCGGAAACCGCAACGACGTCACCCAACTACTGCCCCTGCTCGACAAGATCCCGGCCGTCGCAGGCAGGGTCGGCAGACCCCGACGACGCCCGGATGCCCTGCTGGCCGATCGCGGCTATGACCACGACATCTACCGGCGCCTGCTCTGGCAGCGCGGCATCCGGCCCGTGATCGCACGACGAGGCGAGCCCCACGGCACCGGCCTGGGCATCTTCCGCTACGTCGTCGAACGCACCATCGCCTGGCTTCACGGCTTCCGCCGCCTACGCATCCGCTGGGAGAGACGCGACGACATCCACGAGGCATTCCTCGGAGTCGCCGTCTGCCTCCAACGGCTTTGTTAGGGACAGTAAGCGAGTAGGTCTGTCCCATCCCCGAGCAAGGGGCGAACAGCACACTTTCCAGCGATCCGGCCCCCATGACCGGGATGTCCCCCGCAGGAACGTTCCAGCACACCGGCCCTGACATCGGCATTCACGAAATCGCGGCCAGAGCCATTTTCAAAGAGCGTCTTCATCGCGCTGGGCGCAGACGCCACCAGGCCATCGCCCGCGCTTGCCACTGTCGCAGACGCACCCAAGGGCGTCGTGGAGTTCGGGGCGTCGTTGCCAGCGCACCGCCAGACGCTTGAACTGGTGCAGCGGGGCGAAGGTCTGCTCGACGATGTAGCGGAGCTTGCTCAGCCCTTGGTGTTCGGGGCGCCCCTGTGTGAGATCACCGGCAGGGTGCGGTGTCGGCGCGGTTCATGGCGCACGGCCCGGGAGTCGTACGCCTTGTCACCGAGCACCGCCTCGGGGCGCCGTCGCGGGTGGCCGGGACGTCCGGCGACTGGCGGGATGCTGTCGACCAGGGCCTGGGTCTGGGTGATTTCGTTGACGTTGGCGGCGGTGGTGCTGACGTGCAGCGGGGTGCTACGCCCGTCGCACATCCGGTGGTGTTTGCTGCCTGTCTTCCGCCGGTCGACCGGGCGACGGCCCGGTCGCGGCTACCCCTTTTTCGCGCGGCCGTGGGAGCCGTCCACGCACGCGCGGGTCCAGTCGAGTTCGCTGACTGCGTTCAGCTTGGCGAGCAGCAGCCGGTGGAGCTGGTCGAAGACTCCGGCCTGCTGCCAGCGGTCCAGCCGTTGCCAGCAAGTCTGACCGGAGCCGAACTTCAGCTCCAGCGGCTGGAGTTGCCAGGTCGCATCGTTAAACAGGAAGTACAGGATGCCCCGTAAACCGAGTCTGTCCGGCACCGGCCTCGGGCCTGGAGCCCGCTTCGGCCAAGGCGGCAGCAGCGGTTCGATCAGCGCCCGCAAGTCGTCGTCCACGACGGGTAAACCTCAGTGCTAGCGTCTTCGCATGGATGAGGAGCATGTGGAGTTCCGCGCCGGCCGAGATGACTACGGACTGGCGCGGTGGGTAGTCGGTCTGGTCCAAGAGCGAGAGCAACGCGGAGACGGGTTGTGGATCAAGGTGTTGCCGACGTATTCGTCGTCGGACGAAGACGCTCTGTGGGTACGAGAGGACGATGTCCGCGGATCTGTCGGCCCTTCCTGAACTTGGAGGGGACACTGCGGCGGGGTCGGACAGGTTGGCTGACCTACTGCACCGCCGAAGCCCCTGACCCACAGCAGTCCGGGCCTGTCCTGGAGTCTCGCGCTCCCGACCGGCGGCGGCACGAGCCGCTGGTCTCCTTCGTGCACGTCCGCCTCGACGAAGACGAGCAGGGCACCGACGGCGACTGCACGTCATGGCGCCACCACCCGCCCCGCAGCGGCACCGTCATCGACGATCACGATCAGCCTGTGGTCCACCCCCAGCGGGACGTCGCCACCCACTTGGCCACCTGGGACCCGCCCCACATCTGGGACGACCTCGAGTCCCGCCGCCTGGTCCTGGACCTCTACGAAGCCGCTGCTGACGGGCCCGCGAGGATGCCCCGCGATGCGGTCAGAGCGCTCGCGATGGCCTACAAGGATCACCCCGAGTTCGACCCGGCCTGGCTGCTGCGGGAGTGGTGAGCCCCGCGGCCCGCAGGACCGTCGCCTCCCAGGACCATGCCCGGGGTGACGGTCAGGCGAGGGGCAGAGTCAGCCCCAACTCTCGCCGCGAAACCTCCACTTGAGGACTTTCGCGTTCCGCCTTGCGGCAAGCCGGGTGATCCGCAGCCGCACACGCTGACGTCGGTCACTTCGCAACTGCCCGGCGGAACTGCGACCAAGGACTCCTACGGCTACGACGAGACCGGCAACACCACCACCCGCACCCTGCGCGGCGACACCCAGACCCTGGCCTGGGACGCCGAAGGTCACCTCGCCAAGGTCACCGAACCCGTCGCAGGCGAGAAGGACAAGGTCACCGAGTACCTCTACGACACCGAGGGCAACCGCCTGATCGCACGTACCCCGACGGAGACCACACTCGATCTCGGCCATACCGAAGTCACTCTGCCCAAGGGAGCGGCCACGGCCAAGGCCACCCGCTACACCCCCCTCGGCGGCGGCCACCAGGCGGCCAAGGAGGACAACGGCACCGTCACCTTCACCACGGCTGACCACCAGGGCACCGGCCAGCTCTCCATCGCCGCCGCTGATCTGGCCCTCACCCAGCGTCGTACCCTGCCCTTCGGCGCACCTCGGGGCGAGGCTCCGAAGTCGTGGCCCGGTACCAAGGGCTTCGTCGGCGGCACCGACGACACCAAATCCACGGGCCTGACCCACCTCGGCGCCCGCGAATACGACCCCGCCACCGGCCGTTTCATTTCCGTCGACCCGATCATGGACCTGACGGACCCGCAGCAGATGAACGGCTGCGCATACAGCAACAACAGCCCCGTCACCTTCAGCGACCCCACCGGACTCTGCATCCTGTGTTCCGCTGCCATTATCGGGCTGCGCGTGTTCAAGACCGTCCGCTCGATTGTCAGCCACGGCGGTGGCGGCGGCGGGAGCATCTTCTCGCGAAACCACAGCGCCAGCGGCAGAGGGCTCTTCAGTCCCAGAACATCTGCTGGAGTGCCGCGGCCGCCCGGCTACTGGGACGAAGCCTGGGCAGATGACGCGAGACTCAGGAGCTGGGCAAAGAGCAACTCTGGCGATCCATTCAACAGACTCGTAGGCAAGGTCTTTGCCGCTGGTAAGGCAGTCGTTCTACCCGATATCGACGCGTGGAAGGGCTGCCTGGGGGGCGACTTCGGCTGGAGTGGTTGCGGTAGCGCACTCTTGGACCTGCCCACGCCCGCGAAGGCCCTGAAGCTCCTCAAGCTCAAGAAGCTCAAGGAGGGCGAGGAGGCGGCAGAGGCCGCAGGAAAGTCGAAGAAGGGGGCACCATCCGGCTGTAAGTGCTTCCTGGCTGGCACCGGAGTCCTCATGGCCGACGGTTCGGCCAAGGACATCGAGGATGTCGAAATCGGCGACAAGGTCTTGGCCACTGACCCGAAAACCGGCGAGACCAGTGAACGCGAAGTCACGGCGACCATCGTCACCGAAGACGACAAGCAGTTCACCGAACTCACTATCGCCACACCCGACGGCACCGAGAAGTTGACCGCCACCCACGAGCACCCTTTCTGGTCAGTCGACCAGAAGGACTGGATTGAAGCCGGAGACCTCAAACCCGGCATGACCCTGCGCACGGACGACGGCCGCACCGTCACCGTCACAGTTGCTCGTCAGTACCAGGACCATGCTCGTACCTACAACATCACCATCGAAGGCCTCCACACGTACTATGTGCTGGCGGGGGCCACTCCGGTACTCGTTCACAACAGCAACTGCTCTCCGTTCACCGACGGAGATATCTGGGACGGTTCATTCGATGTTGGAGGGCAGACGGTTGAGACGATGGCGACCGTCAGAGCGGCCGGAGACACCGTACATCTGGACGGATTGATGGTTTTCCCGAAGGGGACTCAGGGACTCAGTCGCGCCCCGATTGGGCCAGATGCAATCCGGCAGATGAAGCACTCCATCGCCGAGCAGGCGCGATCTCAGGGGTATAGCACCGTCGTGCTGAACTATGAGCGGCATATCCCGAAACCGGACGGAAGTATCTTCAAGCGCCCAGGTTCGATGACCTTGGACGTCGCAAAGATCCTAGGAGATTAGAGAAATGGATCGATCCCGACTGAATGGGTTGGTGTCGAGCATCGCGGGTCGAGGGCAAGTGGAGCGAGAGCCGGTATTCCGGGAACTGCGAGACCTGGGCCTGTCGCCGATCGAAGCTATCTACGTAGCTTCTCGTGTACTTGACCTGCCTTTGCCCGAGGCGAAGACCGCGATCTACGCGAGCGCCGCCTGGCGTGATCAGCAGGAGGATTGGCAGCGGTTTCAGTCCGGCCTCGAGGAGTGAAGATGCTCGCCAATCTAGATTCGCAGTAGCAAAAGCCCCGCCAGGTGCGTCCTGGCGGGGCTTCTGCGGTGGGTGACGGCAGTAGTTGACGGCAACGTCAGCGGACGGTGACTCCGCGCAGCGGCGGGTCATCCCGTTGTCGCGGGTCGACAAGTCGTTGCCAGGGACGTCAAGGGCGGTGCCGAGGGTGTCTATGGCCTGGCGCTGGAGGCGGAGTCGCACGTGGGCGTAGACGGTGGCGGTGACCCCGATGTGGGCGTGGCCGAGAAGTTCCTTGATCACGACGAGTTCGACGCCCTGTTCCAGGAGCAGGGTGGCGGTCGAGTGGCGGAGGTCGTGGAAGCGGATGCGGCGGAGGCCGGCCTTGCGGAGGAGTGTGGTGAAGGTGCGGGTGAGGTTGGTCGGGTCGATCGCTCGTCCCTGCGGTGTGGTGAACACGTACCCGTTGTGCTGCCACTCGGCGCCTGCCGCGTCACGGTCGCGCTGCTGCTCTTTGTGGTGGCGCTTCAGCGACTGGAGGCAGCGGGCGGGGACGGCGATGCGGCGTTCGGAGGCCCGGGTCTTGGTGGGCAAAGTGGTGAGCCCGCCTGTGCTGGTGCGCTGCAAGGTGCGTCGGATTGCGGCGGTGCCGGCGTCGAGGTCGAGGTCTTCCCAGCGCAGGCCGAGGAATTCCCCCTTGCGTAGTCCGGTATGGAGAGCGAGTTCGAACAGGGCATGCAACCGGTGACCTTGCGTGGTGGTGAGGAGCTGGCGGGCTTCGTCGGCGGTGAGGGGCTCGAAGCGCCGGGGCGAGGGGCACCGGTGCGGACGTTGCGGGCGACGTTGCGCGGGATCTCCTCCTCACGTACGGCGTGCTCCAGGGCGGACTTGAGCACGGAATGGACGTAGGCCAGTGTCAGCGGGGAGAGCTCTTTGCGACAGCACCGGCCCGCAGCGCAGCAGCGGAGCTGGTCGCGCCGGGCGTCGATGCCGCGCGCGCAGCACTGGCAGGTGGTGCGGAGCTGGTTGAGCCAGGTGCGAACATCCTTGGCCGAGAGCTTGGCGAGCTTCTTCTTGCCCAGGCCGGGGATCAGGTACCGGTCGATGCAGGCGGTGTAGCGGGTGTGGGTGGTCTCGCGGAGGTGGTGGACGGCGACGTTCTCCAGCCAGTACGTCAGGTACGCGGCCAGGCTGCCCTGCGCGGAGGGCGCGGGGATGCCGCGGTTGCTGGCGGCGATCTTCTCGGTGAGCTTAAAGCACCGGGCAGGACACCGAGCGGAAGCCCCGGGCGCCACCGGCCGGGAATGGCATTTGGGCGGCGCGTCCGTCGCGCATC
>NZ_JBWLKL010000072.1:0-23043 GCF_059026065.1 Streptomyces sp. A18 | reverse complement strand
GCTCAGCCCTTGCGGGTGTTGACCTCTTCGGTGAGGGCGGGGACGACGTCGAAGAGGTCGCCGACGACGCCGTAGTCGACGAGGTCGAAGATCGGGGCCTCGGCGTCCTTGTTGATCGCCACGATCGTCTTGGAGGTCTGCATGCCCGCCCGGTGCTGGATCGCACCCGAAATACCAGAGGCGATGTACAGCTGCGGCGAGACACTCTTGCCGGTCTGGCCGACCTGGTTGGAGTGCGGGTACCAGCCCGCGTCCACCGCCGCGCGCGAGGCGCCCACGGCCGCACCGAGGGAGTCGGCGAGGGACTCGATGAGGTGGAAGTTCTCCGCCCCGTTCACCCCGCGCCCGCCGGAGACCACGATCGCGGCCTCGGTCAGCTCCGGACGCCCGGTCGACTCACGCGGCGTACGCCCGGTCACTTTGGTGCCGGTGGCCTGCTCCGAGAAGGAGACGGCCAGCGCCTCGACGGTCCCGGCGGCCGGCGCAGCCTCCACCGCGGCACTGTTGGGCTTGACCGTGATGACCGGAGTGCCCGTGGAGACACGCGACTTGGTCGAGTAGGACGCGGCGAACGCGGACTGCGTGGCGACCGGGCCCTCGTCGGAGGCCTCCAGGTCCACGGCGTCGGTGATGATGCCCGACTTGATACGCACCGCCAGACGCGCCGCGATCTCCTTGCCCTCCGCGGACGAGGGCACCAGCACCGCGGCCGGGGACACCGCGTCGCAGGCGGCCTCAAGCGCGTCCACCTTCGGCACGACCAGGTAGTCGGCGAACTCGGCAGCATCAGCGGTGAGGACCTTGACCGCGCCGTGCTCGGCGAGCGCGGCAGCGGTGTCGGCGGCGCCGTTGCCAAGCGCGACGGCTACGGGCTCGCCGATACGGCGAGCCAGCGTGAGCAGCTCCAGGGTGGGCTTGCGGACGGCACCGTCCACGTGGTCGACGTAGACCAGAACTTCAGCCATGGGACTTCAATCTCCTGCAGTTACGAAGAAGTGGGGCGGATTTCAGGGGGCGGTGGAAGCTCAGATGAACTTCTGGCCCGCGAGGAACTCGGCGAGCTGCTTGCCGCCCTCGCCCTCGTCCTTGACGATCGTGCCCGCACTGCGCGCGGGACGCTCGGTGGCCGATTCGACCTTCGTCCAGGCACCCTCCAGGCCCACGTCCCCGGCCTCCAGGTCGAGGTCGGAGAGGTCCCAGGCCTGCACCGGCTTCTTCTTGGCGGCCATGATGCCCTTGAAGGACGGGTAACGCGCCTCACCCGACTGGTCGGTGACCGACACCACGGCAGGCAGCGAGGCCTCCAGCTGCTCGGAGGCGGCGTCACCGTCACGGCGGCCCGTGACCACACCGTCCTGGACGGAGACCTCGGAGAGCAGCGTGACCTGCGGGACACCCAGACGCTCGGCCAGCAGCGCGGGCACCACACCGGCCGTGCCGTCCGTGGACGCCATACCCGAGATCACCAGGTCATAGCCCGCCTTCTCGATCGCCTTCGCCAGCACCAGCGACGTACCGATGATGTCGGTACCGTGCAGGTCCTCGTCCTCGACATGGATCGCCTTGTCGGCACCCATCGACAACGCCTTGCGCAGCGCGTCCTTGGCATCCTCCGGACCCACCGTCAACACGGTGATCTCCGCGTCATCCGCCTCATCCGCGATCTGCAGCGCCTGCTCGACCGCATACTCGTCCAGCTCCGACAGCAGGCCATCGACGTCATCCCGGTCGACGGTCAGGTCATCGGCGAAATGCCGGTCGCCGGTGGCGTCAGGCACGTACTTCACGGTGACAACGATCCTCAAGCTCACGCCGGCTCTCCTACCTGGTGTGGTTCGTTACGACGACGGTATGGCACTCAGTACCCCCTGTAAAGGTACGTAGTGCCAGATAGGCCTTCACGGTGCTACGTTCCCCGCATGACTGAGGCGCGCGGACCAGCGAAGAAGGCCCCCATGCGGGAAGTGCTCGCCAAGGCGGCGTTCCAGCTGTTCCTGGAGCGGGGCTTCGAGCAGACCACGGTGGACGACATCGTGGCGCGGGCCGGGGTCGGGCGGCGCTCCTTCTTCCGGTACTTCCCGTCCAAAGAGGACGCGGTCTTCCCCGACCACGAGAGCTGCCTGGCCGACATGACGGCCTTCCTCGAAGCGGCGGACGGCGCCGATCCCGTGGACGCGGTGTGTGACGCGGCCCGGATCGTGCTGCGCATGTACGCCACGAACCCCGAGTTCTCGGTGCAGCGCTACCGCCTCACGCAGGAGGTCCCCGGCCTTCGTACGTATGAACTCTCTGTGGTGCGTCGCTACGAACGCACCATGGCCGGCTACCTCCGCGGCCGCTACGCCGATGCCGAGGACGGCTCCCTGCGTGCCGAGGTGATCGCCGCCGCCGTGGTCGCCGCGCACAACAACGCCCTGCGTTCCTGGCTGCGTTCGGGCGGGGACGGCGACGCCGAGGCCGCGGTGGACCACGCGCTCGGGCTCGTGCGGAACGGGTGGGGGAGCGGCGCCGCGAACGGGGAGGAATCCGGACGCGTCGATGACGAGGTCGTCGTCATGGTGGTCTCGAAGCGCGCCCCCATGTGGCGCGTGGTGCAGCGCGTCGAGTCCGCCCTCGGCCAGGAGTGACCGAGGAAGTAGCACTCAGTACCTTTACCTGCTGGCACTCAGTGCCATATGGTGCGGATGCGTCGACGCCGAGCGCGGCGCATCCGAGCCGAATGCAGGGGGTCGAGACGTGTCCCAGCAGGAATTGAGCGTCGCGCCGACAGAGCACGAGCGAACCGGCCTGATCTACCGGCGCTGCCGATGGTGCAACACCGCGTCCTTCCGGCGCATGCTGTGTCCGGTGTGCGCCTCCAGCGATCTGGTGGCCGAGCGCAGCGACGGCGAAGGCGTCGTCGTCCAGTCCAGCGTGGTCAACCGCTATACGGGGACCGCACGCAACGAGTCCCTCGTCCGCTTCCCCGAAGGGTTCGTGTTCCGCTGCCGGGTCGTGGGCGCCTCGCCGCACCTCGTGTGGGTCGGCGCGCGTGTGCGGCCCGTGGCCGGGTCCGATCCGGAGACCGGGGAGGCCGTCTTCGAGCTCTGCGAGACGCACACGAGCACCGACTGGTAGTTCCTTTCGGCCCCTGCCTTCCGGCGTCGGGCGATCGGGCTAGTTGACGCCCCGCTCGCGTCCTTCCCAATAGGGTCCGCGCAGCTTGTACTTCTGGAGCTTTCCGGTGGCCGTGCGGGCCAGTTCGGCGCGGAACTCCACCGACGTCGGCGCCTTGTAGCCGGCGAGGTGCTCCTTGCAGTGCCGGATGAGTTCCGCTTCCGTGGCCTGCGCGCCGGGGGCGAGGACGACCAGCGCCTTGATGGTCTCGCCCCACTTCTCGTCCGGCACCCCGATGACCGCGACCTCGGCGACCGCGGCATGGCTGAACAGCACGTCCTCCACCTCGATCGAGGACACGTTCTCACCGCCGGTGATGATGACGTCCTTCTTGCGGTCACTGATCGTCAGATGGCCGTCCGCGCCGATCGACCCGCCGTCGCCCGTGTGGAACCAGCCGCCTTCCAGCGCCCGCGCGGTCTCATCCGGCTGCTCCCAGTACCCCTCCAGGACCACGTTCGAGCGGGCGAGGATCTCGCCCTCGTCCGTCGTGCGCAGCGTGACGCCCAGGGCCGGGGCCCCGGCCTGGACCAGCTTCTCCGCGCGCTGCTGCGACGTGAAGTCGTCCCACTCGGCGCGGGTGCGGTTGATGGTGAGCAAAGGAGAGGTCTCGGTGAGGCCGTAGAGCTGGATGAACTCCCAGCCCAGCTCGGACTCGACCTGCTCGATGGTCTTGGTGGGCGGCGGAGCTCCCGCGACGATGATGCGTACCTGGTCCCGGCCGGGGATCTCCCCGTCCCACGAACGCGCGGCGGCGAGGACCGCGTTGACCACCGCGGGTGCCGCGCACATGACCGTAACCCCGTGCTCGGCCACGCGGCGCAGGATCTCCGCGCCGTCCACCTTGCGCAACACGATCTGGCGCGCGCCCATGCCCGACATCGCGAACGGCATGCCCCAGCCGTTCGCGTGGAACATCGGCAGCGTGTGCAGATAGACGTCCCGGTCGGTGACCCCGGCGTGCAGCGCGAACGTCAGGGCGTTCACCCAGATGTTGCGGTGCGTGATCTGAACGCCCTTGGGGCGCGCGGTCGTTCCGCTGGTGAAGTTGATGGTCGCGGTGGCGTTCTCGTCGTGCTCCCAGGGCTCGGGCTCGGTGTCGAACCGGTACAGCTCCGCGTCGGCCTGCGCCCCAAGGGTGAAGCGGTGCTTGCAGGTCACGTCCGAGAGGCGGTCCTCCAGTTCGGGGTCGACGAGCAGCACGCTCGCCCCCGACTGGGCGACGATGTAGCTCACCTCGTCCGCCGAGAGCCGGAAGTTGACCGGCACGAGGACCCGGCCGTGGCCGCTGACGCCGAAGAACGACGTCAGGAGCCGCGCGCTGTTGGGCGAGACCACCGCCACCCGTGCGCCGTGCGGCACCCCCAGCGCGTCGAGACCGGCTGCCTGCGCCCGCGCGAGCTCACCCACGCGCCGATAGGTGAGCTCCTGCCAGGACTCTGCCGGCTGATCGGGTTCGTCGACGATGCCGACCCGGTCCCCGTATACGGTCGTGGCGCGGTCCAGAAAATCAAGGGCCCCGAACGGGACGAACATCCTGCCTCCCGAAGCTCAGTCGATGTACGCCGCCTATCCGACCACGACCCAGGAGAAACCGGCCCCTCTGATGTCGAGCCCGTCGAGCCCGTCAAGCCCCCGAACCATCCCCATACCGGAGCACGGAGCCAAGCACCCCTGAAGAGCGCTTATGACTCGGGTGGCGGGGGGAGGAGTCGGGAACGGGGGTGGGACGGTCCGCTCCGGCGTACGAAGGGTGCAGCGATGACGGATTCGGCCCCTGGGCGGCTCGCCATCTCGCGGGCGACGCTCGACGACTGGCAGGTCGTCAGCGGATGGGCGGCGGACGAGGGCTGGAACCCGGGGCTGCGCGACGGCCCGTCCTTCTTCGCGCAGGACCCCGAGGGATTCTTCATCGGCCGCATCGACGGTGAGCCGGTCTCCGCGATCTCGGTCGTGAACTACGACGAGGTGTACGCCTTCCTCGGTTTCTACCTCGTCCGCCCCGACCTGCGCGGCCGCGGCCACGGTCTCGCCACCTGGCGTACGGGCCTCGCCCACGCCGGGACCCGCACCGTCGGCCTGGACGGCGTGGTCGCCCAGCAGGACAACTATCGCCGCTCGGGCTTCGAGTTCGCCCATCGCACCATCCGGTACGCGGGCCCCGTGCCCGGCGGCGGCCCAAGATCCGCACAGATCCTGCCGGTCGAGGCCGCCGGCCTGCGGGCGATCACCGCGTACGACGCCACGAGCTACCCCGCCGACCGCCCGCGCTTCCTGGAATCCTGGCTCACCGCTCCCGGGCACCGCGCCCTCGCCCGCATCGTCGACGGCCGCGTCACCGGATACGGCGTGCTCCGCCCGGCCCAGGGCGCCCTGCGCGTCGGGCCGTTGTTCGCCGATACGCGCGCCGACGCGGAGGAGCTCTTCGACGCGCTGACGGCGGAGACGGACGGCGTGCCCGTCGTCATCGACGTCCCCGAGTCCCAGCCGCATGCCGTCGCCCTGGCGGAGACGCGCGGCATGAAGCCCACGTTCGAGACCGCCCGCATGTACACAGGACCGGTGCGGGACCTGGCCGAGGAGCGGATCTTCGGTGTGACCACACTCGAACTCGGCTGACTGCGGGGCCGGGCCCACCGGGCCCGGCCCACCTCTCCGCAGAGCTGCCGCTACGTGATCGTCAGCCTCTTCTTCGCCTCGGCCTCGGAGCTGTTGCCCACGTAGATGTCCACGGCCCCTTCCTCGACACGGAACTCGCCGCTCTCCGCGTTCGTCCAGAACCCGAAGTCATCGGCGCCGAGCTGGAAGCGGACGACCCTCGACCTGCCCGGCTCCAGCGTCACCCGGCGGAACCCGCGCAGCTTGCGCACCGGCTGCGCGATGCTCGCCGCGATGTCGTGGACGTACAGCTGGACGACCTCGTCGCCCATGCGGTCGCCGGTGTTGCGGACGGTGACCGAGACTTCCAGAGTGTCGCCCTTGCGCAGCGCACCGGCCGACACCCGGTCGCGGCTCAGCTTCGGTCCGCCGATCTCGAACTTCGTGTAGGAGAGCCCGTGGCCGAAGGCGAACTGCGGGTCCGGGGGCAGGTCGAGGTACTTGGACGTGTACTTGTTGTCCGCGCTGTAGGGGCGGCCCGTCGACTCGTGGTTGTAGTGGACGGGGATCTGGCCGACCGTGCGCGGGAACGACACGGGCAGCTTGCCGCCCGGATTGACCTTGCCGAAGAGCACATCGGCGATCGCGTTGCCCGCTTCGAGCCCCGGGTGCCAGGCTTCGAGCACGGCGGGCGCCGACTTCAGCCAGCCGCCGATGGTCAGCGGGCGCCCGTTGACCAGGACCACCACGAACGGCTTGCCCGTCGCCGCGATCGC
This sequence comes from Streptomyces sp. A18, assembly GCF_059026065.1. Lineage (NCBI taxonomy): Bacteria > Bacillati > Actinomycetota > Actinomycetes > Kitasatosporales > Streptomycetaceae > Streptomyces > Streptomyces sp. A18. The sequence continues at coordinate 16,513 of NZ_JBWLKL010000072.1, read as the reverse complement.
CTCGATCAGCTTCTCCTGCCCGCCCGGCAGGCTGATGTCGCTGCGCGCCGCCGCCTCACCGCTCATCGCTGGTGGCTCGCCGACCACGATCACGGTGACGTCCGCGTTCTTGGCCGCGGCGACCGCGTCCGGGATGCCGCCGGTGTCCGTGCCCTCGGGGTCCACGCCCTTCGCGTACGTCACCTTCGCCCCGGGGGCCGCTGCCTTGACCGCGGCGAGGATCTTGCCCGAGGGGAAGCTCTTCGTCGCGCCGGGGAACGTCCACGTGCCGAGCAGGTCGTCGGAGTCGCCGAACGGGCCGACGACCGCGATCGACCCGGCCGACTTCTTGAGCGGCAGCGCCTTGCCGTCGTTCTTCAGGAGCACCATCGAGCGGGCGGCGGTCTCACGGGCGGCCTTGCGGGCCTTGGCGGACGGCTTGTCGATGGCGGTGCCCTCGTCGACGTAGGGATGCTCGAAGAGGCCGAGATCGAACTTCAGGCGCAGGATCCGCGTGACCGCCTCGTCCAGACGCTTCTCGCTGATCCTGCCGCCGCTCAGCAGCTTCTTGCCGTGCTTGGCCAGGTCCGTGCTCGCCATCTCCATGTCGACGCCGGCGTTCAGCGCGAGGCGGGCCGCGTCGGCGCCGTCCTCGGCGAAGCCGTGCGCGATCAGCTCGTCGACGCCGTTCCAGTCGCTGACGACGAAGCCGTCGAAGCCCCACTCCTTGACCAGCACGTCGGTGAGCACGTGGGGGTTGCCGTGCGCCGGGACGCCGCTGACGGTGTTGAAGGAGGCCATCACCGTGGCCACGCCCGCGTCCAACGCGGCCTTGAACGGCGGCAAATAGTGGTTGCGAAGGCGGGACTCCGACACGTCGACCGTGTTGTAGTCCCGGCCGCCCTCGGCCCCGCCGTACGCGACGAAGTGCTTGGCGCAGGCGGCGATGCGGTCCTTGGCGTCGAGCCCCGAACCCTGCTTGCCCTGGTAGCCCTCCACCTTGGCCACGGCGAACGCCGTGGTGAGGTACGGGTCCTCGCCGCAGCCCTCGGCGACGCGGCCCCAGCGCGGTTCGTGCGTGACGTCCATCATCGGCGAGAACGTCCAGTGCACGCCGTTCGAGCGGGACTCCTCCGCCGACACCTCGGCGTCCCGCCGGGTGACCTCCGGGTCGAAGCTCGACGCCTGGGCGAGGGGGATCGGGAACGTCGTCCAGAGGCCGTGGATGACGTCGAGCCCGAAGAGCAGCGGGATGCCGAGCCGGGACTCCTCCACCGCGATGCGCTGCAGGGCGTTGCTGCTCCTGGCGCCGAAGATGTTCAGGACCGAACCGAGCCGTCCGGCGCGCGCCGCGTCCTCGACGTCCTTGGTCTCACTGCCGCCGGGACCGGTGCTGACGGCCCAGGGGAGCTGCTGGAGCTGACCCAGCTTCTCTTCGACAGTCATACGGTCGAGCAGCTGCTTGATCTTCGGATCCGTGGCGCTTCGGGGGCTCGGGCGCTGCGGCGCGGCCTGGGCGATCCCGGTTCCCGCGGCGGTGAGGCCGCCTCCGGCGACGGCCGTGCCGCCGATCGCGGACAGCAGAGTACGCCTTCGTAGCTCTCGCATGTGTTCGCCTTCTCGCATCAGGAAGTCGACAACCTCTGTGATGGCCACAAGAGTTGAAGCGAAAGTACGTTCCTGATACATGCGGGTCAAGGGATGTGGCAGGGACGCGCGGGGGCCTCGTTTCGGCGGCGTACCCCGAAAGCTTGACCTCAAGGCAGCTTGAGGTTCTACGTTCTCCTCATGAGCATGGAAACGACAGCCTGGAGCCAGCTGCAGAGCGTGATGCACGCCGAGCAGGACCGCCGTCCCTTCGCCCGCGCCACCTTGCGCCGCATCGGCACCTTCGCCCGCCCGCACAAACGCCGCATCGTCTACTTCGTCCTCCTGAGCGTCGTCACCGCGCTGCTCGCCGTGGCGACCCCCGTCCTGGCGGGCAACGTCGTGGACACGATCGTCTCGGACGGCGAGTCCTCGCTGGTCGTCCGGTACGCCCTGCTCATCGCAGGCATCGCCCTCGCCGAGGCGGGCTTCGGACTGCTCGGCCGCTGGCTGTCGGCGAACCTGGGGGAGGGGCTCATCCTCGACCTGCGGACAGCCGTCTTCGACCACGTACAGCGCATGCCCGTCGCGTTCTTCACCCGCACCCGCACCGGCGCGCTCGTCAGCCGCCTCAACAACGATGTGATCGGCGCGCAGCGCGCGTTCAGCAACACCCTCTCCGGCGTCGTCAGCAACGTGGTCACGCTGCTCCTGACCCTGGCCGTGATGCTGACGCTCTCCTGGCAGATCACGCTCCTCGCGCTGGTCCTCCTGCCGGTGTTCGTCGTACCCGCCCGCCGGATGGGCTCGCGGATGGCCAAGCTCCAGCGCGAGGCCGCGCACCACAACGCAGCGATGGGCACGCGCATGACCGAGCGTTTCTCCGCTCCGGGCGCCACGCTCATCAAGCTCTTCGGGCGTCCTGGCGCCGAGTCGGAGGAGTTCGCCACGCGGGCCAGGCGGGTGCGGGACATCGGTGTCCGCACGGCCATGGCACAGTCCACGTTCATCACGGCGCTCACGCTGGTGTCGGCGCTCGCCCTGGCGCTCGTCTACGGCCTCGGCGGCTACTTCGCCCTGAACGGCACCCTGGAAGCGGGCGCGATCGTGTCCCTCGCCCTGCTCCTCACCCGCCTCTACGCTCCGCTGACGTCCCTGGCCGGAGCGCGGGTCGAGGTCATGAGCGCGCTCGTCAGCTTCGAGCGGGTCTTCGAGGTCCTCGACCTGAAGCCCCTGATCGACGAGAAGCCGTACGCACGCGAGGTGCCATCGGGCCCGGTGACGGTGGAGTTCGACGACGTCCGCTTCGGCTACCCCTCCGCCGAGAAGGTCTCCCTGGCCTCCCTCGAAGAGGTCGCGTCCCTCGACACCCGAGGCGGCGATGAAGTCCTGCACGGCCTCTCCTTCCGTGCCGAGCCCGGCCAGACCGTGGCGCTCGTCGGATCATCGGGAGCGGGCAAGTCGACGATCGCGCAACTGCTCCCGCGGCTGTACGACACGGACGGCGGGGCCGTCCGCATCGGCGGTGTCGACGTCCGCGACCTCTCGGCGGCGTCCATGCGCCAGACCCTCGGCATGGTCACCCAGGACGGCCATCTCTTCCACGAGTCGGTCCGCGCCAACCTGCTGCTCGCCCGCCCCGAGGCCACCGAGGACGACCTGTGGGACGTCCTGCGCAGGGCGCGTCTCGAAGCCCTCGTACGTTCCCTCCCCGACGGCCTGGACACCGTGGTCGGAGAGCGCGGCTACCGCCTCTCCGGCGGCGAGCGCCAGCGCATGACCATCGCCCGACTGCTGCTCGCCCAGCAGCGGGTGGTCATCCTCGACGAGGCCACGGCGCACCTCGACAACACCTCGGAAGCAGCGGTCCAGGAGGCGCTCGCCGAGGCGCTGGAGGGCCGCACCGCGATCGTCATCGCACACCGGCTCTCGACGGTGCGTTCCGCCGACCTGATCCTCGTCGTCGAGGCGGGGCGGATCGTGGAGCGCGGGACGCACGAGGAGCTGCTCGCTGCGGAAGGGCGGTACGCGGAGCTGTACCGCACGCAGTTCGCCGTGAAAGGGGAGGTGGCCGTGGAAGTGGCGGCGTAGGACGCTCCCCTGCACCCAAGCGTCGGCCCGGCTGGAGGAAACCAGCCGGGCCGGTCATGGGCGGCCGGGCTTCGGCCAAGGCCCGGACAGCCCCTAGCTGCCGCCGCCGAGCCTGAAGTGGAAGATGCCCCAGGTGATGTGCTCGTCGCGGCCGCCGTCGACCCAGTGAGCCAGGCCCTTCTTCATCTGGGCGAGGTAGTCGTGGCTCACCTTCCTGGCGAGCCCTTCGGCCTCCTGGCGCCCGGTTTCCTCAAGGACGCGCGCGTAGTGGGTCACCAACTGCTCGCGGTGCTCCTCGAAACCGCCGTCGACGGGGGTGAATCCGAGCCGGGTCAGCTCGCGTGCGTAGAAGGAGGGCGAACCCATGTCGTCCAGGTGAATGCGGTCGAGAATCGGCTGCAGCACACCGGCGGGGCAGCCGTCCGCCGCCATCGGGTCGGTGAAGATGACGTGGCCGCCCGGCCGCAGCACCCGCGCGATCTCCGCGAGCACCCGGCCCCGGTTTCCGCTGTGCAGGAAAGCGTCCTGGGACCAGACGACGTCGACTGAGGCATCCGGGTGCGGAATGTCCTCGAAGGACCCGTCCACGACCTCGATCCTGCCGGTGAGACCACGGGCCGAGTTCATCTCCTTGTGGCGCCAGTTCTCCACCTCGCTGAGGTTGAGTGCGAGAACCCGGCAACCGTACGTCTCGGCCAGGAAGCGGGCCGAACCGCCGTAGCCCGAGCCGAGGTCGAGCACCATGGACTCCGCCGTCAGCTCCAGCTTCGACGCCATCCGCTGGACGGTGCGGCGGCTGGCATCGGCGATGGGCTCCTCGGAGCGCTCGTAGAGGCCGATATGGATGTCCTCACCGCCCCACACCGTGGCATAGAAAGTGTCGGCGTCGGACGAGTTGTAGTAACTGCGGGCGGTGTTGACCGCGCCGGCGTATCGCGCCTCCTTCTCGTCGTCCATCCGGTACTCCTTCTCCGCCACATGCACGAAGAAGTCCGGCTGTTCACCCCGGTAGGTGTGCTGGAAGTCGCCGTAGGTCTCGATGCGCTGGAAACCGACCTCGGACATGAGGCGGCGTGTGTATTCCTTCCGCAGCGGGAACATGTTGAGGTGATACACGGATTCGTCCGGGAATCCGTACCGCATACGGCACAAACCTTCGTCGACGTACTCCGGCTCCACGGTGACGTCCTCGCCGCAGTAGTAGTACGTGTGCTTGCTCGTGTACCCGTCATCCAGAATCGCATCGTAATTGCGCTGGTCCAGAATGAGGATTCCGTCGTGCTTGAGCATCGCGTAGAACTCGGCCAGTGCCTTCCGTCGGTCGCGCTCCGAGAAGAGGTGCGTGAAGGAGTTGCCGAGGCAGACGATGGCGTCGTACTCGCCGTGGACGTCTCTGTTCAGCCAGCGCCAGTCCGCCTGGACGACGCGCAGGATATGGCCGCCCTGCTTGGTGCCGTTCTCGAAGGCCATCGCCAGCATTTCCGCGCTGCCGTCCGCACTCACGGCTTCGAATCCGGCCTGCAGCAGCCGCACGGAGTGAAAACCGGTTCCTGTCGCGACGTCGAGGACACTTTTCACGCCTCGTTTGCGCAGCAGGTCGATAAAGAAATTCCCTTCGCTCTCCGCCCTCTTCTCCCAGTCTATGAGTGAGTCCCATTTCTCGACGAAGCTGGGGACGTACTCCTCGGTGTAGTGCCCGGTTTCTCGTACTTCGACGGGATTGTCTCCGAACTCTTGGGCCGATTGCACGTGGAGGAACCCTTCAGTTGTGGGGAATCACGCCCGTGTGCGACAGCCCCGCGCGGCTCAGGCTCCTGGCCTCCTGCGCCGCGCGGTCTGAGCGAATCCATATCCGGACCCGAGGGTTCTATGCGTCCAAGGCTCGTATACATATGCGGAGTTGCCGCGAATCGCCGCCTTGGCCAGCACCTTTCCGTCCTGAGATTCGCCGGGTGGTTGCGCCCGCCCGGCCGGTCGGGTGGGTCAGGGCCGGTTGTACCACTCGCAGTTGAGTGCCGTGGCCGCATCAAGGCAGATCCTGACGGACGTCGCCCCGCCGGGCGCATCCGCAGAGAGCTCGGCGTTGAACTGGTAGGTCACGTTGCACCGGGTGCCGCTGCTCCACATGCCGAGTTCATTGCCAGAGGCACCGTACGTGCTGAACCACACCCTGTTGCAGCCGACGGCCCGGTGTGTTCCAGCGGCCCTGACCGACTGGTCGCGCCAAGTCAGGGTGCCGCGGACGGAGCTGGCACCGACCGTGACGTCGAAAGCGGTGCTCGGGTAGGGGGCTGTCTGCGCGCCGGCGGCGGGAGCGCCCAGCAAGGTGCCCGCGGTCAGCACGAGGGAACCGAGGGCGGTGGTGAGATGAGTCTTCATGCGATCTCCAGGATGGGGACTATCTCCAGGATGGGGACTACGTGGTCCGACCGCGGTCGCGTACTAGTGCAGGCCGGCGACGCAGTAGTAGCCGGCGCGGTAACAGGTCTGTCCCTTGAGGTAGTTACCGTTTTCATCGGTCATGTAGACCCAGATGTTGTCGGACCCACCGACGACGTCCGCGATAAGGGTGAAGTCCGCCGGCCCGGATCGATTGCACCACGTGCTGCTGCTCTTGAAGTCCAGTGAGGTGCTGCCGGCGAACGCCCGCGCGTAGACCCGCCGGCAATTGCTGGCCTTGAACGATGCGTCGATGCCGACCGACCGGTTGGACCAGGTGGCCGTGCCTTTGTAGTAGCTCGCCCCGTACTCGATCGAGACATCGGCGGCGGCAGCGGCGCCGACGGCGGTCGCGGGTGTCGCCGCGAAGGCCATCCCGGCAATCGAAGCGGCTGCGGTCACGGCCATGCCGACCTTCCTCGTGCGGCTCTTCACGTTCGATGCGTCCATCAAGCTCACCATGACAACCACTCCCAGGTTCCTCGAGTGCCGGATGCACAACCTCACCGCCGGGGGAGGCGACCGCCTCCGATCGGGCAGTGAACGTTGCTGCCGTTGTTCGGCAACACGACTCCACCACGCGGGGACCTCACGCCGGAAAGCATTCGAGCCCGTTCAAATCCATCGCGACGACTGCTAGCGTCGAGGCGGTGCTGACCCTGCGTGTAGACGCCAATACAGTGTCCAGGACACGGTTCGCGCCTTCCCCCGCGTCGGAATCCATGGCGTGGCTGAAACTCACCGCCGCGTCGGGACGGCACCCGGTCTTCGGAGATCCTGGACCACTCGCCCGAGCATCACTTGCCCATCCCGACGTTGCCCTGCTCGTAGACCTGTTGCCGCAGAACGGCGACACCTACAGACCTGACCTGCTCACCCCTCAGCCAGGAACGGACGCACAGCGCCGCGACCTGATCGACGAGCAGATCGCGCACATCGAGGCCGTAGCGCAGGACGACCTCGAAACCCAGGTCTTCACCCACACCCGGACCCACTGGAACAGGCCGCTCCTTGCCACCACCCGCCGGATCGCGGAGTCGGGGCGTATGCAGCGCCGTCTCGCCAACGGTCTCGCCCGGTTCTGGCGCGACACCTTGGCCGAGGGCTGGCCCGAGCTGCGCTCGATCATCCATCAGGACATCGCCCACCGCGCGACAGCCGTCGCCACCCACGGCGTCGGCCAAACGCTCGAAGCACTCCACCCCGACATGGCCTGGGCAGGCGACGCGATCACCCTCACCAAGCCGTGGGATGCCGAAATCGATGTCGCAGGCCGGGACCTGGTCCTCACCCCCAGCGTGCTCAGCCGGCCCGCCGTCATCATCCAGGTCGACACCCCCGGGCAATTCGTCTTCTACTACCCCGCCCAGCGGATCGGAGCCGACCGGGATCGCAGGTCCGGAAGGATCGCGCAAGTGGTCGGCAACGCCCGGGCGGCCTTGCTGGCGGACCTCGAAACCGCCCGGTCCACCGCGGAACTCGCCTCCCGAACCGGATACACCCCGGGCACCGTCTCCTACCACCTCAGCGCCCTGCACCGCGCACGCCTCGTCACCAAGGTCAGAGACGGGCGCTACGTGTTGTACCAGCGGACCGCACATGCGGCAGGACTCCTGGAAGAAGCCCATTGCAAGTGACCGCTCACACAGGGGCGGTGATGCAGTGGAGATCGAGTGTGTTACCCATACGCAATCCCGAAGGCGGGACAAGCGCCCTGGTCGGTGGCAGGATGCACCGCAACTTGCGCAGCACACAGCGCTGTTGATCTCGTTCGCGCCCTGGTTCGAGCCTGCCCTGGAGGTCCTGTGTCCGCTCGTCCCCCGAAGTCCGCTCGTTCCCCGGTGGCTGCCATAGCCCTGGCCACAGTTGTCGGCCTGCTGATGACGGGCTGCACCAGCACAAAGTCCGACAGCGACGGCGACAAGGGCGCCTCGGGGATCAAGCTCGTCTCGTCCGGCAAGATCAAGACCTGCACGCATCTGCCCTATCCGCCGTTCCAGTCGAAGAAGGACGGCAAGATCGTCGGCTTCGACGTGGATCTGGTCGACCTGGTCGCCAAGGAACTGGGGGTCGAGCAGGAGATCGTCAACACACCCTTCGAGGGCATCGAGACCGGCCAGGACTTCAACATCCGCAAGTGCGACCTGGCCGCCGCAGGCATGACGATCACTGACGAGCGCGACAAGGTCATGGACTTCTCGGACCCCTACTTCAACGCCACCCAGGCGCTGATCACCAAGAAGGGGCAGCCCTACAAGACCTTCAAGGACCTCAAGGGCAAGAAGCTCGGCTACCAGAAGGCCACCACCGGCGGCATCTACGCCAAGAAGGAGAGCAAGGGCCTCGACATGGAGCTCGTGGAGTACGAGGACGTCGGCTTGCTGCTCACGGCGGTCAAGGCAGGCAAAGTCGACGCGGGCATCAATGACAACGGCGTGCTCTTCGAATACGTCAAGGGCAACCCGGACACCGAGGTGACCGCGGAGTTCGACACCGGTGAGAAGTACGGAATCGGCTTCCGCACGGGCGACGACTCACTGCGCACGAAGGTCAACGAGGTCCTCAAGGAGGCCCGGACCGACGGCAGTTACGACAAGATCTACAAGAAGTGGTTCGGCACCACTCCGCAGAGCTGACCTCAAGCATTCAAACGGCTGACCAGAGGAGTTCTGCACGTATGCCCATGTCTCGACGGCGGCGGGCACGGCTGTTCCGCGGCGTCCAGTACGCCGTGCTGTTCATCGCCATAGCCGTGTTCGCCCTGGTGGCCGACTGGGGGACACTGCGCCAGGCGTTCTTCGACGTGGAGATCGCCAAGGCGCTGTTCCCCGAGGTGATCACCACCGCGCTGGTCAACACCGCCTACTACACGCTGCTCGGCTTCGGCTTCGGCCTGGGGCTCGGCGTCGTCCTTGCGCTGATGCGGCTGTCCACGGTGCCTCCGTACCGCTGGATCGCGATCGCCTATATCGAGTTCTTCCGCGGCGTTCCCTCCCTGCTCGTGTTCATCGCGCTCGGCTTCGGTGTGCCGCTGGCCTTCGAGGTCGCGCTCGACATGGACATCACGGTGATGCTGTCCCTGGGCCTGGTGGGCGCCGCCTATATGGCCGAGACGATCCGCGCGGGCATCCTGGCGGTGCCCAAGGGGCAGACGGAGGCGGCCCGTTCGCTGGGCATGTCACCGGGGCGTGCGATGGTGTCGATCGTGATGCCGCAGGCGTTCCGGATCGTGCTGCCGCCGCTGACCAATGAGCTGATCCTGCTCACCAAGGACTCTTCACTGGTGTATCTGCTCGGCCTCTCGCTCGGCCAGTTCGAGCTGGCCAACTTCGGCCGGGACGCGCTGAACGAGCACAAGAGCCTGACCCCGATCCTGATCGCCGGACTGCTGTATCTCGTCATCACACTGCCGCTCGGCCATCTGGTGCGGCGGCTCGAGGCCCGTACGGCGAAAGCCAGGTGAGCCCCATGAAGTTGGACAAGGCACCCGACGCGCCCGCACCTTCGGGCCAGGCGATCGAGGTGCGCGAACTACGCAAGTCGTTCGGCGATCTGGAGGTGCTCAAGGGCATCGACCTCACGGTCGGGCGCGGTGACGTGGTCTGTGTCATCGGCCCTTCGGGCTCCGGCAAGTCGACCCTGCTGCGTTGCGTCAATCTCCTGGAGGAGCCCACGTCGGGCATGGTGACGGTGGCCGGCACGGAGGTCACCGACCCCGATGTGGACATCGATCGCGTACGCCGTCGGATCGGCATGGTCTTCCAGTCCTTCAACCTCTTCCCGCACCTCACGGCGCTGGAGAACCTGACCATCGCGCAGCGCCGTGTACTGCGGCGCGGCAAGGAGGAGGCGGAGCGCATCGCGCGGGCCAACCTCGCGCGGGTGGGCCTCGTCGACAAGGAGCAGTCCTATCCGGCGCAGCTCTCCGGCGGCCAGCAGCAGCGGGTCGCGATCGCTCGGGCGCTGTCCATGGATCCCGAGTTGATGCTCTTCGACGAGCCGACCTCCGCGCTCGACCCCGAACTGGTCGGGGACGTACTCGCGGTGATGCGCTCGCTCGCCCACGAGGGGATGACGATGCTGGTCGTCACCCACGAGATGAGCTTCGCGCGCGAGGTCGCCGACCGGGTGGTCTTCATGGACGACGGAGTGATCGTCGAGGAGGGCACGCCCGAACGTGTGGTGGGCGACCCGCAGCACGAGCGGACCCGGACGTTCCTGGCGCGCGTACTCGATCCTGCGGCGGCGGAGATGGGCGAGGCCCCGGACACAGGACCGCACGAGAAGCGCGTGGACCGCTGAGTGCGCCTCGGGGCCGAGTATCCCGGCGTACGGGCGTGCGGGATGGGTGCCCGGCAGGGCCGCTGACCTGCGGGGGTGCCCAGCAGGGCGGAGGTGGCCGGGCTGTTGGCCCGGAGACCGCCGTCCGGACCGGCCAGCGTGGTGTCCGCCGAGGCGGCATCGTCCTGAGCGTGGTCGAGCAGGCTCTGCAGGCCGGACAGCGGGGCGGTGTCCAGAGCCGCTGCCCGGTGGCCTTGCTCCAGCAGCGATGAGGTTTCGAGTGGGACCTCGACATGGGCGTAGCGTTCTACGCTCCTGACCTGCGGAAATAAGTGCACGATGAACGGACAGCCTGTCCGGATAACGGTCGCGTCACGCTTGCTGGGGTTTCACCGGATCGCCTCTAGTCGTGTGATGTGCGCCACTCTCTGTTCGGGTGTTCGCGTGGTAGGAATGCGCAACTCCGCAGGTGGTGACACCCCTGTCGCCTCCGCGGAACGTCGGCAGCACCGGCAGCACGACCAAGGTGATCACGTTCCGCGTCCGCGGACATCGACCCTCGGGTCGCCGATCGGACAACGGCGTTCGCTCAAAGCCCGCACATCCACTGGCGCAGTCCTCCCCGCGCGCCGGTCCTGCGCCATCGAGGTTTTCCACCGTGTCTCTCGATTCCTTCACTCAGTCCGTGGACGACGCCGTCAGCGGCTTCTTCGAGCCCATAGCCACCTGGCTGGGCGAGATCGTCTTCTACTCCATCCCCGTCGGAGGTACGGAACTGCCGCTGATCGTGGCCTGGCTCGTCGTGGCCGGCCTGGTCTTCACCGGCTGGTTCGGCTTCGTGCAGCTGCGCAAGTTCCGGCTCGCCGTCGATGTCGTGCGCGGGAAGTACGACGAGGAGGGCTCTGCCGGCGAGGTCAATCACTTCCAGGCGCTGACCGCAGCCGTCTCGGGGACCGTCGGCCTCGGCAACATCGCCGGTGTCGCCGTCGCTGTCTCCATCGGCGGGCCTGGCGCCACGTTCTGGATGATCCTGTGCGGTCTGCTCGGCATGGCCACCAAGTTCGTCGAGGTGACGCTCGGCGTGAAGTACCGCGAGGTGCATCCTGACGGCACCGTCTCCGGCGGGCCGATGCACTACCTGCCGAAGGGCCTCTCCGCCCGCTTCGGGAAGAAGGGCAAGACGCTCGGCAAGGTACTCGCGGTCCTGGCCTCGTTCATGATCCTGTTCTTCGGCCTCTTCGGCGGCAACCTCTTCCAGGTCAACCAGTCCTACGCCCAGCTCGTCTCCGTCACGGGCGGGGAGAGCGGCTTCGTGGGCTCATCGGCCGGCGCCCTCTTCTTCGGCATCCTGATCGCCGCGCTCGTCGGCATCGTGCTCCTCGGCGGCATCCGCTCCATCGCCTCCGTCACCAGCAGGCTGGTGCCCGCCATGGCGGGCATCTACATCGCCGCCTGTCTCGTCGTCATCGCCGTGAACGTCACCGCCGTGCCCTCCGCGGTCTCCGCGATCATCGAGGGTGCGTTCAACCCTCAGGGGGTCGCCGGCGGTATCCTCGGCGCGCTGATCATCGGCTTCAAGCGGGCCGCTTTCTCCAACGAGGCCGGTCTCGGCTCGGCCCCGATCGCCCACTCGGCCGTCAAGACCAAGCACCCGGCGAGCGAGGGCCTGGTCGCCCTGCTCGAGCCGTTCATCGACACCGTCGTCATCTGCACCATGACCGCCCTGACCATCATCGTCGCCAACCCCGCCAGCTATGCCGCAGCTCGCAAGGACCAGACCATCGGCGGCGTCACCATCACCTCCGACGCCTTCGGCACGGTTCTGCCCTGGTTCCCGTACATCCTCACGGTCGCGGTGGTGCTCTTCGCCATCTCCACCGTGCTCACCTGGGGCTACTACGGCCTCAAGGCGTGGACGTACCTCTTCGGCCGCAGCAGGGCCAGCGAGACCACGTACAAGGTCCTCTACACCGTCTTCGCGGTCGCCGGCTCGCTGCTGACGCTCCAGACGCTGATCGACATGGCCGACGCGGTGCTGTTCATGCTGGCGGTCATCAACATCATCGGCCTCTACCTCCTGGTGCCGGTCGTCAAGCGTGAGCTCGACTCGTTCCTCGCCTTCGTCCGCAAGCGCGACGCGGGCCTGAACACCGACGGCGACGCGGACGAGGAGCCGGCGAAGACCACCGTCTGACCGCCCCAGCGGCCCGGATCCCAGGGGCCCGCCCCCACCTCGCGCCCGGGTGGGGCGGGCCCTTTTCTTCCGTTCCAGCAGGTGAGAGACGCCTGGTGAGGCTCCTGGGCACCCGATAGGGTGTGAAGAACGCGTCAAGATACGACGCTGGTGTGCCGGGAAGTCTGGTCGGCGTCCGAGGGCCCGTGTGCCCCGCTGTCGATATGCCCCGGAGGCCCTTTCATGACGCAGCCACGTCCACGCAAGCCCCTCTTCGGTCTGCTGCCGTGGACGGAGCGGCAGACCGTCACCGAAGCCTTGCGTACGGAGACGGTCGGCGGACTCGTTCTCCTCGGTGCTGCCGTCGTCGCGCTCGTCTGGGCCAACAGCCCGTGGAGCGAGGCGTACGCGGGTCTACGCGACTTCCACTTCGGGATAGCCGCCCTGGGTCTTGACCTCTCGGTCGGCCACTGGGCAGCGGACGGTCTCCTTGCCATCTTCTTCCTGATCGCCGGAATCGAGCTGAAACGTGAGCTCGTCGTCGGCGAGTTGCGGACTCCCGCCACTGCCGCGTTGCCCGTCATCGCCGCCGTCTGCGGCATGGTCGTACCTGCCGGCCTCTACGTCCTCACCGCCACGGTGGGTGGCGGAAGCCTCGACGGCTGGGCCGTACCGATGGCCACGGACATCGCCTTCGCCCTTGCGGCCCTCGCTGTCATCAGCACCCATCTGCCGTCCGCCCTGCGGGCGTTCCTCCTCACCCTCGCGGTCGTCGACGACCTCGGCGCCATCCTCGTCATCGCGATCTTCTTCACCGCCGATCTCAACTTCTGGGCGCTGGGCGGGGCGTTCGCCGGTCTCGTCGTCTTCTATCTCCTCCAGCGCTTCCGGGTACGCGGCTGGTGGTGGTACGCACCGCTGGGCATCGCCATCTGGGGTTTGATGTACAACTCCGGAGTACACGCCACCGTCGCCGGCGTCGCCATGGGCCTCATCCTGCGCACCGTCCGGGACGAGGGCGAGGAGACCACACCGGCCGCCCGTGTCACCCTCCGGCTGCACCCGGTCTCCGCCGGTGTCGCAGTCCCGCTGTTCGCACTCTTCGCAGCGGGCGTCACCGTCTCCGGTGATGCCCTGACCAGGGTGTTCACCGATCCCGAACCCCTGGGCGTCGTCATCGGGCTCGTCGCGGGCAAGATCCTCGGTATCTTCATCGGCACCTACCTCGCCGCACGCTTCACCCGCGCCGAACTCAATCCCGACCTGGCCTGGGCCGACGTCTTCGGGCTCGCCACCCTGGCCGGCATCGGCTTCACCGTCGCGCTCCTGATCGGCGAACTCGCCTTCCCGGACCCCGGGGAGGCCGAACACATCAAGGCCGCCGTCCTCGTCGGGTCCTTGCTCGCAGCTGCCCTCGCCGCCGTACTGCTGCGCCGCCGCAACCGCATTTACAAGCGGTTGAGTGAAGAAGAGGAACGCGACGAGGACGCAGACGGCATCCCCGACATCTATCAGAGGGGGGTTGCGGGCAGCGGGCGGTGACCCGGTAGCCGGCTTGCCCGGAGTCCTTGCCGTATCCCGGCACCGGTGATCGGGCCGGTCGGCACATGCGGCCACGCGATGCGCTAGAAAGGCGTTACCAGCGCATCAGGAAATCAGGGGCGGGCATGACAGCAGGCGAAATACCCGAGGAATATCTGGACGGGTATGCCCGCGTACTCGCCGACGCGGCGAAGACCGGCCGCAGGCTGACCCGCGACGAGCTGGAGTTGCGCCGTGCCCTGGGAGAGCGGGCTGCCGACGCGGGCTTCGGACTGCGTGCGCTGGTGGGTGCGCACCTGGCAGCGACCCGTGCCCACTGGCCGACGACGGACTCAGCCTCCTTTGATGGCGTACTCGCCGCTGTGGAACAGGCCATCGACGGCTTCGCGGAAGGCTACGAGCGGGCCCAGCGGCTGGCCGTACGTCAACAGGAGGCGATTCGGCGCGAGTTCATCGATGACTTGCTGTACGGCCGCAGCGATCTGGGGCTACTCGCCGAACGCGCGGAGCGGTTCGGACTGCGGCTCTCCTACGCACACGCCGTCGCCGTGGCCCAGGGGGCAGTCGCTTACGAAGAGGGCGATCCCGCGCCCCGTGAGGTGGAGCGGGCGCTGATCGGCCGGTTCGGGGACCGCAGCATTCTCCTCACCACCAAGGACGGACGTCTGGTGTGCGTCGCGCCGGGCGATCAGGACGAGGTGCTGCGGTACTTCGCCAAGCAGGCGTTCGCGGCCACCGGCGGTGGCCGCGTGGCCATCGGCCGCCCGCAGCAGGGCGCGGGCGGCGTGGTCCATTCCTACGAGGAAGCCCTGAACGCCCTCGACCTCGCCGAACGCCTCGACATCGACGAGCCCGTGCTGCACGCCGCGGATCTGCTCGTCTACCCCGTCCTCACCCGCGACCGGCAGGCCATGGCCGAGCTCGTGCTCGGCACCCTCGGCCCACTGACCAAGGCCCGTGGCGGCGCCCAGCCGCTGATCGACACGCTCACCGCGTACTTCGACTCCGGGTGCGTGGCGGCCGAAGCGGCGCGTCGACTCTCACTGAGCGTGCGCGCCTTCACCTATCGCCTGCAGCGCATCCACCAGCTCACCGCCGCCGACCCAGCCGACCCGGTCCATCGCTACACCCTGCAGACCGCTGTGATCGGCGCACGGCTCCTCGACTGGCCGACGCAGGAGTTCTGAGGTTCGCCCACCACGGGTACGCCGCGGGAATGACTAACGCCCGGCGAAGCGGGCGGGGTTCTGTCGTCCCGGCCTGAGAAGTTCGGCGAAGCCTTGGCGGGTGGCGGCCAGGACCACGCGGTCCTGGGGGTGCAGGACGTAGCCGGGGTGGAGGTCCCAGACGAGCCCCGTGGGGGGCCCTATCTGTTTGGTCAAGCCGGGTGAGGATGGTCGGCATGGCGGATCGGGATCGGTTGGGGCGGACGGCGGTGCACTATGCGGCTGCCGGTGGTGACGCGGATGGCCTGAGGGTTCTCCTGGCCGGAGGTGCCGCTGCGGAGGCAGTCGACGATGCGGGCTGGACGCCGCTGCATTTCGCGGCTCAGGCTCAGGCCCCATCGGTTGTCGAGGTTCTCCTGGCCGCAGGTGCGGCGGTTAATACCGCGGATCGTCATGGCAATACGCCGTTGTGGAGGGCGGTGTTCTGTTCACAGGGCGAGGGCGCGACGATCCGGCTGCTGCTGGAGGCCGGTGCCGACCCTGACCGAGACAACGGTCATGGCATGAGCCCGCGGGTGTTGGCGGGACGCATCGCAATCGTCTTCGAACAGCGCGACGGATCAGGAGGTGATGACCGTGTCCTCCATGGGTGCGTACGGGCTCCGGGCAGGGGCGGCGGGCAGGTGCCCCTGGCCGGAGCGTGAGCGCGACGGTTCGCTGCGGGCAGGGAACCGGAGCGGGCACGGTCAGTTGCAGGCGTGGCCCCAGCCCATGCCGGGGCGCCAGGTCTTGGTGCTCGCGGTCCCGCCCTGCTTCTTCCAGGTGAACTTCGCCTGTACCTGGAAACTGTTCGTCGGCCACCTGCACGGGTTGACCGACGAGGTGCCTGCCAGGTCTTGGGTCCTGTGCCAGCCGTCGTCGTCCTTGGCGGACTTCACCGTCAGCGTCCTGGTGCCGTTGAAGCGCAGGAGCTTCACGTCGTTGATCTTGACCGTGTAGTTGCCGCCGCCGGCGACGTCGGTGATCTTCGCCCGTGCCCGGTATGTGTCGGCCTCGTCGTCCCACCATACGGTCGCGCAGCGCTTGACCTGCTTGCCGTAGCACTCCCAGGCGCTGTCCGCGGACGCCATGGACGGTGTGAAGACGATCGATGCGCCCACCGCTGCGACGGTGAGCCCACCAGCCGTACCGATCCGGCCGAGTTGCTTGAGCCTCATGAGGTTCCCTTCCGATGTCCCGCGGCCGTTGGACGGCC
>NZ_JBWLKL010000071.1:0-24277 GCF_059026065.1 Streptomyces sp. A18 | reverse complement strand
CCGACTCTACCAGATCCTTTCGGGCCTGATTCCCAGTCAGCGGGCTTTGTCTTCCCGGCTGTTGGGCCGTTCCGACGTCCCAAACTCTAGCGGTTCTTCCCGGTGACTCATAATCGAGTCCTGGAATTCAATTCGGGCATGCCGAAATGGTTCCCGGTGGGATGTCGTGCAGAGTTTGTTTGCCGCGTCTCAGCGGCGGGAGGTGCTGTCGCAGAACCGTTACGGCTCCGTGGCAACCCGAAGAACCTTACGGATCGGCCAGGTGACTGTCAAACGCCCGAGGTCGGGCTCTCAGTCCAGGTCCGTGAGGCGTCCGCCCGCGTCCGGCTGGGCGTGCTCGACCCGACGCAGAAGACGTGTCAGTACTTCCCCGAGCGCGCCGCGCTCCTCCTGCGACAGGTCCTGGAGGAGGTCCTCCTCGAAGACCGTGGCCAGGCGCATCGCCTCCAGCCACTTCTCGCGGCCCTCCGCGGTGAGCTCGACGATCACCCGCACGCGGTTGTTCTCGTCCCGGTCCCTGGTGACCAGCCCCTCCGTCACCATGCGGTCGATGCGGTGGGTCATGGCCGCCGGGGTGAGGCCGAGTCCTTTGGCCAGCTCGCCGGGGCCCATTTGGTACGGGGCGCCGGAGAGGACGAGTGCCTTGAGGACCTCCCACTCGGCGTTGCTGATGCCGAGGGTCGCGGTCTGCCGTCCGTAGGCCACGCTCATCCGCCGGTTGAGGCGGCCGAGGGCCGAGACGATCTCCTCGACCTGGGGGTCGAGGTCCTGAAACTCCCGCTGGTAGGCGGCGATCTGCTCTTCGAGAGTCGGCTCGTTGGGGCCGGGAGTGTCACCCATGGCCCGCAGTATGGCACGGCCCTACTTGGCGTTGAAGTTCTTCTGTGTGTATTGTTTAGGCTCTAACTTTAGCTTCGAAGTCTTCACTTCTAACTCCTAAGGCAGGTGAAAGTGACCAGGGCGATGGGCGCAGCGATGCGTCGTATTCAGGTAGGCAGCGCGCTGAGCGCGTTCGGCATCGGGTTCACGGTTCCGTTCCTCTACGTCTACGTGGCGCAGGTGCGGGATCTGGGGGCCGGTACGGCGGGCATCGTGCTCGCCGCGTTTGCCATGGCCGCGCTGATCGTCCTGCCCGTCACCGGGCGCGTCATCGACCGCCGCGGCCCGCTCCCCGTACTCATGGGAGCCGCGCTGACCGCCTCCGTGGGCGCCCTCGCCCTGGGCTTCGCGAGCAGTGAGGCGACGGCGATCGTCTCGGCCGCGCTCCTCGGTGCGGGCACCGCGGTGATGCAGCCGGCGCTCGCCACGATGATCGTCTGGTGCTCGACGCCCACCACGCGCACGCGTGCCTTCGCGATGCAGTTCTTCCTGCAGAACCTGGGGCTCGGTATCGGTGGCCTCATCGGCGGTCAGATCGTCGATGAGCACGACCCGAGCAGCTTCATCACGCTGTTCTCCATCGAGGCCGTGATGTTCCTGGTGCTCGCCGCGATCGTCGTCACCGTGCGGCTGCCGCACGCGCCGTCCATCCAGGACTCCGTGCCCAAGGACGGGTCCGCGCCGCAGAGCGGTCTGCGGGCGCTGCTCCGGCACAAGGCGATGGTGCAGCTGTGCGTGCTCGGCTTCGTGCTCTTCTTCGCCTGCTACGGACAGTTCGAGTCGGGCCTGTCCGCGTACGGCGTGGAGGCGGCCGGGATCTCACCGTCGACGCTGGGCATCGCGCTCGCCGCCAACACGGCAGTGATCGTCATCGCGCAGTTCGCCGTCCTGAAGTTCGTCGAGCGGCGCAAGCGGTCCCGGGTGATCGCCGCCGTCGGTCTCATCTGGGCCATTGCGTGGCTCGCGGCCGGGTACGCGGGGCTCGGGCACGGCAGCCAGGCCATGGCGACCGCCGCGTTCATCTCCACGTACGCCCTCTTCGGGCTCGGTGAGGCGATGCTGTCGCCGACCGTAGCGCCGCTGGTCGCCGATCTGGCGCCGGCCGGGATGGTCGGTCAGTACAACTCGGCCTTCGCCCTGGTGAAACAGCTGGCGCTCGCCGTGGGGCCCGCGGTCGGTGGCCCCATGGGTGCCGCGCTGCACGGGCCTTACATCGTGACGTTCCTGCTGTTCTCGCTCGGCATCACGGTGCTCGCCGTGCGGCTCGGGCGGCAGCTCACTCCGCTGCAGAACCAGCCGTACGTGGCGAAGAGCCGGGTCGTCGCTCAGGGCGCTCCGGAGTCCGAGTCCGCGGAGCCTCTGCCCGCCGGCTCCTAGGCACTAGCCGCGCGGGAGCGCGAACTCGCACCAGACCGCCTTGCCGCCGCCCGGTGTGCGCCGTGAGCCCCAGTTCGAGGCGATCGTGGCGACGATGGCGATGCCGCGTCCCGCCTCGTCCGCGGGCTCGGCACGGCGGCGGCGCGGCAAGTGGTCGTCGCCGTCCGTGACCTCGATGATCAGGCGGCGGTCCGTGCGACGTAGGCGGAGCCTCATGGGGGGCGTGCCGTGCTGGAGGGAGTTCGCCACCAGTTCGCTGGCCGCGAGGACTCCCAGGTCGTGCAGTTCGGGCGGGAAACGCCAGCTGGCGAGGACGCCGGTCGCGAAGGCACGCGCGCGTGGCGCCGCTTCCACGCCACCGAGCAGCTCCAGGGCGGCGTTCCGGAACAGCTCGGCGTCCAGGCCCTTGCGTGCGGGGTGCTGGAGGACGAGGACCGCCACGTCGTCGTCGTGGTCGGCCGTCACTCCCAGGGCGCGGATCAGGCGGTCGCACACCACCTGGGGTGTGCCGGTGGCGCCCGCGAGGGCGCGCTCCAGCGCGGCGACGCCTTCGTCGATGTCCTCGCTGCGCCGCTCGACCAGGCCGTCCGTGTAAAGGACGGCGGTCGAGCCGGGGCCAAGCGGGACCGAGCCCGAGGTGTGCAGCCAGCCGCCGGTGCCGAGCGGCGGGCCCGTGGGCTCCTCCGCGCGGTGGATCGTGCCGCCCTCGTCCCGTACGAGGATGGGCAGGTGCCCGGCGGAGGCATACACGAGGCTGCCTTCGTTCGGGTCGTGCACCGCGTAGACCATGGTGGCGATCTGGCTGGCGTCGATCTCCGCGGCGAGGCCGTCCAGGAGCTGCAGGACCTCGTGCGGGGGAAGGTCGAGGCGGGCGTAGGCACGCACGGCCGTGCGGAGCTGGCCCATGACGGCCGCCGCGCGGACGCCGCGCCCCATGACATCGCCGATGACCAGGGCTGTGCGGCCGCCGCCGAGGGTGATCACGTCGTACCAGTCACCGCCGACCGCGGCCTCCGTGCCGCCTGGTTGGTACGTGGCGGCGATGCGCAGGTCGTCCGGCTGCTCCAACTCCTGGGGCAGGAGCGAGCGTTGCAGCGTGACCGCCGTCTCGCGCTGGGTGCGCTCGCTGGCGCGCAGCCGCTCGGCGGCCTCCGCGTGGTCGGTGACGTCGGCGGCGAAGACCAGGACTCCGTCGTCCTTGAGCCCCTCGGCGGATCCGCTCACGGGGAGCGTCACGGGGGTGCAGGTGAACGTGTACGACCGGCCGCTCGGCGCCTTGCGGGACTTGACCGTGCGCGGCTTGGAGCTGCGCAGGACCTGGTCGAGGAGCGGCAGCAGGCCCAGCTCCTCGAGCTCGGGCAGCGCGTCACGGGCGGGTTCGTCCACGGGGCGCTCGCCGAATGCGGTGGCGTACGCGTCGTTCACGTACGCGATGCGGTGCTCGGGGCCGTGCACCAGGGCGACGAGGGCCGGAATGCGGTCGAGCACCTCACGGGTGGGCAGTTCGTCGACGCCGGCTGCGGGGGTGAGGGTCGTGCCCTCCTGGACCCCCTCGGCGCGGGCCGCAGGGACGGAGCTTTCGGGTCGCTGTGGCGGGGAGATCCCCAGGTCGGTGCGCGCCGCGGCGCGGCGCTGCGTTCCGGGGAGCCGGGCGCTCCAGCGCGTGAAGTTCACTGCGGTAGGCCTCGTGATGTCGCTTCTGGATCGGGCGGGGATTTCCGGCGGTCCTGGCCCGCCCATGGTCACACGAACAGTCTGGCCGACCGGACTGACATCCGTCAGACGCCGGTGTCACGCGGGGAGTTCCTGCCTCCGGTCAGGAGGACTCCTTCGGGCTTCTGCCCCCGGCCGCGAGTTCGAACTCCGCACGCGGGTGCTCGAGCGACCCCAGGGAGACGATCTCGCGTTTGAACAGGCCCGACAGGACCCATTCGGAGAGCACCCGGGACTTGCGGTTGACGGTGGGCACGCGGCTGAGGTGGTAGACGCGGTGCATGAACCAGGCAGGGTAGCCCTTCAGCTTCCGTCCGTAGACATGTGCGACGCCTTTGTGCAGCCCCAGGGACGCCACGGAGCCCACGTATTTGTGCGTGTATTCCTTGAGGGGCTGTTCGCGCAGGGACGCGGCGATGTTGTCGCCGAGCGTCCTGGCCTGGCGTACGGCGTGCTGGGCGTTGGGGGCGCACTCCTTGCCTGGTTCGTCCGCGGTGACGTCGGGGACGGCTGCCGCGTCTCCCGCGCCCCACGCGTGCGTGACGCCGTCCACGGTCAGCTGGGCGGTGCAGTCGAGGCGGCCGCGTTCGTTCAGGGGCAGGTCGGTCGCGGCGAGCACGGGGTGCGGTTTGACGCCCGCGGTCCACACGACCGTGCGGGTGGGGAAGCGCGAGCCGTCGCTCAGGACTGCTACCCGGTCCTCGCACGAGTCGAGACGGGTCTCCAGGCGTACGTCGATGTTGCGGCGCCGCAGCTCACGGACCGTGTACTTGCCCATCTCCTCGCCGACCTCGGGGAGGATCCGCCCGGAGGCCTCGACGAGGATCCACTTCATGTCCTCGGCCTTGACGTTGTGGTAGTACCGCGAGGCGTAGCGGGCCATGTCCTCCAGCTCGCCGAGCGCCTCGACTCCCGCGTAGCCGCCGCCCACGAAGACGAAGGTGAGGGCCGCGTCGCGAACCGCCGGGTCGCGTGTCGACGAGGCGATGTCCATCTGCTCGATGACGTGGTTGCGCAGGCCGATGGCCTCTTCGACGGTCTTGAAGCCGACGCCGTGCTCTGCGAGGCCCGGCACGGGCAGGGTGCGCGAGATGGAGCCGGGGGCCATCACGATCTCGTCGTACGCGATCTCGACGGCACCCGATCCCTCGTCCGCGGTGGCGAGCGTGGTGAAGGACGCGGTGCGCTTGGCGTGGTCGACCGTCTTGATCTCGCCGATGACGATCCGGCATCTGTCCAGGACGCGGCGGAGCGGTACGACGACGTGGCGCGGTGAAATGGAGCCGGCCGCGGCTTCGGGCAGGAATGGCTGGTAGGTCATATACGGATCGGGCGTCACCACCACGATCTCCGCTTCGCCCCGCTTCAGCTCCGGCTTCAGCTTCCGCTGGAGGCGCAGCGCGGTGTACATGCCGACGTAGCCGCCGCCCACAACGAGAATGCGCACAGGTTCCTTCACCATCCCATGACGCACCCAGCTCTGGAGTTTGTCCACAGCCTCGGCAATTTGTGTGACCGGCCGCGGCGCGCGGCACGCCGTCGGGGCCGCGGGCAGGCAGACGGAAGGTGCGCAGGTCAGCGGGGGGAAGAGGGGGTGGGCCAGGGGGTGCAATCGGGTCGGAATCGGTGCGTACTCCGATCGGGGGGCGCTCCGTGCGGAACCCGCCTCTTCTGAATTGACTCTGGCTCAACTATGTTCGTGTGTCGTCGGGGTGTCGGGGGATGCGCTCGTCGGGTCCAGCTACGGGACCCGGGAATCGGGCTTGCTCCTCACACTTCGGTAGTCAATGGCGGGGAGTGTCTCCGGGGGGAGACGCCATTACCGGGGGAACGCGTATGCATATTCAGGAAACTCACTGGACTTCCAGCGCGGCGTCGGCAGCAGCCATCGCCACCAGCGGGAACGGACGCGACATGGGGGACGGACCGCGTTCGACGCCGCTGCGTGTGGACGCACAGCGCAATCTCGAGCATGTCCTTCGCGCGGCGCGGGAGGTCTTCGGCGAGCTGGGTTACGGCGCGCCGATGGAGGACGTCGCCCGGCGCGCACGGGTCGGCGTCGGCACGGTCTACCGCCGCTTCCCCAGCAAGGACGTGCTGGTGCGGCGCATAGCCGAGGAGGAGACCTCCCGGCTGACCGACCAGGCGCGTTCGGCGCTCGGTCAGGAGGACGAACCGTGGTCGGCGCTCTCGCGCTTCCTGCGGACGTCGGTCGCATCGGGCGCGGGGCGGCTCCTGCCGCCGCAGGTGCTGCGGGTGGGCGTCGCGGACGAGGACGCGGGCGCACAGGACGCGGGCGCACGGGACGACGAGACGCGCGTGCCGCAGCAGCGGCAGGCGGCTCCGGCGGGACCCGAACTGCGGCTCGTCGAGCAGCGCTCGGCTCCGGCCGAGGAATCGGCGGCTGTCGACCCGGGGGCGCTCGCGCTCCTGGACGTCGTCGGGCGCCTCGTGGAGCGGGCGCGTGCGGCGGGCCAGCTGCGCGCGGACGTGACCGTGGCGGATGTGCTCCTGGTGATAGCCACGGCGGCGCCCTCGCTGCCGGACGCGGCGCAGCAGGCGGCGGCCTCCTCGCGGTTGCTCGACATCCTGCTCGAGGGGCTCCGGTCGCGCCCCACTGCCTGAGCCGACACGGGGAGCGGCTCAACTCCGCTTGCAGACACGGTGGTTGAGCCTTCCCCGAATGGGTGAACGGTAGTGCTCGAATACGGGAAGTCGCCCCGGAAGGGTGGTTGCCTGCCATCTCCGTCCAACGCGGCACGGCCGTATGGCACTCTTTCCCGGATGGCCGGGTCTGAGTGTGCAAGCGGGGGCTTCCGCGATGAGTGGTGACGGGCGGGACGAGTCGTCCTCCGCATTGGGTGAGGAGGCTGCGGGACTGCCTTCTCGGCAGGTGCCGAGCCAGGGCGGACCCGAATTCACCGGCGGTCCGGGCGGTCCAGACAATCCAGACGGCCCGGATCCCAGTGTTCCGTCTCAGCGTGCCGTTCCCGTTCCTGTTCCCGTTCCCGGTCCTGTTCCAGGGGACGGACCAGGACCGGCGGCCGACAGCGACTTGATCACCCGCATGCGGGCGGGCGACGACACCGCGTACGAAGAGCTGTACCGAAGGCACGCCGAAGCCGTCCGGCGTTACGCCCGCACCTGCTGCCGGGACGCGCACACCGCCGACGACCTCACGGCCGAGGTCTTCGCGCGGATGCTGCAGGCGGTGCGAGGCGGCAGCGGACCCGAGTACGCGGTGCGTGCCTACCTGCTCACCACGGTGCGCCGTGTCGCCGCCGGGTGGACGAAGTCGGCGAAGCGGGAGCAGCTGGTCGAGGACTTCGCGGTGTTCGCGGCGCAGGCATCACGCAGCTCCGAGGTCTCCGACGACGACACACTCGACCTGGGCGCGGACGTGCGCGCGATGCACGAGGCCGAGCAGTCCATGGCCATGCAGGCGTTCCGGAGCCTTCCGGAGCGCTGGCAGGCCGTGCTGTGGCACACGGAGGTCGAGGACGAGTCCCCGAGTGACGTCGCCACGCTCTTCGGGCTCGACGCCAACGGCACCCGGGTGCTCGCCAAGCGGGCCCGCGAGGGCCTGAAGGAGGCATATCTCCAGGCACATGTGAGCACCACGCTCACCGCGGACGAGGAATGCGCCCGGTACGCCGACCGGCTCGGCGCCTACGCACGCGGCAGTCTGCGCACCCGGGCCGAGCGCGGTCTGCGCAAGCACTTGGAGGAGTGCGCCAAGTGCCGCCTGGCCGCGGGCCAGATCAAGGAAGTCGCCAGCGGCATTCCCGGGGTCGTGCCGATCGCGGTCATCGGCTGGTTCGGTGCCGCCGGTTACGCGAAGGTGGCCGCCCTCGTCGGCGGTGGCGCCGCGGGTGCCGCGGGCGCCGGTGCGGCGGGCGCGGCAGCGGCGAGCGGAGGAACGTCCGGTGGCGCGGCGGGCGGCGGTGCCGCGGCCGAGGGGCTCGGGGCGCCCGCGAAGGCAGGTATCGCCGCGGGTGTGGTCGTCGCCGCGGCGGCCGCTGTGGCCCTGGCCCTCACCGCGGGCGGGGACAAACCCAAGGACCTGCCGAGCGCCGAGAAGCCACCGGCCGCCGAGCCCGTCGTGCCGAGCAAGCCGCCGCCCCCGAAACCGAAGCCCGAGCCGCCGGCCGCCGAGCCGAAACCGGAGCCTCCACCGAAGCCGGCTCCCGAGCCGAAGCCGACCCCGACGCCCACACCGAAGCCCGAGCCGCCGGCCCCGGAGCCGAAGCCGACGCCCACTCCGACACCGTCCAAGCCGAAGCCCAAGCCGCCGCCTCCGCCGCCGCCCGCCCCGACGGTCTACCAGTGGAGCGAGCTGCAGTACGGCGTCGTCGGTGACGGCTCCAAGCCCGAGATGCGGCTCGGCGAGAGCAGCTGGGTCTGGCAGCGGAGCGGTCTGTCCATCGCGGACAAGCAGTACGGCCACGGCGTGACCGTCCATGGCAAGTCCTCCGTCACCATCGACCTGAACCGCGAGTGCTCGTCGTACGACGCCGTCGTCGGTGTCGACGACCTGACGATGGGCCTCGGCAAGGTGCGGTTCTCGGTGTTCGGGGACGGCGCGCGGCTGTGGCGGTCACCGCTGATCAAGGGCGGGGATCCGGCGGTGCCGGTGCAGGTGAACCTGACCGGGCGCAAGACGATCCGCCTGGTCGTCGAGCCGCACTCGCCGTTCGACACGGCAGCGCTCGCGGACTGGGCGCAGTCGCGCTTCCGCTGTACGTAGAGCGCGTCCCGCCACAGGGGGCGGCTCGGCTGGGTCAGCTCAGTTCGGCCGGGTCAGCTCAGCTCGGCCATGGCCTCGTCCGCCGTGAGTTCGGCGCCCGCCGCGCGCTCGGTCCCGTACCGGCTTTCGCCGAGCGAGGCGAGCGCCGCGCTCTCGACCTCCTCGGCGTCGGCCAGTTCCGGCATCGGGCGCGGGTTGCCGCTGCGCAGTCGGGTGCCGAAGGCGAGCAGGCGGGCCGCGCGGGGGTGGTCGCCGAGCCTGCTCACCAGGGTGGCTCCGTTCTCCACGAGCGACGCGATGACCAACTCCGCGCACCGGCTGGCCAGGGCCGTCCGCAGGCCGTCGGCGAGCAGCGGCAGAGCCTGCTCCGGGCCGGACTCGGCGGCCACGACCTTGGCCTCCAGGCCCTGGAGCCCCGCGATGAACTGCGGCGGCGGCGTGCCGTGCTCGGCGTCGGTCCGGGCCTCCTCGAACAAGGCACGGGCCTTGTCGACTTCACCGTCGTCAAGGGCCATCTGCGCCTGCACCATCCGCATGAACGCGCGCGAGTCCCCCACGCCGTACCGGTCGGCCTCGATGCCTGCCTCGTGCAGGGCCTTCGCCGCCAGGTCGCGGTCGCCCTCGCGGTACGCGATCTCGGCCAGGCGGACGATCAGGAAGGGCGTCTCTGCGTAGGCGCCCACTTCGTAGGCGAGGCGCAGCGCTTCGTCGTACTCGACGCGTGCTTCGTCGTGCAGACAGCGCGCCATCGCGGCCTCGCCCGCCGCGCTGGACACCTGGGCGCGCATCCAGCGGTCGCCCGCGCGTCTGCTCAGCTCGCGCAGCTCCGCCAGGTCCTCGTCGACACCGGACAGATTGCCCGGGGCGTCGACGGCCTGGTGCGTACGGAACATCAGGCTGACGCCGATCTCCCAGTCGCCGCCGTACCGACGGCAGTTGGCGACCACGTCGTCGAGGCCGGGTCCTGCCGCGTCGGGGCCGTCCAGGAAGTACGTGGTGAACGGCCAGATCAGTCCGGGGAAACGGGCCGCCGCCGGGACCGGTTGTGCGAAGGCATCCCGCAGCCGCCTGAGATAGGCGCGGTCGTCCTCGTCGGCGATGGCCTCCATCGGCCTGGACTCCGCCACCAGGAAGAAGTGCAACAGCCGCAGGCTCATCCAAGACCAGTGGAGCGGCTCGCCCGTGTCCTCGGGGATGCCGTCGGGCCCGTCGGGCGGCAGCGGCGGCGCCAGGCGCAGAAGGCGCGCGACCCACTCCGCGCCCTCTCTGCGGTAGTTCCGCATGGACCAGAACCAGCCCACCCCCAGGGCGATGGCCAGGGCGTCCTCGCCCTCGGAGGCCTCGATGGCGCGCTGCAGAGCCGCGCGGATGTTGTCGAACTCCGCCTCCAGGCGCCGGATCCACGGGAGTTGGTCCGCCGAGCGGAGCAGGGGCTCGGCCTCTTCGACCAGGGCGCGGACGTACGCGATGTGGCGGTGGCCCGCGGCGGTGCGCAGCTCCGGAGTCTCTGCGGCGCGCTCGGAGGCGTACTCGTGGATGGTCTCCAGCATGCGGTAGCGCATGGCGCCGCCGGCCGTCGGTTCGGCGATGAGCAGGGACTTGTCCACGAGGGCGCCGATGAGGTCGGCGGCGGGCCCGGTGCAGACCGCCTCCGCCCCCTCGATGTCCCAGCCGCCCGCGAAGACGGACACCTCACGCAGCACGGTCCGCTCCGGCTCGTCGAGCAGGTCCCAGGACCAGTCGACGACCGCACGCAGGGTCTGCTGGCGGGGCAGGACCGTACGGCTGCCGCTGGTGAGGAGGCGGAACCGGTCGTCCAGGCGGTCGGCGATCTGCCGGGGCGTGAGCAGGCGCAGGCGGGCCGCGGCCAGTTCGATGGCGAGCGGGAGGCCGTCGAGGCGTCGGCAGATCTCGGCGACGGCCTCGGCGTCCTCCCCGGGGTCGAAGTCCGGGCGCACGGCCGTGGCGCGCTCGGTGAAGAGGCGGTGCGCCGGATCGGGCGGCAGGGGCTCCACGGGGCGTACGAACTCGCCGGGCACTCCCAGGGATTCACGGCTCGTGGCGATGACCGTGAGGTCCGGGCAGTGCGTGAGGAGGGTCTGGGCGAGCTCGGCCGCGGCGCCGATGACGTGCTCGCAGTTGTCAAGGAGCAGGAGCAGGCTGCGCGGGGCGCAGTACTCGACGAGCAGGGCGACCGGGTCGTCCTGCTGCACCGACAGCTCGCTGGTCATCAGCGCGGTCTCGCGCAGACCGAGGGCGCTGACGACGGCTCCCGGGACCGCGTCGGGGCGGTCGAGCGGGGCGAGCTCGGCCAGCCATGCCTGCGGATGCCCGGCGGCGGCTTCCTCGGCGAGGCGGGTCTTGCCGGAGCCGCCGGGGCCGGTGAGGGTGACCAGGCGGGCTCGTCTGATGTCTGAACGGATGGCCGCGAGTTCGGGTTCCCGCCCGACAAAACTGGTCAGACGGGGGCGCAGATTCCCTGGCCGCTCCGGCCGCTCCGGCCGCTCCGGCCGTTCGGGGCGGTCCGGCTGTCCGTGGCGGACCGGCTGTTCGTGGGGCTCCGACCGCTCGGGGCGCTCCGGCCCATCCGGTCGCTGAGGCCCATCCGGTCGCTGAGGCCGCTGAGGCCTCCCGCCCGGCAGCGGGGCCGCCCCGGACGGATCCAGCAACTCTGCGTGCAGCGCGCGCAGTTCCCGACCCGGGTCCGCGCCGAGGCCGTCCGCGAGCGTGCGGCGCGCGTCCTCGTAGGCGGCGAGCGCGTCGGCGCCGCGGCCCGCGTCCCGCAGGGCGCGGATCAGCAGGGCGTGCAGCGTCTCGTCGTACGGCTGCGCGGCGGTGAACTCTCTCAGTTCCGGTACGACGTCGGAGGCGTGTCCAAGGAGCAGGTCCGCCTCCACCCGCGCGCGGGTCGCCTCGGCGTGCAGCGCTTCCGGGCGGGCCGCCGCGCTGCGGTCGGGCAGATCGGCGAGCGCGGGCCCGCGCCACAGGGCGAGCGCCTCGCGCAGCGTGCGGGCGGCTGTCGCCGGGTCGTGGCGGTCAAGGGCCGCCTTCCCCTCGCGTACGAGGCGTTCGAAGCGGTGCAGATCGATGTCCGCCGGGGCGGTGGTGAGGCGGTAGCCGCCGGGGGCCGAGGCGATGGCGTCCTTGCCGAGGGCGCGGCGCAGGCGGCCGATCAGGGCCTGGAGGGCGGCGGGAGCGTCGGTGGGCGCGGCCTCGTCCTGCGCCCACACCTCTGCGATGAGCGTCTCCACGGAGACGGTGCGGCCCGCGCGCAGGGCGAGGGTGGCGAGGAGGGCGCGCAGCCGCCGACCCCCTACGGGCAGGGGCACCCCTTGTTCGTCGTACGCCTCGGTGGCGCCCAGGATTCTGTACCGCACGGGGTCATTCTCGCCGGTCGGATGGGTCGAGTCGCGAGGGTTTCGCTTCCCGACCCGGCGCGGCGCCGCGGCTCCCGGCGCTCGCCCCGTCGGCGGGCCGACGCACACGGTCGGCCGGGCCCACGCACGCGGGGCTACCTCCCGGCCCCCAACGCCCCTCTCTGCGGCACGACGCTCCCCGTAGGGACCGCCCTCTGCCGCGCGGGAGTGCCGGTCCAGCACGTCCCCCTGCGGGAGAGCAGGCGGCGCAACCACAGCTCCGTGGAGACCAGGTCGGCCAAACCGTCCAGCGGCAGCGGCTCGCCCTCCGCGGCCGCGCGCAGCGCCTTGCGGACCACGCGGGCCTCGACCAGGCCCGCCTGCGCGAGCAAGGGCGTGTCGAAGAGGGCAAGGAGGTCCTCCACCGCCACCCGAAGGCCTGTACGGGCCGCCGCCGCGGACGACGCGTGGGACGGAGCGCCCCAGCCGGGCGGCAGTTCGGCCACTCCGGCGCCTTCGAGGACCGTACGAAGGATCGACGCGCGCGCCCCTGGCTGCACGCGCAGGGCGACGGGGAGCGCGCGGCAGGCGCGGACCACCTGGTTGTCCAGGAAGGGCGCGTGCAGGCGCTGGAAGCGGACCTCGGCCGCCTGTTCCAGGACACGCAGGTCCGCCGCGTGCCGGGCGAGCGCCGCGCGAGCGCGGAATTCGCCGGGGCGTTGGCCTGGTCCCGCGCCGGGGCGCCCGGTCGTGTCCTGGAGGCGAACCGATACTTCAGCAAGGGCCTCGCCGGTCAGCCACCGCGCCGCGGGCCCCGGTCTCGCCCAGGCCAGGGCGGCCATCGACGCCCCCACGGCCCCGCCCGGCTCGTCGAAGCGGCGCTGGAGGAGACGGTCGGCGAGCGAGTCGACGCCCGCGCGGTAGGACATCCGGGAGAGCTTGCGCGCGGCGCCGTACACGCGCGCGGGGACCATGACGGAGCCCGCGGAGCCGTCTGCCTTCGCCAACGCGGCGACGGGACGCACCAGATGGCGCCGCCTGCGGTCCATCAGGAGGTCGGCGAGGCGCGCCGGATGCGCGTCCAGGACCTGCCGGGCGCCGTACCCCGTGAAGTGGTCCGCGCTGCCCGAGGAGAGCCGCGCGCGGTGGCGCTGGGCCATGACGAGGGACGAGCTCGGCTCGTCCGTCAGAGGGCCGTCCAAGTCCGCGTAGGGAAGGGCCTCTTCACCCGCGGCGACCACTACGTGGTGCAGGCGGGGATTGGCCGCGATGACGCCTGCCCGCTCCAGCTCGGCCTCACGGCCGTTGACCGCGAGGTCGTTGAAGGTGACGGCAAGGAGCCGCTCCCCGGCGCCCGTTCCGTGGCCGAGGACCGTGCCGGGCATCCCCGGGAGGCCCGCCGCAAGCAGCGCGAGGGTGCCGGACGCGGGCCCTCCGGAGAGGTCGGCGCCGATGCCGGGCACCGGCATCCCGCGGGCCGCGCGCCGCTCGGCGGGGCCCATGCCGGGCACGGGACCGGGGTCGGCCTCCGACGCTCCTGGGACGTGCCGCGGGGCGCCGAGCCGGGCGCGTACGGCCTCCACGAGCGCGTCACGTACGCCGTCCACCGCGGTGGACGCGTCGGCGGCGGGCGCGGCGACCGCGAGGGACGCCACGTGTTCGTACCCGGCGATCTCCCGTGCGCCCGCGCGCAGGATGAGGGCGTGCCCCGGGGGCACGCGCCGCACGCCCTGGTAGGGGGTCGAGTCCTGCAGCGCCTCCGGCACGTCGGGCGCGGCGAGCAGCGCCGCGAGGTGGCCGATGTCCAAGTGCGCCTCGATGAGGTCGGCGAGGGGCAGCGCGGCCGTCGCGAAGGCCGTGCCGGAGGCCCAGGGGGTGTAGAAGACGGGGCGTGCGCCCGCGAGGTCGCCCGCGACCATGACGCGGCGGCCGATCTGGACGACCGCGGTGTAGCTGCCGGACCACGCGGTCAGGTGCCGCAGGGCGCCGCCGCGGGCCGCGAACAGGCCGACCCTGAGCTCCTCGTCGCTCGCACCGCAGGTGCCGAGGACGGCAATGCGCGTCTGCTCGTCGGCCTGCACGGTGCGCACCTCGTCGGCGCGCCAGTCACCCACCGCCCACAGCGGATCCGGGTCGCCCCAGAGGAGTTGGGATCCCACGGGATGAACGGTCTCGCCGTTCTCACCGGTGGCCCCGGCCGAGCCCACCACCGAGGACTTCACGGCAGTGCTGCTCCACCCCACCAACCACCGCATCGTTGCCTCCACAGGCTGTGGACAACCAGTGCATCGAAGAACTGGGGTCCCATGCTGCCACGAAGGAGGCGCGCGGGAGTGGCTACGGGGGTGCTCGCGCTCCCCTTAATCCGCATGGAGGGAGCGGTACTTGAAGAGCGCAACAACGCCCCTCCCCTTGTGTGGGGGCGCATCGGGCCGGACTTCGGAGCGGCGAATTTCGGCCAATTCATCGGATGGCGCTCGCGTGACGGAACCGTAAATGGCAACACACAGTCCGGGAGGCGGTGTTCGCCCCCCGGACCGGTCCGCCGCCCGCGGGGATGAAGGCGGCGGTGTCCCCCAGCCCGCTGACTCCAGCGCAGCGGGCCGACCCACGCACCGTCCATGGAAGCGCTCCCCTTATGGCCGGTGAAGAGCGCACACGCAGGCGCACGGCCACACACCCGGAGCACGCCCCGCCGCTCCCCCTCATCCCTACCGGCAACAATCTCGCCATACGGAACTACGCCTCTTAACGCTTGGGATTCGGCGAACTACGCTGTGTGTGCTGATGTTTTCGCGGAGGCATATACCTGGGGGCTCGGCCAAATGCTCTTGCGGCCGAGGTTCCGGGCCACGGCGGTCGTAGTCGCGGACGCCGCTGTCCCTGGGGGAACGCAGCACGCATGCCGCGCGGTCAAGCCATCGCGGCAGCCGTCTGTGTCGAGGGGTGGCGCATGTCCAGGGAGCAACGCGGGCCGAACGAAAAACTCGGCACCGTTCTCGCCCTCGCGGGAATCAGCAATGCGGGACTCGCGCGCAGGGTCAACGACCTTGGCGCTCAACGCGGGTTGACGCTTCGATACGACAAGACATCGGTGGCCCGCTGGGTGTCCAAGGGCATGGTGCCGCAGGGCGCCGCGCCGCACCTCATCGCGGCGGCCATCGGGCAGAAGCTCGGCCGCCCCGTGCCGCTGCACGAGATCGGGCTCGCGGACGCCGATCCCGCGCCCGAGGTGGGCCTGGCCTTCCCGCGCGACGTGGGCGCCGCGGTCAAGTCGGCGACCGAGCTCTACCGCCTCGATCTGGCGGGCAGGCGCGCGGGCAGCGGCGGCATCTGGCAGTCCCTGGCCGGCTCCTTCGCCGTGAGCGCGTACGCGACACCGGCGTCCCGCTGGCTGATAACCCCGGCCGACAGCTCGGTCGCCCGTGACGTCGTCCTGGACGAGCCCCGCGAGTTGGGCCACTCCGAAGACGCCGGGCACCCGATGAAGGTCGGCCACAGTGACGTGGTGAAGCTGCGGGAGGCGGCCGAGGACGCCCGGCGCTGGGACTCCAAGTACGGGGGCGGCGACTGGCGTTCGTCGATGGTCCCGGAGTGCCTGCGGGTCGAGGCCGCGCCCCTGCTGCTCGGTTCGTACTCGGACGAGGTGGGCCGCTCGCTCTTCGGGGCATCGGCCGAACTGACGCGCCTCGCCGGGTGGATGGCCTTCGACACGGGCCAGCAGGAAGCGGCCCAGCGCTACTACATCCAGGCCCTGCGCCTGGCCCGCGCGGCGGCCGACGTCCCCTTAGGGGGGTACGTCCTGGCCTCCATGTCCCTCCAGGCGACCTACCGCGGCTTCGGCGACGAGGGCGTCGACCTCGCGCAGGCGGCCCTGGAGCGCAACCGCGGTCTGGCCACCGCGCGCACGATGAGCTTCTTCCGCCTCGTCGAGGCACGCGCACACGCGCGCGCCAATGACGCACAGGCGGCCGGAGCCGCGCTCCGGGCGGCCGAGGGGTGGCTGGAGCGGGCCAGGGACGGCGACAACGACCCGTCGTGGCTGGGTTTCTACGGATACGACCGCTTCGCGGCGGATGCCGCCGAGTGCTACCGCGACCTGAAGGCCCCCCGCCAGGTGCGGCGCTTCACGGAGCAGGCGCTCTCGCGGCCGACGGAGGAGTTCGTGCGCTCGCACGGCCTGCGGCTCGTGGTCTCAGCGGTCGCCGAGCTGGAGTCGGGGAACCTGGACGCGGCCTGCGAGCAGGGCACGCGCGCCCTGGAGGTCGCCGGACGCATCTCGTCCGCGCGGACCACGGAGTACGTGAAGGACCTGCTGCACCGCCTGGAGCCGTACGGCGACGAGCCACGCGTGGTGGAGCTGCGGGAGCGGGCGCGGCCGCTGCTCGTGGCTCCCGCGTAGTCCCTCCCCCATGCATCGCTCATGCAGCGCCGGAACGCCAACAGCATTTACCCACCCTGTAACCCTGTGGTCCTCGCCGGGTTTGAGGGCGTTGTCAGTGGCGCAGTGCACTATCGGGGTGGGAGGTGATGCGGGATGGTCCGGGCCGTGGCGTACGACTGCGATGTGCTGGTGATCGGCGGCGGGATCGTCGGTCTGTCGACGGCGTATGCCATCACGCGCGCCGCGCCGGGGACGCGGGTCACCGTCCTGGAGAAGGAGGCAGGACCCGCCAGGCACCAGACGGGACGCAACAGCGGAGTGATCCACAGCGGGATCTACTACCGCCCCGGCTCCCTCAAAGCGCGGTACGCGGTGCGGGGCGCCGCCGAGATGGTCAAGTTCTGCGCGGAGTACGGCATCGCGCACGAGGTCACCGGCAAGCTGATCGTCGCCACGGAGCGCTCCGAGCTGCCCCGCCTGCACGCCCTCGTGCAGCGCGGCCGGGAGAACGGCATTCCGGTGCGGGAGCTGGGCCCCGCGCAGATCGCCGAGTACGAACCGGAGGTGCGGGGCCTCGCCGCGATCCAGGTCGGGACGACGGGGATCTGTGACTACGGCTCGGTGGCGGAGCGCCTGGCGGAAGCCTCGGGGGCGGATGTCCGGTACGGAACGGAGGTCGTCCGCATCGACCGGCGCGCGGCGCTCGGGGTGGCCGTCCGCACGGCCGACGGCTCCGTGGTGCGGGGAAAGGTCCTGGTCAACTGCGCGGGGCTGCAGTGCGACCGGGTGGCGATGCTGGCCGGGGACGACCCCGGAATGCGGATCATCCCCTTCCGCGGGGAGTACTTCGACCTGGCGCGGCCCGATCTGGTGCGGGGCCTGGTGTATCCGGTGCCGGATCCGGCCTTCCCCTTCCTGGGGGTGCATCTGACGCGGGGCATCGGGGGCGGGGTCCATGTGGGGCCCAATGCGGTGCCGGCCCTGGCCCGCGAGGGGTACGGGTGGGGTGTGGTGCGGCCTCTGGAGGTCGCGGGGACGGTGGCGTGGCCGGGGGCCTGGCGGATGGCCGGGCGGCACTGGCGATATGGGGCGGGGGAGCTTCGGCGCTCCCTTTCCAAGGGGGCGTTCACGGCGGCGGTGCGGAGGCTGCTGCCCGCGGTGACCGAGGATGATCTTCTGCCTGCGGCTGCGGGGGTGCGGGCGCAGGCCGTGCTGCGGGACGGGTCGCTGGTGGATGACTTCCTCATCCGGGAGGGCGAGCGTGCGGTGCACGTCCTGAACGCGCCTTCGCCTGCGGCGACGGCTTCTCTCCCCATCGGGAGGGCTGTGGCCCGGCGGGTGCTGGCGGTTCTGTAGGGCGGTCCCTGCGGGGCGACCCCCAGTCCCACCCCTTCCTGAAACCAAGGGGCTCCGCCCCTGGCCCCCCAAAGATGTCCTTAAACGCCGGACGGGCTGGATTTCCAGCCCGTCCGGCGTCTGAGGACGAACTCGGCGGAGCCGATGATGACGGCGCCCGAGGCCCCCGCGCAAGAGCGGGTTTTCGGGAAGGGGCGGGGTTGGGGATTAAAATCGCCCCCACTGTGCCTGAGTCGAACGCCGCCCCCGAGCGCCCCCAAGCCCCCCGCCCGAAGGGCCAGCCCCGCTTCCCGGACGGGCCCTCGCCCGACCCCGCAGGGTCACACTTCGAGCGGAGGATCCGCAGCTTCCAGCCCCGCAGGAGCCGCGTCACCGCAGGCCAAGCGGACGCGCTCCAGCGGCTGTGGCCCAAGTGGGGCCTGGACATCGACGGGCAGCGCACCCTCGACCTCGCCGAGCTGTTCGGCGCCGACCACCCCGTCGTACTGGAGATCGGCTTCGGCATGGGCGAGGCCACCGCCCAGATGGCAGCGGACGACCCGGACACCGGCATCCTGGCCGTGGACGTGCACACCCCGGGCCAGGGAAATCTCCTCGGCCTCGCCGAGCGGAACGAACTCACCAACATCCGCGTCGCGAACGGCGACGCCGTCATCCTGCTCCGCGAAATGCTCCCGCCCGCCTCCCTCGACGGCCTCCGCGTCTACTTCCCCGACCCCTGGCCCAAGGCCCGCCACCACAAGCGCCGCATCATCCAGCCCGACTTCCTGGACCTCGCCGCGCCCCGCCTCAAGCCCGGCGCCGTGCTGCACTGCGCGACCGACTGGGAGCCGTACGCCGAGCAGATGCTCGAGGTGCTCACCGCGCACCCCGCCTTCGAGAACACGCAGGCCGACGGCGGGTACGCACCCCGCCCGTCCTTCCGTCCCCTCACCCGCTTCGAGGGCCAGGGCCTGGACAAGGGACACATGGTCCACGACCTGCTCTTCCGCCGCACATCCGGCCAGGAAGTCTGAGGCACATCCAGCCACCGGCCCGAGGCACCGTCGCGGCCCGCCCCCGTCCCTCGTTAGGGTCAACGAGTGGCCACCCGTTCTCCGCACCCGCACCCGATGCCCCCTGCCGGGCATCCCGGGCCCGCCGGCCTGCGGCACGCGCGCTGGTGGCAGCGGCGGGCGATACGCGCGGCTGCCCTGGTCACGCTGCTCGCCCTGTCCGGCCTGGTGATCCTGGCCCTGGTCCGGGAGCAGACCGGCACCGAAGGCTTCCTGGTCGGGCTCGGCCTCGCGACACTACCCGTGCCGCTCCTGGTGGCCGCCTTCCGCTGGCTGCAGCGGGTCCAGCCCGGCCCCTGGCGGAACCTCCTCTTCGCCTTCGCCTGGGGAGCCTGCGCCGCCGCCCTCATAGCGATCGTCGCCAACAGCTTCGCGACCCGCTGGATAGCCACCGCCACGGCCGACCCCACCAGCGCCGACACCCTCGGCGCCACCGTCATAGCGCCGATCGTCGAGGAGAGCGCGAAAGCCGCGGCCGTACTGCTCGTCTTCCTCTTCCGCAGACGCGAGTTCACCGGCATCGTCGACGGCGTGGTGATCGCCGGAGTGACCGCCACCGGGTTCGCGTTCACCGAGAACATCCTCTATCTCGGCAGCGCCTTCGGCACCGACCAGCTCAACGGCGGCGCCGGGTTCACGTCCCTGACGGCCGCGACCTTCTTCGTACGCGTCGTGATGTCGCCCTTCGCGCACCCCCTCTTCACCGTGCTCACCGGCATCGGCTTCGGCATCGCCGCGCTCAGCACCGACCGGCAGCACTGGCGCCGCGCGCTGCTCCCGATCGGCGGGCTCCTCCTGGCGATGGGCCTGCACGCCCTGTGGAACGGCTCGGCGAGCTTCGGGGACTACGGCTTCTTCACCGTGTACGCGGTCTTCATGCTGCCCTCCTTCGGCCTGCTCACCTGGCTGGTGATCTGGCTCAGACAGCGCGGCCTGCGCATCGTGCAGACCGAACTGCCCGCGTACGCGCTCGCGGGCTGGCTCACCGCACCCGAGCCGTACGCGCTCGGCACGATGCGCGCCCGTACGCTGGCCCGCGACTACGCCTCGTACACCCAGGGCAAGGCCGCGGCGCGCGCGGTCGCGGAGTACGAGACGTACGCGACGTCCCTCGCGCTCCTGCGGCACCGCGGGCGCAAGGGCCGCGCGGGCGCCGACTTCGTCCTGCGGGAGCGGGAGTTGCTGCACTTGCTGTGGGAGCGCCGCGAAGCGGCACGGCCCGCACTCGCGTACGCGGCACGCGCGACGGCTCCCGTGGTCGCGGCTGTGCCCCTGCCGTACGGATACCCGCAGCCCCACCCATACCAGCAGCCTCAGCCTCAGCCGTACGGATATCCGTACGCCCGACCGGCGATGCCCTACCCCGCGTACAACCCCTACCGCGGCTAGGCGGAAGCCTTGGTCAGCGCCGACACCTCGGCCTCCGTCAGCTCGAACTCCCCCACCGCGAGCAGCGCCGGCAGCTGCTCGACCGTACGGGCCGACGCGATCGGCGCCGCCACCGTCGGCTGCGCCGCGAGCCACGCGAGGGCCACGGTCGCCGCCTCGGCGCCGCGCGCCTTGGCGACCTCGTCGAGTGCGGCGAGCACCCGCAGGCCGCGGTCGGTCTCCAGGTGCTTGCCCGCGCCCTGCGCCCGTGCGCTGTCGACCCGCGCGCCGGGGCGGTACTTTCCGGTGAGGAAGCCGGAGGCGAGCGCGTAGTACGGGACGGCGGCCAGGCCCGAGCGCGAGGCGACCTGCTCCAGCGTGCCCTCGTACGTGTCGCGCGAGACGAGGTTGTAGTGCGGCTGGAGGACCGAGTAGCGCGCGAGGCCCTCGCGGTCGGAGAAGTCCAGGGACTCCTGGAGCCGCTCGGCGGTCAGGTTCGACGCGGCGATGGCGCGGACCTTGCCGGACGTGACCAGCTCGTCGAGCGCGCCGATGATCTCCTCGACCGGGACGGCCGGGTCGTCGAAGTGCGTGTAGTAGAGGTCGATGTAGTCGGTGCGCAGACGGCGCAGCGACTCCTCGGCACCGGACTTGATGGTGTTCGCGGACAGGCCCTTGTGGTCGGGGTGGGAGCCGACCTTGGTGGCGAGCACGACGTCGGAGCGGTTGCCGCGCGCGGCGAGCCAGTTGCCGATGACCGTCTCGGACTCGCCGCCCTTGTTGCCGGGCACCCAGGCCGAGTAGACGTCGGCGGTGTCGATGAAGTTGCCGCCGGCGGCGGTGTAGGCGTCGAGCACGGTGAAGGACTGCGCCTCGTCGGCCGTCCAGCCGAAGACGTTGCCGCCGAGTGCGAGCGGGAAGACCTCGAGGTCGGACGAGCCAAGGGTACGGAGAGAAGTCATACGGGGCTCAACGCCCTTGCGGACCGCGGAATTCCGTACAACGGGACGGCGATTCCAGTCCGTGAACAGCACGCCGACCAGACACGCCGACCAGGCACGCCGAACCGGCAGCCCTGACGTCGGGGGGTTGTCGCCAGGACCGCCGGGGTTACTGGGGCTGTCTGAAGACCCTCAGATCCTCAGAGCGACTGGCCCTTGCCACGCAGCCACGCCGCCGGGTCGACCCCGGTGGAATCGCCGCCCGGGTGGACCTCCATGTGGAGGTGGGCGCCGGTGACGTTGCCGGTCGCGCCGACGCGGCCGATGGTCTCGCCCGTGGTGACCTTCTGGCCCGCGCTGACGTTCATCGAGGACTGGTGGCAGAACCACACCTCGGTGCCGTCGTCGAGCTCCAGGATCGTGCGGTAGCCGTACGCCCCCGCCCAGCCGGCCTCCTTGATGGTGCCGGAGTGGACGGCCTTGATGGGCGTGCCCGTCGGCGCCGCGAAGTCCAGGCCGGTGTGGTAGCCGGAGGACCACATGGAGCCGGGCTGACCGAAGGTGCCGGTGAGCGTGTACGAGGCGACGGGGAGGGTGTAGCTCTTCGCGAGCTTGGCCAGGCGCTCCGCCTCGGCCTTGGCCTTGGCCTTGGCCTCGGCCTTCTTCTTCGCGGCTGCCTTCTCGGCGGCGATCTTCTTCTCGGCCGCGGTCTGCTTGGCGGCGGCCTGTTCGGCGGCCTGCTTGACGGCGGCTTCTTCGGCCGCCTTCTGGACCGCGTCGTCCGCCTGGTCCTGCTGGTTCTCTGCCTGCTCCATGATGCGGGCCCGCAGTGCCTCGCCCGCGTCCGTGGTGCCCTGCTCGGCGTCGGTGGTGCTGACCCCGGCGGCGCTCAGCGGCGCGGCGGCGACCGTCACTCCGTTGTCGGCGGAGCCGGCGTCGGAGGAGTCGTCGGATATCAAGGACCCCACGCCCGGAAGCGACTTGGCCTCCGGCAGCGAGTCCGTGACGGCCGACAGGTCCGGCATCTCGATGGCCACCGGGGGCTTGCCGCCCTGCGCGGTGGCGATGCCGCCCGCGCCGACGGCGGCGATGACGCCTACGCCGAGAACGGTGGAGCTGCGGGCGAGCCCGCCGCCGCCCCGCTTGTGGACGCGGTGCCTGCCGCGGACGGGACGGATGGACTCCTCGGTGGGATTCCATTCCTCCCAGGAAGACTCATCTTCGTACCCACCGAAATCGTTGTCCTTCGGTACGTACGCGCCTTGGGGGGCAGGGCGATTGGACGCCACTGGGGCGCACTCCTTTCCTTCCTTCTCGCCTACCGGGTTAGCTGACGGGTTCGGAGCAGGAAGGTCTCCTACGAACAACCGGCACGAATGCACGGATGCCCGATTCACCCCAATTAGTGGTTCCCCGGCTCCCTTTCGGGATTAGGCGCGTGCGCGCGGAGCCGACTCGAGTGACGGCTGGGACGACCGCGCTGCGTTATCGAACGTTAATAGACAGCGGGGCCGTATTCCAAGCCGTTCCGGCTGATCGTTAACGCCTCTGGCCCGTACTTAACGGGACACGCCGGTCTGGAACGGGGCGAGTTGACGCCACTTCTTCACACACCGGAGCTTCACACTTCCTTGACAGTACGTCAGTTGTTATGCGGAGTGGTGTCCTTCAGTCACGGCCGGTGACATCGACGCCCCCACCGTTCCCCGCGTCGCCCGTCGCGAGCGGCCGCCGCACGGCGAGCAGCGCCATGTCGTCGGTCGTCCCGCCCCCGGTGTGGCGCCGCACCTCTTCGGTGAGCGTGGCAAGGAGCGCGTCCGGGCCGTTGGGGCCGGGGAAGCTGCGGCCGCCGAGCCGGGCCGCCGGGTCGTAGAACTCGCCGCGGCCGTCACGCGCCTCGGAGAGCCCGTCGGTGTAGAGCAGCAGCATCGACCCCGGCGGGAACTCCGTCTCGTCCGCACGGTCCGGCCACACGCCCAGGTCCCCCATCCCGAGCGGCAGCGCGGGCTCTTTGGCGGACAGGGCGCACAACCGTCCGTCGCCGCGCAGGAGCAGCGGGCCCGGGTGCCCGCGGTTGACGAGGCGTACGCGACCGTCGCCGTGCGGGATCTCCGCGAGGACGGCGGTGGTGAACCCTTCGAAGGCGTCGAGCCCGTCACGCCGGGTGCCCTCACGCGCGAGGGCACGCTCAAGACGCTGGGCCACCGCCTCCAGCGTGGCCTCCTGCTCGGCGGCCTCCCGGAACGCCCCGATGACGACGGCCACGGCCGCCACCGCGCCCATGCCCTTGCCTCGTACGTCGCCGACGATGACGCGCACGCCGTGCGGGGTGTCCTGCACGGCGTACAGGTCACCCCCGATGAAGGCGTCGGCGTCCGCGGCCTCGTACCGCGCCGCGACATCGAGCCCGCCGATCCGGGGATCCGGCTGCGGCAGTACGGCGCGCTGGGCGGCCTCGGAGATGGAGCGGGCGGAGGCGAGCTGTTTGTCGCTGCGGCGCTGGACGCGGTTGATGACGACGGCGAGCACGGCGACGGTCGCCACCGTGAGCAGCTCGGTGACGGCTTCGACGTCGGTGGCGACGGTGGTCTTGAAGTGCAGGGCGAGCACGGCCGCGCAGGAGCAGGCGCCGATGAGGGAGGTGTTGAGCAAGGAGTAGAAGGGGGCCGCGATGAGCGGGGCGGCGGTGAAGAGGGGCGCGGCGGTGAACGCGGGCGGGGTCGAGAGGTCGTAGACCACCCCGGCGACGATCAGGAGCATGGGAAGGGCCCGCACGAGCGCCCGCTCATGCCGGACGTCGGGAGCCTCGGGGCCACCCCCGCCGCTTCCTCCTCGCTTCCCCACCGGTCTTCTCCTGCCGAATTCCGCGCCCAGGACCAGATCCATGACCACGCTCATCCAGGTTTCCCGGAGCGGCGGCGCGGGGCGACCGCTGTGGGCCGACCGGGTGAGGGCCTCGTCGGGCGAGGCAACAGCCGGAAAACACCGAAGGCCCGGATCCATTTCTGGATCCGGGCCTTCGGTCTTTAGTAGCGGGGACAGGATTTGAACCTGCGACCTCTGGGTTATGAGCCCAGCGAGCTACCGAGCTGCTCCACCCC
>NZ_JBWLKL010000070.1:0-24421 GCF_059026065.1 Streptomyces sp. A18 | reverse complement strand
GGTCGTCCTGGCCGACACCCTCCATAAATACGCGAACGGGGAAGCAGGGCTACTGGACGTCGCCTTCGCCGCCCTCGATTGCATCCCCGGCATGAAGGGCCTCACCAGTCTCCGCGGCCTCGCCAAAGGCATGAAGGGCCTCAAGACCGGGCTCAAAGGACTGGCCCTCGGCGCCAAGGGGCTGGGGAAGGGCGCACGTCACGGTGCCCGGAGCATGAAGAAGCTCTTCACTTGTGGTGACCCGGTTGACGTGTCCACCGGCGAGATGGTCATGTCTGCCACCGATGTTTCTCTGCCCGGTGTCTTGCCTCTTGTTCTTGAGAGGAACCATCGAAGCAGCCTTCGCTCCGGCCGCTTCTTCGGTCCGAGTTGGTCCTCCACGCTCGATCAACGCTTGCTGCTGGATGCGACCGGCGTCCGGTTCGTGGTCGACGACGGAATGGTGTTGCACTATCCCGTCCCTGAAGCCGGCCTGCCCGTTCTGCCCGTGGAAGGCCCACGCTGGCCCCTCGAATGGGATGGCTCTCAGGACGGCTGGATCACGGTGCGGCGTCCTGACGACGGGCTCACCCTCCGCTTCCGGCCGTTGACCGGCGGGCCGCCGGGGGAACTTCCGCTCGCCGAGATCAAGGATCGTCGCGGCAACACCGTCACGGTCACGTACGGCCGGGACGGGCTGCCCGTCGAGGTCTCGCATCACGGTGGGTACCGGGTCGGTGTGGCGACGGAAGCCGGACGCATCACAGCGCTGACACTGAACAGCGCCGCCGACCGACCGACGCTCGTGCGCTACGCGTACGACGAGCAGGGCAACCTCGCGGAGATCTACAACTCCTCCGGCCTGCCGCTTCGGTTCACCTACGACGCCCACCATCGCATCACCGGCTGGGACGACCGCATCGGCAGCTGGTACCGCTACACGTACGACGACGCCGGACGATGTGTGGCCTCGCGGGGAATCGAGGGAATTCTCGACTACACATACGCCTACGACGACGTGAACCACACCACTGTCGCCACGAACTCCCTTGGCCACAACACTCGGTACCAGTTCAATGATGCTTTCCAACTGATCGAGGAGACGGACCCCTTCGGCCATCTGACGGCCAGGACTTGGGACCGATACGACGCCCTTCTGTCCCAGACCGATCCGCTGGGTCAGGTCACCGAGTTCGCGTACGACGATTTCGGCCGGGCCACGTCACTACGTCTCCCGGACGGTTCGCTCACCACGACCGAGTACGGAGCCCTCGGGCTACCCGAGCGCATGGTGGAGGACGACGGCGCGGTCTGGCTCCAGCGGTACGACGGCGGCGGCAACCTCATCGAGGCCGTCGACCCGGCGGGTTCGGTGACCCGCTTCACGTACACCGAGTACGGAGGCCTCGCCTCGCACACCGACGCCGACGGGCACGTCCGCACGCTGACCTGCGACCCCGTCGGCCTGCCGCTGTCGTTGACCGACTCGCAGGGAGCCACCACGGCTTGCGTGCGTGACGCTTTCGGACGGGTCTCGGAGTTGGTGGACCCGTCCGGGCGACGTACGCGAATGGGCTTCACCATTGAGGGATGGCCTACCTTCCACGAGCACACGGACGGCAGCCGTGAGACGTGGGAGTGGGACGCGGAGGGCAACGAACTCGCGCACCACGATCCGTTCCGGGGCACGACACAGCACGAGATCGGTGCTTTCGACCTGCCTGCGTCACGCCGGAACCCGGACGGCTCAGTGCACCGGTACGTCTATGACACTGAGCAGCGCTTGATCGCCGTGACCAACCCCGAGGGACGTAGCTGGACGTACGACTTCGACGCCGCGGGCCGCCTGGTCGCCGAATCGGACTTCGATGATGTCACCCGGACGTACAGCTACGACGAAGCGGACCGGATCGTCGGGAGGGAGAACGGGGCAGGGGAGGCCGTCGACTTCACCCTCGACGCCGTCGGGAACATCATTGAGCGTCGGACACCCGACGGTGAGGTGTCCACATACCGCTACAACGCGGCCGGCCAGGTCACCTGGGCCCGGAACGCGACCGCTGAAGTGACCCTGGAGCGTGATCCGCTCGGCAGAATCACCAGGGAGACCGTCAACGGGCGGGCCGTTGTCTCCCAGTACGACGCGCTCGGGCGCCGCACTGCGCGTGGCACCCCATCAGGTGCGGTTTCCCGATGGGCGTACGACACGGAGAGTCGGCCGACCAGTCTGGTCGTCGGCCCCCATGCGCTGCTGTTCCGTTACGACGGTGCGGGCCGCGAGGTGGCACGCAGTCTTGGAGCCGGGGCCCTCCTCGCTCAGCGGTGGCAGCCGGACCACAACCTGAGGGAGCAGAGCGTGCTCCGGACCACCGGTCAGGCACGTCCGGCGGATGCTGATGGTCACGGCAACCCTGACGTGTTGGAGCGCCGCCGCTATGCCTATGCACCCGGTGGCCTGCTCTCCGCCGTCGACGAACTTCGCACCGGTACGCGGGACTACACGCTCGACAGGTCGGGCCGTGTGACGGCCGTGGATGGCCCCGCCTGGCACGAGCGGTACGGCTATGACGCCATGGGCAACATCTCGTCCGCGGGTACGGGAACGTCCCCGGCTGTGAACGCGGACGTGCGTGAGACGCGGGGAACCCTGGTCAAGCGAACGGGCCGCTCGACCTACGAACACGACGCCGAGGGGCGGGTCGTCAGGCGGATCCGCCGCACGCTTTCGGGGCTGCGGAAGATCTGGACGTACCGGTGGAATGCCGAGAACCGACTGGTCGCCGTCGAAGCACCGGATGGCGGCACCTGGACCTACGACTACGACGCCCTCGGTCGCCGTATAGCCAAGCGGAAGGTCTCCGGCGGTGAAGGGCCAGAAGACCATGTCATCTTCGTCTGGGACGGCGAGTACTTGGCCGAGGAGTCTTGCGTCAACAGCGGGGCGACCCGGACCTGGGACTACGAGCCGGAAACGCATACCGCTCTATTCCAGCTTGATCAGAATCCCTCGCAGGACGCGTTCGACGAGGAGTTCTATGCGATCGTTGCCAATTCGGTAGGGACGCCGACGGAACTGGTATCGGCGAATGGTGAAATCCGCTGGCGCAACAGCACGTCCTTGTGGGGAGAGCCTGCGGGAACGGGGACGAAACCCGCAGAGGCGTCATGCCCCCTGCGTTTCCCGGGCCAGTATTTCGACGCGGAAACCCAATGGCATTACAATTTCGCTCGCTATTACGACCCTGAATCAGTCCAGTACACGTCCCCTGACCCCCTGGGGTTGACACCCCAGGACAACAACCACGGGTTTGTACTCAACCCGCTGGCATGGAT
The DNA here is from genome assembly GCF_059026065.1 of Streptomyces sp. A18. Lineage (NCBI taxonomy): Bacteria > Bacillati > Actinomycetota > Actinomycetes > Kitasatosporales > Streptomycetaceae > Streptomyces > Streptomyces sp. A18. The sequence continues at coordinate 21,109 of NZ_JBWLKL010000070.1, read as the reverse complement.
CGACGCCCTTGGTCTCGCGCCCTGTCTGAAGACTCTGGCGCGCAAGGCCTGGCAGATGCGGAACAACCAGGGCGGGTACCTCGTCTACCATGGCCTCGATGCCAACCAAAACATCATCTATGCGGGCATCACCAACAATCTGGCCCGTCGAGAGGCTCAGCACGTAGCCAAGAACTATGGGATCGCGCAGCTAGTTCCGGTGCCCGGGGCCGTCGGTCTCAAGAAGTGGCAGGCAAGGGCGATCGAGCAGGGCCTCATTCACGATGTCCGTGCATCGGGACTGAGTAGGAGTAAGAACGGTGTACCCATCGGTCAGATCAACTCCATATCCCCGAAGAGGTCGCACTTCGATGCGGCTCTGAGGTGGGGACGAATATTCATGGCCTGACGTCATTGGTGTCTGGTCAGTGAAAGGGATGCTGGTAATGGAATTGAAGAAGATGAAGGGCCAACGCAGGCAGCATGCGCCTGGTGACGTGTTCGTGCTTCAACTGGAGGACGAGAGCTATCGTTTCGGCCGCATCGTCAAGGTGGGGGAGACGACCAGGGAGGCGCGTTTCCCTGGCGGCATCCTCGCGTACCTCTACGACATTCCGTCGGCCGACCAGACACCTGATCTGACGCAGCTCACGCCTGACCGGCTGCTCATGCCACCGTTCTTCACTTTGGGTTGGGTCTGGCACAAGGGGTATTTCCGTACGGTGACACATGCGGAACTGACTCCGGACGACCTGTTGGAGCAGCACTGCTTCTATGACGCGTACTACAAGGACTACGTCGACGAGAACGACCGTCGTATCCCTGAACGGGCTGAACCCTGCGGCGTTTTCGCCCTTTCCAACTTCGAGTTCTTTCAACACGAAGTCGAATCGGCACTTGCCGGCAACCCGGTGGTGGGCCCTCAGCGGGCAGAGAAGTAGGCCACGTATCACGATGATGCGGGGCGGCGATCCGACGCTCACACCGCCGCCGCTCCATGGAGCCGCCGGCGCCGCCCTGGAGCGGTTGCACGACAGGTCGGCATGGCCCATGTTCACCGTGTCCGGACTGACGGACTCCCGTGCCCTCGTCCTCGCCTCCGACGATGAGGACCGCATCGGCCCCGGCCTTTGCTGGCCGGAGCTGGCGGCTTCTGCCTGGCCCAGCGCTTGTTGGAGGGGCACCCCATGGGGGGGTGCCCAGGCCTGGACGTACACGTCGATGAGCGAAGCTGAATCTGCGACGGGGAGCACAGCCCCCGCCGAGTGCCGCTTGGGCTCCAGCATCAAGTCGAGGAGTCGCTCGCCGGTCGTCCCATCGTCGGCAGTCAACGGGCGGGGGGGCGGGCAACCTTCCCCCCTCCGCCCGCCTGACCAGTGCGTCAGCTGAGCTCAGCTCAGGCTCAGCGCCGGTTCAACCCCCGCTTCACCTTCTTCCCCGCCGCCGACTCATCCAGCGTCTTCCACAGCTTCGACGAGCTCGTCGACGCGTACACACCCGGAGCCCCCTGCGCCCCGCACCCATCGCCGTATGACACGACGCCGATCTGGATCGGGGCCCTGCGGCCGGGTACGTCGCGGAAGATGGGGCCGCCGCTGTCGCCCTGGCAGGAGTCCTTCGTCTCGACTCCCGCGCAGAAGTTGACCTTTGAGTCGTACTCCCCGTAACTCGTCCCGCATTCCGCGTGGGAGAGAATCGGGACCTTTACCTGGCGCAGGCGGTCCGGGGTGTTGGGGAGCTCCGTGTCCGTGTTTCCCCAACCCGTGACCGTGGCCTTCTGGCCCGGACGGATCAGGGCGTCCGTGCCCTGCGTGGGGAGGGCTATCGGCGAGATGCCCTTCACCGGCTTGCTGAGTTGGATGAATGCCACGTCATACGCCTCTTGGCCCTTGAGGTAGCGCGGGTGCACCACCACGCCGCCCTTGGCCACATTCCGTACTTGGCCCTGGCCCGAGGCAGAGAGGACCGTGCGGCCCACCGCCACCTGGAGCTTCTTCGGGCTCAGTGGCTTGCCCGCGTCGTTCACCAGGCAGTGCGCCGCCGTCATGACCGTGTCCGCCGTGACCAGGCTGCCGCCGCAGAACTGACGGTCCAGTGCGCTGCCTGATCCCTTGTCCATGACTGCGGCCATGAACGGGTAGGCGTCGTTGGAGACTTCGGTGCCTCCGATGATCGCGTGCGCGGTGGTCGTGCTGGTGGCCAGCATGGCAAGTGCCGCCGTCGCTACGCCGGCTGCCGCCATGGTCTTGCGTGACGCCCTACGTGAGGTACGGCGTACGTGCGAGGGATGCGCGGGATGCGAGGGCGCGGGAAAGGAAAGTCTCATGGGGGTTGAATTTCTCTTCCGTGTCGAGCACAGCAGGAACATCTGTCGCGGTACGTCGACTGACCCACCATTGCTGCGGCCTTGACGTACCGGAGTGTGAGACGGGGGAGGAGGGGTGAGGGTTCAGCGGGTTCACCCGGGAACCACCGCCATCCCTCCCGGCGTCATCCGTCCGGCTGACGGATCAGATGTTCATCGGCCACCGCACCGTAGGTGTTCCGCATCACCGCGCCCTGCGAACGCCCGTTGCACAAAGGGCGGGTATTCGCGTATGCACATTTCTACTCGCCTCCCCGGATCCCGGAATGCGTGGGAACCATGGAGCACGGATTGCGCGTGGATAACGATGAGGGGTGCGGGCCGTGGCAGTCTCAGCGCGCCTTGAGGGGCTTATGTGCTGCTGATACGGTGCGATGACTTGACACTGTGCCTGGGGCTGAATAGCCCGCCCGAGGCGGGCGAAGAGAGTCGCGAGTGTCTGAAAATGACCGAAACTTCTTGGGCGTGCGGGGAGCAGTTGCGTGAAGATCCAAGAGCGTACGGGGGCGGGCAGCAACCGTTCCGCCGCGCCGGTTCAGCCAGCGGTCGGTGAGCGCCTTCCCGCGCCGCCTCGCGAGCGCAAACCGGCCCTCGCCGCCCTGGCCGTTCTGCTCATCCTCGTCGGCGCCCTCGGTGCCACCGTCCTCGTGCTCCGCGCGGGCGAGCGAGTGGAGGTCGTGAAGGTCACGGCGGACATCCCCGCGGGGGAGTCCGTGAGCGACAGCAACGTCACCTCCGTCATGGTCGCCGACGACGCGAGCATCAACTACGTCAAGTGGTCGCAGGTCGACGGGCTGAAGAAGCTGAAGGCCACCAACACCATCCCCAAGGGTGCCGTGGCCGTCGGTGAGATGTTCTCCAGCAAGAGCGGCCTGCCCGCGGGCAAGTCCGCCGTCGGCGTCTCCCTCAAGGAAGGGCAGTACCCGGCGCAGGGCCTGAAGACCGGTGACACCGTGGACGTCTACCAGGTCGGCGACTCCGCTTCCTCCGGGTCCAGTGACGACAAGGAGACCGGCGGCTCCGCCGGGACGGGCGCGAGTGACTCGCCCATCGTCTCCGCCGCCCGCGTCAGCTCCGTCGCGGACAAGAGCGACGCCACCGTGAGCACCGGCGCCCTCGGCGTCACGCTCCAGGTGGACACCGCCGACGCCGCCGCCGTCACCAGGGCCGCGTCCGCGGGCGCCGTCTCTCTCGTCCAAGTGTCTCCCAACGGCAACTAGAGGCGAGTAGAAGAGACATGGCGCTCATTGCTCTCGCCGCCGACAAGGGGTCTCCCGGCGTCACCACCGCAGCCGTCGCGCTCGCAGCCGTCTGGCCGCGGCGCGTCCTGGTCGCGGAGACCGACCCCGCGGGCGGCGACCTGATCTACCGCAGTGCCGCCGCGCACGGCGGACCGCTCAACCCCAACACCGGGATGCTCAGCATCGCGGCCACCGCGCGCCGCGGCCTCGTGCCCGATCAACTCTGGGACCACACGCAGCCGTTGTCGGGCGGGCTCGAAGTCCTCGTGGGTCTTGGCGTGGCCGAGCAGGCCGCCGGGCTCGCGGGCCTCTGGCCGACTCTCGGCCGCGCCTTCTCCCAGCTCGCCGACTCCCCGCATGCGCCCGCCGATGTGATTGCTGATTGTGGTCGCATCAGTGGGGACACCCCTGCCGTCGAGCTCTTCCCGCAGGCGGCCCTCGTGCTGCTCGTCTCGCGGACCGAGCCCGAGGCCATCGCGCGCGTACGCGACCGTGCCTCCGCACTCGCCGCCAAGCTGCACGGCGGATCGCGTGGGGCCGCCTCGCTGGCGACCCCGCTCATCGGCGTACTCCTGATCGCCGACCCCTCGACCTCCGCCAAGCTCGTCCACCAGGTCAACGACATGCTGGTGGCCGCGCAGACCGGCGCCCGCGTCGTCGGCACGCTCGCCGACGACCCGGCGGGCGCCGAGCAGCTGGCAGGCCGCAAGCGCGGCAGGCTCGACAAGTCGATGCTGATCCGCTCGGCCCGCAAGGTGGCCGTCGACCTGTACCAGCAGTACGGCGCCGCCTGGGCCAACCCGGCCGCGGGCACGCAGCGCATGCATGGCTCGCAGGGCATGCACGGCGCGCAGGGCATGCAAGGCACGCAGGGAACGCAGGGCATGCAAGGCACGCACGGGGCCGGCCGATGACCGTGCCCGTCGATCACCAGCTGGTGAAGCGGTTCCGGCAGGACGCCGGTGACCGCATCGCCGAGCAGCGCCGCCTCGACCAGGTCTCCGGCGTCACCCCCATGTCGGGCGAGGACGAGCGGCAGTACGCCCGCGCCGTCATCGCCCAGATCCTGGAGGAGTACGCCCGGATAGAGATCAACGCCGGGCGCACCCCGCTGGACGCCGAGACCGAGGAGAAGTACGCGGCCGCCGTGCACGCCGCGCTCTTCGGCGTCGGACGGCTTCAGCCGCTGCTCGACGACCCCGAGGTCGAGAACATCGACATCAACGGGTACGACCAGGTCTTCGTCGGATACGCCGACGGGCGCGAGGCCAAGGCCGACCCGGTCGCCGAGACCGACGAGGAGCTCATCGAGCTCATCCAGATCCTCGGCGCCTACTCGGGACTCTCGTCCCGCCCCTTCGACTCCGCGAACCCGCAGCTCGACCTCCGGCTGCCCGACGGCTCGCGTCTGTCGGCCGTCATGGACGTCACGCGGCGCCCCGCGCTCTCCATCCGACGTGCCCGCATGGGCAAGGTCTTCATGTCGGACCTGGTGGGCAACGGCACGGTGACCCCCGAGATCGCGCACTTCATGGCGTGCGCGGTGCGGGCCCGCAAGAACATCATGATCGCGGGCGCGACGAACGCCGGAAAGACCACGCTCCTTCGGGCGCTCGCGAACGAGATCCCGCCGCACGAGCGTCTGGTGACCGTCGAGCGAGCCCTGGAACTCGGCCTCGACCAGTACGCCGACCTGCACCCGAACGTCGTCGCCTTCGAGGAGCGCCTGCCCAACTCCGAGGGCCAGGGCCAGATTTCGATGGCGGAGCTCGTGCGCCGTTCACTCCGTATGAACCCCTCCAGGGTCATCGTCGGTGAGGTCCTCGGCGACGAGATCGTGACGATGCTGAACGCGATGTCGCAGGGCAACGACGGCTCGCTCTCCACGATCCACGCCAACAGTTCGAGTGAGGTCTTCAACCGCATCTCGACGTACGCACTCCAGGCCACCGAACGGCTGCCCATCGAGGCGAGCCAGATGCTGGTGGCCGGAGCGGTCAACTTCGTCGTCTTCATCCAGCGGCGCAACAACTACCAGACCGGCGGCAAGCTCCAGCGCATGGTGACCTCGGTCCGCGAGGTCAACGGCGTCGACGGCCGCGTCCTGTCCAGTGAGGTCTTCGCGGAGGCCGCCAACGGGCAGGTCCTCGCGCACGCGCCGATAGCTTGCATGGACGACCTGGCCGCGTTCGGCTACCGCCCCGCCGGGCAATGGGGGTGAGCACGACATGAACTCACTGGAGCTTGCTGCTCTGGGCGAACTCGGCTCGATGGGCGGCCTTTTCTCGCTGCCCGTCCTGTACGCGCTGGGCTGCGGCCTCGCGGTCGGCGGTGGCCTCGCGGTCCTCGCGATCGCGCTGCGCGGTCTGCCGGTGAAGCCGGACCACGAGAAGCAGAAGGCAAGCGAGCGGATGAGCGAACTCATCCGGTTCGCGGGCCGCCGCGGCTCGCTCGCGATCGGCGTAGGCCTGGTGGTGCTCCTCCTGACCCGCTGGGCGGTGGCGGGCATCGCGTCCGGCATCCTCGTCTTCTTCTGGGACAAGCTCTTCGGCGGAGCCGCTGAGGAGCGCGCGCAGATGAAGCGCGTCGAGGCCCTCGCCGCCTGGACGGAGTCGCTGCGCGACACCATCGCGGGCGCGGTAGGCCTGGAGCAGGCGATCCCCGCTTCGGCGCGGGCGGCGGCTCCGGTGCTGCGTCCGCATCTGGACGCGCTGGTGGACCGGTTGAGGGCTCGTACCCCTCTTCCCGAGGCCCTTCAGGTCCTCGCCGACGAGATCGACGACGCGTCGGCGGACATCATCGTGGCGGCACTGATCCTGAACGCGAAGCTGCGGGGCCCTGGCCTGCGCCAGGTGTTGGGTGCGTTGGCCAAGTCGGCCCGCGAAGAGGTCGACATGCGTCAGCGCGTGATGGCGCAGCGGGCGTCGACGCGGCGGTCGGTGCAGATCGTGGTCGCGGTGTCGATCGCGTTCGTCCTCGGCCTCTCCATCTTCAACCGCGACTTCGTCGCGCCGTACGGCACGCCGGTCGGCCAGCTCGTACTGGCCTGTGTCTGCGGCCTGTTCGCACTCGGCTTCTGGTGGCTGCGGAAGCTTTCGACGGTGGAGACGCCGGACCGCTTCCTGGTCCGGGATGAGCCTGGGGTGCAGTTCGTGCGGCCTCGGGGGCCGGGGGCGGGGCCTGGAGCCGGGCCTGGTGCCGGTGAGCAGCAGGCGCCGTTGACGGGGCCGGCGGGTCCGTACGGCCAGCCTGGTCAGCCCGGCCAGCCCGGTCAGTCCGGCTACTCGAATCCGGAGGGGGTACGCCGATGAGCCTGACGATGCCGATAGTGATCGGCGCCATCATGGGCCTGGGCATCTATGCCCTCGTACGTGCGCTGATGCCCTCCAAGCGGAGTGCGGTCGCCACCGTGGCGCGGATCGATGCGATGCGGGCTCGGGGGGCGGCGTACGAGTCGCACCGTTCGCCGGCCGGTGACGGCCAGAAGGCCGGCCGACTGGATTCGACGCGCGCCCGGGTGGGCGAGCGGGTCGCCGAGTTCTACCTCGAGCAGGGCTGGGAACAGCGCTCACTGCGGGCCGACTTGGCGGTGCTCGACCGGAGCTGGGAGAAGTTCCTGGCGACGAAGACGCTGCTGGCGGCCACGGGGGTCTTCTTCGGGCCGTTCATGTTCGCCATCATCTGGACCCTGGGGGTCGGCCGCAGTCCGATCATCCCCGTGTGGCTCGCGTTGATGTTCGGCGTTCTCTTCTTCTTCCTTCCCGACCTCGAAGTGCGCAGGGACGCCGCCAACAAGCGGCGCGACCTGCGCCGGGTCATCGGCGCCTATCTGGACCTGGTGTCGATGAGCCTGGCGGGTGGCCGGGGCCTCCCCGAGGCACTGATGGCGGCGGCGGAGATCTCCGACGGATGGGCGACGAAACGTATCCGAAGTGCTCTGGCCGATGCGCGTATCACCGGCATCAGCCAGTGGCAGGCTCTCGGCTCGCTCGGCGAGCAGCTGGGTGTCGAAGAGCTCAAGGACCTGTCGGCTTCTCTCGGCCTGGTGGCCGACGACGGAGCCAAGGTGCGCGAGTCGCTCGCCTCCCGTGCGGAGACGATGCGCCACCGCGAAATGGCCGAGATCGAAGGCAGCGCGGGCGAGAAGTCGCAGTCGATGCTCGTCGCTCAGCTGCTTCTCTGCGCGGGCTTCCTGGTCTTCCTCATCTTCCCGGCGGCGATGCGTGTGTTCCAGGTCTAGCGAACTTTTACGGCGACGGACGGGCCGGCCGACGGGGGCGGCCCGACAACTCCCCCCACTCCTGAGAGGACAACTCACCATGAATGGACGGAACTTCAACACCGGCATCCCGGCTGTGGACTTCCTTGTCACCTTCCTGAAGGGCCGCGTGCAGCGTGCCCGCTCGGGCGAGCTCGACCGCGGTGCGTCCGCGGTCGAGTGGGTCATCATCTCGGCGGTCGTCGTGGCGATCGTCGGCGTGGTCGCCGCCGTCATCAACGGTGCCCTGAAGGGCGGCGCGGAAGACGTCAAGGACTGCATCGAGGGCGCGGACGCTGACGGCACCTGCTGATCAGGCATTGACCGGGGAGCGAAGGCGGGGACGAGTGCGAGGGCGCGTGAAGCGATGGGTGCGCCGCAGGGTGGAGGCAGCCTCCACCCGCGGTGAATCCGGCATGACTGCGATCGAGTTCGTGCTGCTGACTCCGGTCCTCTTCTTCATGATCTTCGCGACGGTGCAGTTCGCGCTGTACTTCTTCGCGGACCATGTCGCCCAGGCCGCGGCCCAGGCGGGCGCGCGCAAGGCCCGTGCGACCGCCGACGAGAACCCGGGCGGCTGGCGGGGCGATGCACGCGACGTGGTCGGCGACTACATCCAGCAGCTGGGGCCTCAGCTGGTGCTCAGTCCGGACGTGAAGACCGTCGAGCCGAAGGCGAACACGGTCGGCGTGGAGATCACCGCGAAGGTGCCGTCCGTCTTTCCCGGCCTCGACATGACGGTGCGCGCACAGTCGTCCGGACCGGTGGAGCGGTTCGTGGAGGAGGGGGAGGGCGGCTGATGAGGAACGCATGGGCACGTGCCCTTCGTCGGCCCCGCGCGCTCGACCTCAGGACGGACCGCGGCCTCTCGACCATCGAGGTGGTCATCCTCGCCCCCGTGATGATCCTCTTCATCCTGATTCTGGTGGCCTTCGGTCAGCTCGTCGACGCCCGGGGAGGCGTTGACGGCGCGGCACGTGACGCCGCGCGTGCCGGCTCGATCCAGAAGGACCAGGGCACGGCGATGAACGAAGCGAGGGCGGCGGCAGAGGCCGATCTCGAAGGCATGTGCGTCGGGCCGATCGGCGTTGCCCAAACGAGCAACGGCTTCGAATCCGGCACGTTCTTCACGGTCGAAGTGAGCTGTCAAGTAAGGGGCTTGGGCATCCTCGGCCTCGACATGGAGACGACGCTGAAGGCCAGCTTCAGCTCCTCGCTGGACCCCTACCGGAGGTCGGCGTGAGTATCGCTCCTCGTATACGTGCATGGGCCGACGCCCGCCGCGAACGCCTCGACGACCGTGGCTCGGGCGCGGGCGCCGTCATCATCTTCGCGCTCGTCTTCCTCTCGCTCTCGGCCTTCGTCATCGACGGCGGCCTGTCCATCTCCAAGCGGGAGAGGGCCGCCGACATCGCGGAACAGGCCGCGCGCTACGCCGCGCAGGACCTCGACACCGAGGGCATCTACGAAGGTGCCAAGGGCGCACCCATCAACTTCGAGAACTGCGGTGCGCGAGCACAGCAGTTCGCCCGCTCGGCGGGCATGCGCGGCGCGGACGTCGCGGCGACGCACTGCGTGACGGCGAACGCGAACCAGGTCGAGGTCGAGGTTCAGATGACCTACAGCCCGGTGTTCACCGGGATGTTCTACGGCGGTGACGTGACGGTGCATGGGCGCGCGGTCGCGGAGAACGCGGTCGGCTGAGTGTCGGACGGCCGTCCGCGTCTCGGCCCTGCCTCCGCCCTGCCTCCGTCTACACCTCGGGTTTCCACTGGGTTGCTGTCACCACGTAGGAGCGGAGATTGTCGTTCTCCGGCTCCTTGTTGACCTTGGTGATCCACAGGTGAGTGACGGGTCCGTCGCTGGACTCGACGCAGATGCCGGTGTGCACCTTGAGGAGCGAGTCGTTCCGGATCTTCTTCAGCGGGATGGGGTTGGGCAGGTTGGCCTCGCGCGCGGTGGCGCGGCACGCGCTGGGGGTGGGGCGTTCCTCGGTCGTGACGCTGAACGCGCCGCTTTCGTCGGCGAGGCGGATGCCGTTGCTGCTGAGGGGGTCCGCGCAGTCCTCGTACGTGATCCGAGGGCCGGAGGTCGCCGCCAACTTCTGATTGAGGTGGAGTTCCAGGTCATTGATGTTGAGCTCGGTGACGTCAGAGGGCCGGCAACTGGCGTCGTAGCCGACGTCTTCGGAGTTGGGGTCGTACTTGGGCGCCCGCAAGGTCAGCGGCTTGTTCTGGGCGCTGACCTGCCACCCCGCTTCGTTCTTCGGAGCGTCGGCCGCCTTCTCCGGCTTGTCCTCCGCCGACGCGTCACCGGTGCCACCAGGTTTGCCACCGACCTCTGAACTGGACTGGCCACCAGCCGAGTTGTCATCCGTACCCCCCTCGCCCCCCAAGAGCTGGTACGCGGCGACGGAGCCACCCCCCACGGCGAGCACCCCCACAACGGCAAGCGCGGCGATGAGCGGCGTACGGCGACGCTTGCCGCCCGTGGTCGGGGCGGAGGGCGGCGCATAGGCGGGCGCGGTCGGCGCGGCGGCGACGAAGGCGGCGCCCGGGGTGTGTGCGGGCTGGGTAGGGACGGCGGCGGCGTACGCGAAGCCGGGGGAGTGTGCGGGCTGGGTCGGAACCGGCGGCACGACAGCGTGCCCCGCCGCTCCCGGAGCCCCCGCAGCTCCGGCTCCCCCCGGAGCCCCCGCAACCCCGGAGTCACGCAGCAGCATCGTCTGCTCCCGTTCCTGCTGCGCGATCTGCTGCGCCACGGCGGGCGGTAGCCACCAGCCCTCCTGGCGGGCGAGCCCAGAAGTACCCGCGAGCGTGGCGCACGCCTCGACGAGCTGGGCAGGGGTGGGCCGGGAGCCGGGCTGCTTGGCAAGGCAGGCAGCGATCAGGGGGCGCAACTGCTCCGGGCAGGCGGAGAGATCGGGCTCATTGGAGACGATGCGATACAGCAGCGCGTGCGAGGAGCCGTCGCCGAACGGATGCTGCCGGGTCGCGGCGAAGTAGGCGACGAGACCGAGCGCGAAGACGTCGAGGGCCGGGGTGACGTCACCGCCCATGGCCTGTTCGGGCGCCATGTAGGCGGGCGTGCCGAGGCGTACGTCCGTGCCGGTCAGCGCGGTGGTGTCGGCGGCGCGGGCGATGCCGAAGTCGATGACCCGGGGGCCGTCGGCGGCAAGGAGGACGTTGGAGGGCTTGAGGTCGCGGTGGATGACACCGGCGGCGTGGACGCTCTGCAGGGCTTCGGCGATGCCGGCCATGAGCTGCAGGACGGTCGGTACAGGCAGCACTCCGTGCTGGTACACCGCGGAGGAGAGGGAAGGCCCGGGAACGTAACTCACGGCGAGCCAGGGCTCGGGCCCCTCGGTGAAGCTGTCCAGTACGGGCGCGGTGTAGGGCCCCTGCACGCGCCGAGCGGCGGTGACTTCCTGCGCGAAGCGCTGCCGGAACTCGGGGTCCTGCGCGTACTCCCGCCGCACGACCTTCAGGGCCACGGGCTGGCCGCCGCGGGTGTGCGACAGATAGACCACGCCCATACCGCCCTCGCCCAGGCGGGCGCGCAGACGGTATCCGGCTATCTCGCGGGCGTCGTCCGGCGCCAGCTCGTCCATGGTGGGTCCTCCCCGAATCGTTGGGGGCCATGCTACGGAAGGGGGTTGTGGGGCTGGGGTGCGGTGCGGCTCGCGGCTGCCGGGCTCCCCGGAGGCCCAGGGGGCCCTGGAGGCGCCCAGGGGACATGGAGGTCCAGGGCTCCTTGCCTCATCCGCCGCGTCCACCCGGAGGGTCACCTGACTCATCGGACTTTCACTCCGGGGGTGGTGGATCATCTGGTGACCTTCGGCGGGGGCGGCAGGTTTTACCGCCTGTCCCCCTTTGCTGGAGGTAGGTCCGGATGCGTACGAGAGTGATGTCGCCGCTGGTTGGTGTGGCAGTGGCAGCGGTACTGGTGGCTGGGTGCGGTGGAAGCGCGGAGCCCGAGGTCACTGATGAGATCGCCGGTGTGGGCGAGGGGGCGGAGGCCTCACCCGAGACGTCCCCGGCGGACGACGGGATCGTGCGCCCCAAGGTGTCGCTGCCGCAGGGCGACAAGCTGGTCTTCAGTCCCCGGTCGACGGGCGACGCGAGAACTGACGCGGTGTTGCGTGACAACGCCGAGTACTTGCGCGCCATCGACGCGGCGATCGGCGATCAGCACCCGAGGTCCAAGGCGGTGGCCTTCTACAGCAAGGGCTCGGCCTACTTGGACTCGGTGGACTGGATCGGCGGCTTCGTCGAGGAGGGCACCACAGTGACGGGCACGGTGCGCTATGTCGGTCGCGAGGTGTCGTTCAGCGAGGACGGTTCGGCTGGGCTCACTTACTGCGGGGACGAGTCCAAGGGCTACACCAAGGACCTCAAGACCAAGAAGGTCAATGTCACCCCGGTCACGAAGGATTCGTACGTCTTCTACAACGACCGGTTGAGGAAGAACGCCAAGGGCGTGTGGCAGGTCACCAAGAGCGTTTCGGAGCGAGGCAGCAAGGCCTGCCGCCCATGAGCGTTCACCGCACCGCAGCCTTCGCGTTGACCGTAGGCACCACCTTGCTGATGGCGTTGCAGGCGGCACCGCCGACGTGGGCCAACCGAAGCAACGACGGAGGAGTCGGCAGCGAGGCGAAAGGAGGAGCGAACGGCCGCGTCATCACCGCGCAGACCAGTGTGCAGACCTCGGTTCACGGTGCCGGCGCAGACCACGTCTCCATCACCGGCTCACTGTCCCCAACGGGGGTCGACTGGACGCCCCCAGCATGCTGGTACGAACCCGCGTTCTCTCCGAAGGAGATCCAGAGCACCGTCAAGGCATGGCGCACCTTCGGGGCGAGCGCTCCGCTCGTCGGCGGGATCGGCTACGCCATCAGCGACGCTCTGGAGCACCGCTACAAGGACGGCCACCCGTACAAGAACTTCAACCTCTCCAAGCAAGGCGAGGGAATGTTCTGGGCGGCGGTGGTCAACCCGAACCGCGAGGGTGACCCCGAGGCGACGTCGTGCGACCGGCAGCCCTTCTGGGTGGACGAGGGCAAGACCCCCGAAGAACCCCTTGCCGCCTCTCCGGAGACCCTCGCCGCGTACGCGTACGACGAACTCCCCGTCCCCGGCACCGAGATCAAGATGGCCCCGCGCGGCAGGTCCACGGTGAACCTGCCGACCTGGGTCTGGCTGGACAAGGCCAGGTTCAAGAAGATCACCGTCACCGCGAGCCTGCCCGGCACGGGCCTCTCGGCGACGACGACAGCCGAGCCGGAGTCGTTGCGCATCGACCCGGGCACGCCTGACGCGACCCGCTTCCCCGCGTCGGGAGGGTGCGCGATCCGCGAGGGCGGCGGCATCGGGGAGCCGTATGCGCGGGGCAAGGCCGATGAGGTGCCGCCGTGCGGGGTGACGTACTTGCGCTCCACGGCCACGGACGACGCGTACGCCCTGCGGGCCACGCTCACGTGGAAGATCCGCTGGTCCAGCAGCACGGGCGAGGGCGGCACGCTGCCGTCCGGCTCCTTCGGGGCGACGCAGCGGATTCCCGTACAGGAGATCCAGTCCGTGAACCGCTGAAGCCCCTGAAACAGCTGACCCAGGCGAGGTCCAGGAGCCCTTCACGGCAGACAAGCTCAAGACCGACGGCGACGAACTCGCCCACTCGATTGCAGCTGTTGAACAGATCCAGCTGAGTTGATCTCACGGTCGAATGGCCTACGCCCTCTACGCCGCAGCCGTGGCGAGGGACGCTGCGCACTCGCGGCAGTGGCCCGGCTCCGGGGCGCGGAAGGCGCGGTCGCAGTGGTCGCAGTTCTGGAGGGGGTCCGGGCGGGGCGACGGCTGGGCTGGTGGGAGTTGGGGTGGGAGGAGCTCCGTCAGGCGGTGGGCCAGCAGGGCCGCCGGGTGGTGGATCGGGGTGGTGGGGAGGCCCGCTGTGAGCGTACGGCTTACCGCTTCCGGGGTGATCCCTCGGTCCAGCCAGGCGGCGGCTGCCGGGGCGAGTCGGCGTACGTCGCGTTCGGCGAGCAGGAGGCGGGGGTCGTGGCGGCGCAGGTCGGCGAGGAGAGCCGTGGCGGGGCGGTGTGCTTCGGGGGGAGTCTCGTTACGAAGGGCTGGGGTGGTCGGCCTCGGTTGCGGCGGCATCCTGTGCGCTGTGGGTGCCGTAGGTCGTGAACTGACCTTGGCCCTTATCGCGGGAGGGTTGTTGTACGACACCGTTCGCGTGATCACCTGGCCCGACGGCAGACGCTCCCGCGTGCGGGCCAGGTAACCGTGGGTCTCCAGTTCGCGCAGCGCCGCGGCGATGCGGACCTCGCCTTCGGCGAAGCGGCCTGCCAGGCACTTGATCGTGACCTTGGCGCCCGCGGGCAGCGACTGGATGTGGGCAGCCAGGCCGATCGCCGTGAGGGAGAGCTCACGGTGCTGGGTGAGGTGGTTGCCGACCACGGTGAAGCGCTCCGGGTGGCGACGGTTGTCGTGCCGGATGCCGGAGGTGGGAACAGAGGGCAGGGCGCACGAGGGCGCGTTAAGCTGCTGGTTAGTCATCGGGAAGGTACTTCTTCCTCGGTGTCAGGCCCTCGCCTCGGGATGCCAGTCCCGGCGGGGGCCGTCTCATGTCTGTGGTTGTCGAGGCTGAGCCTGCACCGTGAACTGGCAGAAACGCCAGTTGAGTTGGGGTTGATCACCCGTGCGGGTGATGGCGTGGGGTTTGGGGAGGGTTGGAGGGGTTCTTTCCCTCGTTTCTTACGTCTTTGATGCCCCGCCCCGCCGGGTGCTGGTCCACCGGGCCGTGGAAGCCTCGATCCGGTCGCGTGGTGGGGTGGGAGACGGCGATTTCCGCCCAGACCGTCTTGCACGGGGGCGGGCCCAGCTCCGTACCCCATCGGTCCGCCAGCGCTGCGACCAGGAGCAAGCCTCGGCCCGACTCCGCGTCGTACAAGGCAAGTTCAGGGTCTTCCGGTGGGCGGTGATCCGCTCTCGCGTCCGTCACCTCGATACGGAGCGTGTTCGTCTCGGTGAGCGTCAGGGACAGTCGGAAGCTCCTGCCGGGTACGTGACCGTGCAGCGCGGCGTTGTTTGCCAGCTCCGCGACGATGTGCTCCGGCGACTCGAACGGCCGTCCCCACGACCGGAGTTGCTCGGCTGCCAGCAGTCGTGCCAGGCGGGCTCCTCTACGCGTGGCGGACAGGAGGATCGTGAACTGGCGTGCGGGGATCGCGGCCCCGAGCCGGATGGTTTCTTGATTCACGTCACTCAGCGTGGCCGTGCGTGCGTACCGTGAATAGCGGTGCGGGCTGTGCGTACCGCGTTTGTCCGGCGCTTGTCCCGGCTTGTCCTGGCTGTCCCGGGTGACGTCTGGGTACGAGTGCGCGTTGAGTTTGGACGGCACGTCGGAGGTGGCGCGGTGGACGTGGAACGCGATGGTGCGAGGCGTAACGACGCGGCAGATGACCCGGGTTGGGACGTCGACCCCGAGGACGAGATCAGCGCGGTGGTCGAGGCGGTCGGTCACCATCTCAAGCTGCGGCGCGAGGCGGCGGGCCTCCGCGTGGCCGAGTTCGGTGAGGCCATCGGGTACGGGGAGGACCTGATCCGGAAGATCGAGCGCGGGGCGCGGATTCCTCGGCCCGAGTATCTGGACAAGGTGGATGAGGTCCTTGGGGCGGGTGGGCTTGTCTCCGCGATGAAGAAGGAGATGGAGAAGGCTCGGTACCCGAAGAAGGCCAGGGATCTGGCGAAACTGGAGGCGCAGGCAGTCGAGATCGGCCTGTACAGCAACCACAACATCCATGGGCTGCTGCAGACGGAAGAGCACATGCGGGCGTTGTTCGAGATGCGGCAACCCGCCTTCTCGCAAGATGAAGTGGAGCGCGGCGTCGCCGCGCGGATGGGCAGGCAGTCGATCTTCGAGCGGTCACCCGCGCCAGCTCTCAATTTCGTCCAGGAAGAGGCGACGCTGCGACGCACCATCGGAGGGAGGATGGTGCTACAGCGACAACTTGAACGCCTGGCAGAAGTAGCCCGGTTTCGGAGCGTCACGCTTCAAGTGATGCCGCTCGATTGCGCGGGCCATGCCGGAATGGGAGGGCTGATCGAAGTGCTGAAGTTCTATGACGGCACGGCAGTCGGGCGCTCCGACGGGGCGTTCGGCGGCCACCCTGTCTCCGACCCGAAGCAGCTCAGGATCCTTGAGTTGCGCTATGGGATGATCCGGGCTCAGGCTCTCACGCCGCGGGAGTCACTGGCCTTCATTGAACAACTGCTGGGAGAGACATGATCCGCAGGGCTACTGCCGGGGACGCCTCCGGACTGGAGTGGTTCAAGAGCAGCTACAGCAGCAGCAGCGAAACGGACGACTGCGTCGAGGTAGCCAACACCCCCGCCACCATCCACATCCGCGACTCCAAGTACACCCGGGGCCCCAAGCTGGCCTTCGCCCCTGCCGTATGGGGCGCCTTCGTCACGTACGCATCCGGCAGCTGACTACGAAGCCCGGCCGGCCGTCCGGCGGCTAGTCGCCCTTGTCGCCGCCGCCGTCCTTCCCCTTGCCGCCCTTCTCGCCCTTGCCACCCTTGTCCTTCACGCCCTCGGAGACATCCTTCGCCAGCTTGTCGTCCAGCTTCTTGAACTCGCGGACGACCGCGTCGGACATGTCGGCCAGGGCGTCCAGCTGCTGGGTGATGTCCTCGCGGCCGTCCTCCCAGTTGGACTCGAAGTCCTCCAGGGCGTCGTACACGCCGCCGTCGCCGATGTCGTCCTTGTAGGACTCGAAGGTCTTCTTCGTGCGGTTCATCCGGTCCTTGACGGACCGCAGCCGGCCTCCGTAGTCCTCCAGGTCACTGAGCGGGAGTGCGAGGTCGCTCTTGCCCTTACCGGCCATGGTCATGTCCCCCTCGGGTAACTCGCCCTGTTCCGGCCATGGTTGACGGGGCGACATGTGAGGTTTGTCGGAGTCAATGCCACTCGTCGGGATCAAGCTCGGCCGCCACGAACCCCTCCCCCGTCGTGACGACCAGATCGGGCTGCCGCACTGTGAGCGCGATTCTTTCCTGGTCGAATGCGTCGAACTCGAAGATGAAATGCTCGGCGACCGCAGGCCGCTCCAGGGAGAATCCGTCGAGGTCCACCGCCGAATTTGTCCGGTCTGCTCCCTGGCACAGGACCGAAACGAAAAGGGGGAAGTGTTCCGTCTCGAGCAGACGATCTGCCTCGTGAATGATGCCCGCGATGCCGACGCGACTAGTGACCGCGCCGCACAGATCGTCCAGGCAGTCCACCAATGCGTCCCAGTTCCTGCCGTAATAGCCGGGGAACTGAAGAGTCTCCGCGAATGCACGGTGGATGCCCTGCTCGGTCATCAGGTCTGACGCCGAGAAACGGTAGACATGACCGCCTTTCGCCTCTAGGGCGGACAGTTGTCGTTGGACTTCAACCGTCCCGCGGGGGACGAAGATGACCCAAGGGGCTGAGGTCCCGGTGACATCGAAGCCAGTCATTGTTTCCGCATCATCCCGTGAATTCGCCGACATAGTAGAACGTTCCGTAGTGGTCCGGAGTGTAATACGCAGGGCCGGGCCCGTCCTTCGGGGTCAGGAGTCGCTCGGTCCCTCTGATCTCGTCTCCGCAGCCCGGTGCCCTACAGCGCGGGAGATCGACCTTCGCGTTCACGTCCCACTCCTTGTACTTACCCCCTGGCAGTTGGCTTTTGTTGTTACCCCAGTTCTTGTTTCCATGGTAACCGTCGACCTTTCCGATGCCGTCGGTCCTGCCGTTGACCTTGTTCAACATGTCCGAGGCTCGCTGGGGCGCGGGGCCGGGCATGAGGCCGGGCCCGTCGGGGCTGCCGGTGTCGCCGCCGTGCTTGTGACATAGGGGCGCGAGCCCCAGCGGGTCGGACCACGTGTGGGGGTTGTGGACGTAGGCGACGGGGTTCGGCGCGGGGAGCAGGCCGAGGGGGTCGGGGCTGGTGTAGCGGGCCGTCTCGGGGTCGTAATGACGGTGATGGTTGTAGTGGAGGCCCGTCTCCGGGTCGTGGTACTGGCCGGGGAAGCGCAGCGGGGTGTACGCGCTCGCGTCGCTGTTCCAGACCGTGGTTCCCCAGAGAGTGGATCGGGTGTACCAGGCGACATCCCCGTCTGGGGAAAGCAGTTCGATCGGGGTGCCGACGAGGTCGGTGACGATGGCGAAGAAGCGCTCGTCGATGGTCGCCTGGGGCGCGTCGGCAGCCCAGATGCGTTCGGCCTGGGTCACTGGTGAGAGCTCGTCGTGGTCCCACGTGAGCGTGGTGCGCAGGCCCTCGTTGCCTTGCCCGGAGGCCTCCCCGCCGCCCTGCCCGGCGTCCCACACCGTGGTCTGCTCCGTGGTCTGTTCGCAGAGCGTGTTGCCGTCCCAGGTGAAGACGGTGCGCTCCAGGACGGTCTCCCCGTCGACGGCGAGGCGGAGCTTGCCGGTCCGTCGGCCCAGCGGGTCGTAGGTGTAGCGCCAACGGTTGCCGTCCGGTGTGGTGGCCGCCGTTAGCCGGTCCTCGGCGTCCCACTCGTAACGCCAGACGTCGGGTTTGCGGGAGAGCCGGGACTTGCGGCGCATGACCATACGCCCCTGGACGTCGTGCTCGTAGTGGACTCCGCCAGCCCGGGTCAGACGCGTTCCCGTGTACGTGCGCGGTCCGGTTGCCTCGTGGCCGGGATGCTGTGCCGGCCACGCCGCCTCGGTCTGGTTTCCCGCGGAGTCATAGGCATAACTCTCCCTCCAGCCCGCCGCGTGTACCGCCGTGACGCGGCCCTGCGCATCGAGGTCGAAGCGCCGACTGCCTGTGCGGGAATCCCTCACATCAGTGAGGTAGCCGTCCGGGCGGTAGGCGTAGGAGCGTTCCCCGACCCGGCGGTTGCCGGGAACCGTGCTTTCCTGCCTCACCAGTCGGCCGACGCTGTCGTAATCGCGAGTGAGGGCGAGGGTCCGGTCGATGTTGCGGGCAACTTCGCGGTCCGCGGCGTCGTGCGTGAAGTCGATGGTGTGGCCCGCCGTGGTCAGCCGGGATGTGCGCCCCGCGGCGTCGTACTCCCAGGTGCTGCGGGAGCCCGAAGGGGTGGTGCGCAGGGTGCGGTTGCCGACGGGATCGTAGGCGAAACGCATGGTCAGGCCGTCGACGGTCTCGGCGATGCGACGGCCGACCGCGTCGAGTTCCACGTGCAGGCTGCTGTCCGGACTGATGGCTCCGATCAGTGAACCGTTCGCGGCGTACGTGTAGGTGGTGGTCGTGCCGTCCGCTTCCTTGGCGGTGGTCTGCCCCAGCGCGTCACGCCTGTAGCGGATCTGTTGGCCGAGAGCGTTGGTCCGGGAGACGAGAAGCCCGGCCGCGTCGTAGCCGTAGTGCGCGGTACGCCCGTCGAAGTCGGATTCGGAGAGGATCCGGCCCGCTGGGTCGTAGGTGTAGTTCCAGGTCAGCCCCTGAGGGTTGGTCACCTGGGTGAGCTGGAGTCCGGCGTCGTGTGTGAAGGTGAAGCGCTCGCCGCCGGGGCCGGTGCGTGCGCTGAGGCGGTCGAAGTGGGTGTACTCGAACGTGGTCGCCTGACCGGCGGCGTCGAGATGGCGGAGGCAATTGCCTTCGCCGTCGTACTCCCAGGTGGCGTGCGACCCGTCCGGCTCTGTGCGGCGGGTGATCAGGCCCTCGATCGTCCATTCCAGGCAGGTGCGGTGGCCGAGAGGGTCCGTCACCGCAGTGGTCAGGCCAAAGGAGTCGTACGCAAGGTGCGTGGTGCCGCCGAGGCTGTCGGTGATGGCCACCGGCAGACCGGCGGCGTTGTTCGCGTAGGCGGTTGTGCGGTCGGCGGCGTCCCGGGAGCCGGTGAGGCTGCCGTCCGCCCCGCGCGTGAAGTTCGTGGTCGCGCCGAGGGGATCGGTGATGGCGGTGACGTTCCCGCGCTCATCGTTGGCGAACCGCCACGAGGCGCCGCCCGGCAGGTCCATGGCCGTGGGGACGTGCAGCTCGTCGTAGGAGATGCGAATGACGGTGCCGTCGGGCCGGGTCACCTCGGTCGGCTGCCCAGCCTCGTTGTTGGCGAAGGCCGTGGTGTGTCCGAGCTGGTCCGTCTTGATGGCGAGGCTCTGGTGGGCGTCGTAGGTCATCGTGATAGTGCCGCCGAGCGGGTCGATCTCGGCGACGACCAGGCAGTCGTCGTCGATAGCGACACGGGAGGTGGCGCCTTCTGGGGTGGTGATCTCGGTGATGCGGCAGCCAGGCCAGGCGGGGTCGGTGAGGTCATAGGTGAAGGTGTTGGACATGTGTCCGGCCATGCCCTGCTGAGCGGTGCAGCGATCGTGATCGTCGTAGGTGTAGTCGTAGCAGCTGTTGTTGGTGTCCTCCCAGGCAGTGATGCGCAGCTGCCCGTCGTAGGTGAACTTCATGGGCAGGCCTGAGGAGTTGGTGACAGCAATGAGGTTGCCGTCGGTGTAGTCGTATCGCTTGATAAGGATGCTCGAGGTGTCCTCGCCCGCTTCCGCGCCCTTCATGCTGAGCGCGGTGACCCTTTCGTCCTCAACGGTCAGGGTGAGGTGGTAGCCGCCGCTGTGGCGGATAGCCAGCGGAGTACCCTCGGCGTCGTGGTCGATGTCGATGGTGTTGTGGTTGCGGTCCGATATCCGGGTGAGCAGCGCCACGTCGTCGACAGGCGGGGCAAAGCGGTGGCATTGTCCGGTCACCGGGTCGGTGATCTGGTAGCTGCTGTCTTCCAGGCGTTCCAGCGGCCAGTGCGGACCCTTCTCCGGTAGTACGGGGGCTTCCGACGCTTCGGGATGCGGATAGGCGAGGAGCATGCCGTCCTCGGTGACGAACACGACACCGCCCTCGTCGAGCTCCAGACGTTGGTCGATAGTGGAGGACCAACTCGGCCCGAACCAGCCGCCGGAGCGGTATCCGGAGGCGACACGGCGAGTGAAGGCCAGCGGTAGTGTGCCAGGCAGAGAGACGTCGGTCTCCTCCAGGAACATCTGCCCGGTGGCCACGTCGACCGGGTCACCGCAGCCCTTGATCTTGCTCTTGACGCGGTTGTATGCGCCCTTCGCGCCCTTCGTGAGGGCACCACGGGCTGATGTGAGGCCCTTCAGGCCGCCCTTGAGGCCTTTCATACCTTTGGCGAGGCCGCGGAGGCTGGTCAGGCCCTTCATGCCGGGGATGCAGTCCAGGGCGGCGAAGGCGACGTCCAGTAGCCCTGCTTCCCCGTTCGCGTATTTATGGAGGGTGTCGGCCAGGACGACG
>NZ_JBWLKL010000069.1:0-24638 GCF_059026065.1 Streptomyces sp. A18 | reverse complement strand
TCGGGCCAGGCCGCCGCGCCGTTGAAGGCGATCGTCGCCGCCGTCAGGAGCCACGCCGTCTGGCGCAGCAGCGGGAATCAGCAGGACGGGAGCCTGGCCGTTCCCCGCAGTCACGTCTGCTGTCACTCCCCCACTTGAACCCCGCAATTGAGCAGTCCTCACATTTTCACAGACGCACACTGGCAGGGAGCAGCAGATGTCTGCCAAAGCCCGTGGGGGGAAGGGCACGCCCATACCTTTTGCCTTAGTTGTACTCGGCCGTCTCGGCAACGAGCACGCAAGGCTGGCACAGCAGAGCGCAGTACGGAGTCTCGCCACACGCAGCTCTAAAAGCCTCTGTGAAGCCGCTGCCTCCCTAGAGGAAATGCAAATCGACTTGCAGCAGTGCGCGCCTGCATCTCAAGTGGACAGGTTCGGCTACTTGGACCATCGGACTGGTGACAGGGCGTTGGAGACTCTCGAAACGCGCTGGACAGATCTACGCGATGACCTTCGATTCCGGCTGGCAGAGGTGGAGCTGCCTCGACTGTCCCACGGCTCATGGAAGCGGCCCCTCGCCCAGGAAGGGCACCACCAGGCGTTGCTGACGGTCCATCGTCGGTCTTCCTGCCGGGCGCAGCTGGCGTTCCTGTCCGTCGGGCAGGCGCAACCGGATGTCGGCGCCCTGGCTCATCGCGGCGGCGAGCCGCACCGGTACACCGTGCAGGAAGCCGCCCCACTCTGGGCCTCCAGCGCCTGTCAGTTCGCCCAGTTCGGCTTCAACCGGGACGTGTTCGTCGCCCACCATCAGCACTGCGGGCCGGGAGAAGGAAGCCACACCGTCAGCCTGCTGCGCAATCGGCCCGCCCGCGAGCAGCCGCGCCCGGGGCCCGGCCCCGTCTCCCGCGCGCTCTGGGCGAGCGGACCACCGCCCAGGGCTGGGAGACGACCGAAGCAATGCGTGTCCATGGGGTAGAGGCCTGACACGCGCCCGTAGCGCATGCTTGATGCCGGGCTGTCCGTCCAGACGTCGTTTGTCGCGTCGAAGTGCATCTGGCAAGTAGAGGTTGGCTGACCTGCTGGGGTGCCAGGTCGTTTGAGACAGCCGAAGGTCGGGGTTCTCGAACGACTTGGCTTCTGCGGAAGTCTCGTTCGTGATGGAGGGGGCCGGAACTGGGCACGAAGTCGCGTACCAGTGGCGTCGTGCCGTACGGGCAGGATCACTCCAGAGTTTCCTTGAACAGTTCCAGGACGTGCGCCATACCTGGTTCCCATTCGGTGGCCAGATCGGCGGGCAACACATCGCGCGTCCATACGATCCTGGTGCCTCCGTCTCCGTGTGGGAGCACCTGGATCACCGCGTTGTCGTGTTCTGGTCGCGCGGTGTCGCCCACGACCGAGAAGACCAATCGCCGCTCGTCTTGATCGAGGGTGATGAGCCGCTCCCGCAGTACGGCTCCTCCGGCAAAGGACACCACCCGTACGTCCGGGCCGTCCTGCCGGCTGTCGGTGACGAATCCCGGGGCCATCCGTATCGGTGCCCCGACGTAGTCGCTGAGGACCTCCCACGCCCTGGCCGGGTCTGCTGACATCGTGATCTCTCTGGTGACGGAAGCCACAACTACCCCACTACTCCTCTGATCTTGGGAACCTACTGGGCGACGACGCAGAACTCATTGCCGTCGGTGTCGATGCCGACATTGCCGATGGTCACGCTCATCCAGACCTCCATGATCTAACTGATGTGGCAGTTACGTTAGTTAGATACCCAGACGGTAGTTAGGTACCCGGTCAACGTCAATAGCCGGTTAGAATCGCGTCATGGTGAAGCCACGCCCCGACAACGACAGCGCCGGAACAGCCCCCGGATCGCTGCGCTGGATCGAAGAGTTCGTCAACACCCGCCGCGCCGACCGGGACGACCTCGCAACCCCCGAGCAGCTCGTCGCCTGGCTCACCGCCCGCGACCTCCTGCCGGGCCCCGTGACCGCCTCACAGCAGCACCGGGACCGGGCCGAACGCCTCCGCGAAGGGCTGCGCGCCCTGATCGCCGAGAACAACGCCGAGCCGGTCGCCAGCCCTCGGCCCGACGGCCTGAACCCCGCCGCCCGATCGGAGCTCGCCGCACTCGTCCCGCGGCTCCCGCTGGTCCTTGACACCACGACTCACCCGCCACGGCTCTCTCCCGGCACCGACGACACGGTCGACGCCGCGCTCACCTGGCTGCTCGCCTACGTCACGGAGGCCATCGCCGCCGGCACCTGGAGCCGGCTCAAGGCATGCCGGGAGCCGAGTTGCCGGTGGGCGTACTACGACCACTCCCGCAACCGGCGCCGCACCTGGTGCTCCATGGACTTGTGCGGCAACCGCGCCAAGGCCCGCAGCTTTCACCAGCGTTCGACCACCTAGGAACAGGACGCCCCAAGCACACGCCCGACAACCCACTCGGTGCCAGCAGTGGCATCGGCCGGAGGCGAAGCTGACAGCACTCACTCGTGCGGCCTCACGTCGGGATCAGCTGTTGGTGTGACGAGATAGCGAAGGGGACATCTGGGTGGGATGCGATGGGGGCGGAAACTGACTGGGGTTTTCTCGCCGTCCTCAACTGCGACACCCCGCACAGCAAGCCAGGGAGAGACTCATGACTCAATGGCAGGTTTCCTCGATGGCGTCGGCCGGATGGGCCACGGACCCCTACCGTTGCCCCGGCGCCCTCGACAATTACGATTTCGCCGCAGTCACGCACGGCATGTTCGGGGCCGACGACTACCTCCTGGCCGCGCCGGACCCCGGGCAGCGCATCAACCTGCCGCTGCGGCCGTCGGATCGTAAGCGTCTAGACCTGCACGCCACCCTGACCACCGCGGGCATCGCACCGCTGCCCGGCGATCTCGCGGCCATCGACGCCCTGTGTTCATTGGACGACACCACCCACGCCGCACTGCAGCGGTGGATCACCCACGCACTCTGACGACGGGTTGCCGTCTCCCACTCGCTTCTGGGCTGTGGCGGCATCGGGCGCCCCTCGAGGCGATCGTGTCCGGCCTAGGCAGTGTCCTGGCGATCACGAGCGGAGCCAGATGACGAGCGCGGCTGCGGTGACAGTGCCGAGGTAGACGTAGCCGCGCTTGTCGAACCTGGTCGCAACCACGCGGAAGGTCTTCAGCTTGTTGATCGCCCGTTCGACGGTGTTGCGCTTCTTGTAGCGGTCCCTGTCGAAACCGGGCGGCCGACCCCCGGCGCTGCCGCCTGGACCTGGACCTGCCGCAGGAGCATCTCCCACGTTCCGTCCGCCGACCGGCGGCGATGGCTCTCGTGCACCGTCTTCCACGGTCCGTACCGCTCCGGCAAATCGCGCCACTGCACGCTCGTTCGTATCCGGTAGAGCACCCCGTTCACGACCTGGCGATGGTCCCGCCACCTGCCGCAACGCCCGTTGCTCACCGGCAGAAGCGGCTCCAGCCGCTCCCACTGGGCATCTGTCAGATCACGTCTACTCGCCATAGTCGTATCAACGGCTGACTGGTCGTCGGGACGTAGTCCAGCCCCTGGCGATGCTCGGTGCTGACCGATGAATACGGTGGAGGGGCCCGGTTGAGTGAGAGGACGCGGAAACGTGGATGTGTATGAGGCCGTGGACAGCCGCCGGGCCGTACGGGCGTTCAGCGATGAGCCGGTACCAAAGGAGGTCCTCGAACGAGTGCTGACCGCAGCGACGCGGGCTCCGTCCAGCGGGAACCTCCAGCCGTGGCACATGTATGTCGTAAATGGCGAACCCTTGGCCGAACTGAAGAAGCGCGCGACGGCCAGGGCATTGGCGGGAGACCCGGGTGATGAGCGGGAGTATCCGATGTATCCGGACGAACTGACCTCGCCGTATCTGGATCGCTTCTCCGCTGCGGCGGCTCAGCGATACGAAGCGCTGGGGATTGAGCGCGACGACCCCGACCGGCCCCGGAAGATCGCTACCTTGAACTCGGAGGCGTTCGGGGCGCCGGTCGTCTTGTTCTGCTACCTCGACCGGACGATGGGGCCCGGACAGTGGGGTGACGCGGGGATGTACTTGCAGACGGTCATGCTGTTGCTGAGGGCGGAAGGGTTGCACAGCTGCCCCCAGGTGATGTGGACCATGTACCGCAAGTCCGTCAGCCGAACAGTCGGAGCCGATGACGAGCTTGTGCTGTTCTGCGGCATCTCAGTGGGATTTGAGAAAGAAGGCGTGCCAAGGCTGCGCACCGGACGGGCGGACATGACGGACACGGTGAGCTTCATCGGAGTGTGACCGCTGACGACCGAGATCGACAGGACAGGGCCTAGGTGTATTGATCACCAGCGTTGTTGACAGCCACGGGGCTTGATCATGGCGAAGACCTCCGGTGTGGTGGAGCTGTCTGGGACTGCACCACACGGAGGACTTCGTGTCCTACCGCAATGCCCGGCTGACCGTTCACGGCAGGCAGCTGCTGATCGAGCGTGTCCGTTCCGGCCGCCCCGTGCGTCTCGGCCTTCTCAGCCATCGCGAAGCTCCCTTCCAGTGGAAACAGATCCTGCCATCCCGATCAAGGTCGCCTGAGCTGCCGTCATCTGGTGGTCCTGTCATGGGCCCACGTCCAGGACGCGGACGGGGCGCCCCTCCCACTGATGGGGTGCGGTGGTAGCGATGATCGCGCCATCGGGGCGGTCCGGGGTGGGCTGGGCGGCGTACTCGGTGTGGGCGCCGGCCCACGTCTGCTGTTGTGCGACCGCGAGTGCGGCGGGCAGGTCCAGGTCCAGGACGGTGACGCCGGGCAGCGCGGCGAGATGTTCGGCTGTGCCGGGCCGCGCGCGGTCCGCTTCGACCAGGACGCAGGTGGGGGCGTACAGGTGCCAGCCCGTCTCGGCGTGGGCGCGGTGGATCAGCCGGGAGGCCAGGACGTTGCCGGCTCCGGCCGCGGCCATCGCTGTTTCGTCCAGGATGATGTGCGTGTCGCTCACCGGCCGGTCGCCTTGGCCAGGCGCCGGTCGAGTTCGGCATCCAGGTCTCGCTGCTCGGCGGCGCTGGGGGCGTAGCCCGTCCACTCCTGCAGCGCGACGCGGGCCTGCTCAGCCCGTTCGGCACGTTCTTGGGGGGTGAGGAGGGTATCGGCCAGGCGCGCCAGGTAGGCGCGCAGGGACAGTCCCTCGCCGGCCGCGATGGCTGCCAGCCGGTCCTTGGCGTCCTCGGGGATTCTTACGTTGGCATCAGACATCGCGTTCCTTCCCATGCCGCCCAATGGTACGGGTACGTACCCGTACCCGTCTCGCGATGCGGCGTTTACGCAGCGAATCGGCCGGATGAGTCCCCTGCGGAACCCCGCCTCACCGGCTCCGGCCGGCCGAAAAGAGCGGCCTTGATCCCGTGGAGCCGGACCGGAGCCGGTGGATGCGCCGGGCCGACTCCTGCGGTGGTGTCGTCGCGGTGTCGAGGGTGAGGTCCCAGACCATGTCCGGGTGGGCGTCCAGGTCCTCGCGGGTCGCCTCCCACGCGGCCAGGCGCGCCGCCGTGTCGCTGTCGCCGCGGCGCGCGGACCGCGCCGCGGTCACCGGCTTCGGGCACCGCAGGAGCACCACCGCCCAGTGCGCCTCGAAGCCGTCGACCAGTGCTCGGACGCCGTCGACCTGGCCGAGGTGCATCACCGGCACACCGCTTGTGAACGCAGCCCGGATTCCTGGGCGGTCGAGCACGTAGGTGTTGCCGTAGCGGCGGTTCGCGTAGATGACGCCGCCCGCGGCCGCCAGCTCGCGCAGCTGCGCCGCCGTACCCATGCGGTAACCGGAACTGCTGCCCGAGCCGACTTTGACCCGGGCGAACTGCACATACCGCGGGTCGAGGGCCGTGAGGGCCCGGGTGACGGTGTCCTTCCCCGAGGCCGGCGGCCCGTACAGGATGACACCGGCGGCGGGTCTCGGGGCCGTCATGAGTGGTCCGCCCCCCATCGCCCGGCACTCCGGCCGCTTTCAGGCGGTCAGGGCGTCGACTGCGATTTCCGCCTGTTTGACGGCCGACTCACCGGCGTTGAGGGAGTCATACACGAAGTGGACCGTCGCGTCCTCGATGCCGCAGAACTCGGAGATGCCGCTGCGCAGGGTGTGCTCCACCCGCTCTGTCCAACCCAGGTCGGCGAAGTCCTGCTCGCGGTAGCTGACCAGGCTCAGCCACAGCATCCGCTTGCCGGCCAGGCGCGGGCTGCTGCGTCCGTAGGCGAAGCCGTAGTTCCACACCCGGTCGATCCAGCCCTTGAGGATCGCCGGGAAGCCGAACCACCACAGCGGGAAGACCACGGTGATCAGATCGGCCGCCGTGACGCGGTCCATGTGGGCCCGCACTTCGGGCGAGTAGGTCTTGTCGCGGTGTGCCCAGTCGGGTTCGTCCGCCGGTGTCATCCGCGGGTCGAAGTCCTCGGCGTGCAGGTCGAGTACGTCCACGGTGTACCCGGCGGCCTCGAGACGCTCCCGGGCACGGCGGGCGGTCGCGGCGGTGAGGGAGTCAGGGCGCGGGTGGGCCACCACGAGGAGGGCGTGACGGCCGGGCGGGGTGGGGGCGGTGGGTGCGGTGCCTTCGGTGGGTGCGGTGGGTGCGGTCATGGGTCTCAACTCCCTAGACGGACGAGCATTTTTCCGGTGTTGGCGCCGCGCAGTACGCCCAGGAAGGCCTCCGGTGCCCGCCCGATGCCGTCGACCACGGTCCGGTCGGTGCGCAGCGATCCGTCGGCGAGCCAGCCGGCCGCCAGCTCGGTCCACTCCGGGAGCAGGTCCATATGGCTGAGGACGATCATGCCGCGCAGGGTGGCTTCCTGGGTGGCGGCGCGGAAGAGGTTGTCGGGGCCGGTGGCGGGGCCGGTGGCGTTGTAGCCGCTGATGGCGCCGACCAGGGCGATACGGCCGTGGCGCCGGATGGCTCCGATGCCGGCCTGGAGGTGGTCACCGCCGACGGAGTCCAGGTAGACATCGACGCCGTCGGGTGCGGCCTGGGCGAGTTGCTCGGGCAGCGCGCCCTCGCGGTAGTCGATGGCCGCGTCGTAGCCGAAGGTGTCCAGGAGCTTCTTGCTCTTGTACGGGCCGCCGGCCGAGCCGATCACCCGGGATGCGCCCAGTTTCCTGGCCAGTTGGCCCGCGACGGTGCCGACCGCGCCGGCCGCGGCGGAGACGAGGACGATGTCGCCCTCGTGCACCGGGGCGATCCGGGTGAGCGCCGCGTACGCGGTCAGGCCGGGGAGGCCGAGGGGACCGAGGTAGTCCTGCGCGGGAGCGAGATCGGTGTCGACGAGGGTGGCGGTGGCGGCGTCGATGACGGCGTACTCGCGCCAGCCGAGCCAGTGCGTGACGGTCGCGCCCACGGGTACGGCGTCCGAGCGGGAGGCGCTGACCTCGCCGACGGCGGTGCCGTCGAGGGCGGCGCCGAGCTCGAAGGGAGCGATGTAGGAGGGGGTGTCGTCCATGCGGCCGCGCATGTACGGGTCCACGGACATCCAGGTGTTGCGGACGATGATCTGGCCGTCGGCCGGTTCGGGCACCTCGGTGACGGCCAGGGTGAAGTGGTCTGCGGTGGGCTCGCCGGTGGGGCGGGCGGCCAGTCGGATCTCTCGGGACGTGATCATGGCTGCCACATGTTCCTTTGCGTGGTCGGGGGCGCTGCTCGCGCACCGCGTGTGCGGCACGGGATCAACCGTGGTCCTGCGCGCCTCTGGTTTCCTGACGGTGCGCTGACGGTCCGGCCGCCGAGGCGTATGTGCCCCACACCTCGCGCAGCGCGCCACAGACCTCGCCGATCGTGGCACCGGCGGCGAGCGCTTCCTTCATGGGGTAGAGGAGGTTGCCGGTGCGTCCGGCGGTGTCCTGGACGGCCGCCAGGGTCCGGTGTACGCGGTCGGTGAATCGCCAGGCGCGCAGCTTCGCGAGCCGTTCGGTCTGCCGGCGCTCGATGGTGCGGTCGACACCGAGCAGCGCACGGGGCTCTTCCTCGGCGAGCCTCGTGCCGCCCGGTCCGGTCAACGGCTGGGGGCTGCGCATGAGTTCGAGGACGGTCGCCTCCACATCGTCGGTCATCCTCTCGATCACATGGCCGCCCGCGAACGGACCGAGGCTCGCGGTCCTGTCCGTCCCGTACAGCCGCAGCGTCTGCGACGTCGGGTTCACGGCACCGAATTCCTCCTTCAGCACCCGCGCCCAGATCCTGCGCGCCGCGCGGAGGGTGGCCCTCTCCTCCAGTGCCGTCATCCGCGCCACGAAGTCGAAGGACAGACAGGGAGCGAAGTCGTCCACGTCCATTCCGGCGCCGACCGCGGTGCGCACGTACGCGATTCCGCCGGCAAGCGTGAACGCGATCTCCTGCGTGGGCGAGGCCCCGGCCGCGGCCAGGTGGCGGCCGGAGACCGGGAGGGTGTTCCACTGCGGGATCTCGGCCCTGCAGTACGTGAAGATGTCCGCGATCAGGCGGCGTGCGTGCGCGGGCGGGTAGCGGGACGTGCCGTGGGCCAGGTACTCCTTGAGCACGTCGTTGCGGATGGTGCCCGTCAGCTGTCCGGCCGTGACTCCCTGCTCCTCGCCGACGAGTTGGTACAGCAACAGGGGCAGCGCGCCAGGGGTGTTGACCGTCATCGACGTCGACACCTTGTCGAGCGGGATGCCGCCGAACAGGATCCGCATGTCCTCGATGGAGTCGATCGCCACCCCGGCCCTGCCGACCTCGCCGGACGCGATCGGGGCATCGGAGTCGTAGCCCGTCTGGGTCGGCAGGTCGAAGGCGAGCGACAGGCCCCTCGTGCCGCCCGCGATCAGCTCCTTGTAGCGGGCGTTGGACGCCACGGCGGAGTGCCCTGTCCGCTGGAGTTCCATGGGTATCTGCCTTCTGCCGTGTGCCATCGGTGGATGACGCCGGTGCGGTCCGGCGGGCGGCGGCTCCGTGGGTCCACAGAGCCGCCGGGCGGATCCCGTGGGGTCAGTGCGCCATCGCCGCCGCTTCGATCCGCTGCCGCAGGTCGTCGACGAGGGCCTGGCAGTCCTCGATCTCCGCGGCCTGCCCGAAGACGTAGAAGTCGGGCCTGACGAGGACCGCGCGCGCCCCGGCCTCGGCGAGGTAGGGCAGGTAGATGCCGTCCACGTCGGCCAGGACGTTCTCGCCCGAGGCGTCGGCGTCGGCCGGTACCACCGTCACCGTGCGGGCCCGCAGGCCGTCGAGGAAGGCCTGGGCGTCGGCGTCCAGGTGCGGGCGTGGATCCTCCGTGGCGATGAGCACGAAGCCGGTTCCGACGACGTCGTCGAAGAGCCCGGTCTCGGCGCCGCGCCGCACCCGCCCCTGCGGGCTCAGCCTGCCAGTCAGGCCGCCTGCGGCCGAGCCGCCGCCGCGGAAGAGCAGGCCCTTGCGCAGCGGGTGCACGGGGGCCTGCGGTGCGCCGGTGCCGATGCCCCGTTCCCGTGCGGCCAGCATCACCGTGTCCCGGTCGGCCGCGGCCTTCGGGTCGTCCTGGCAGATCACCTTGCCGAGGTCCACCGACATCCGGATGGCGTGCTGCACGTGCTGGGCGCGTTCCGTGACGTAGGTGTCGAGGACCGAGTCGTCCGAGTGGCCGCCGAGTACCAGGTCCAGCTTCCACGCGAGGTTCGCGGCGTCCCTGATGCCCGAACACATGCCCTGCCCGGCGAACGGCGGCATGACGTGGGCCGCGTCGCCGGCGATGAGCATCCGGCCCTGGCGCCAGCTCTGCGCGTACATCGACCGGAACGTATAGACGTTGTGCCGCAGGAGGGTGGCGTTCTGCGGTGTGACGTCGAAGAGTTCGAGGAGCTCCCAGGCCCGCTGCGGGGTGTTCAGCTCCTCGACCGTCTCTTCGCCGACGCGCATGAACTCCCAGCGCCTGTGCCCGGGGCCGGCCGACGCCTCGGTGCGGGGCCGGGCCGGATCGCAGACCTGCAGGTTGTTCGGGTCGAACACGCGGCCGTCGTGCAGGACCACGTCGCAGATCAGCCAGTCGTGGGAGAAGTCCAGGTCGCGCATCGTGGTGCCGATGCGGCCGCGGACGAAGCTGTTCGCACCGTCGCAGCCGATCAACCAGCGGGCCGAGAGCACCTGTTGCTCCCCGTTCCCACCGACGCAGGTCAGCACGGCGCGCTCGCCCTCGTCGTGTGCCTCGATCACCTCGTGCCCGCGCAGCACCCGCAGGGTGGGCAGCTCGGTGCCGCGGGCGGTCAGCGCGCTCTCCAGGCCCGGCTGGTACATCGACGTGGAGTCGGGCCAGTGACACCAGCCCTGCTTCGAGCCCTGGATGTCGAGCAGGACCTTCCCCTCGCCGTTGCGCCAGATGTAACGGCCCGACGGCTCGGTCTCGGTGTCGATGTACCGGGTGAGCCCGATCGAGGACAGGACCCGGGCCGCCTCGCTGTCGAAGGCCACTGCCCGTGACATGGTGTACGGCTCGGGCCACCGGTCCACGACGGTGACCGACCAGCCGCGGCCCGCGAGCAGCAGGGCCAGGGTCTGGCCCACGGGGCCGTCGCCGACGATCAGTACGTCCGTATCCACCTGATCCGCCTGCATCGTCAGGCCACCTCTGCGGCTTCCTGGCGCAGGATGTCCTGGACGACGGCCTCGTACTCGGCGGTCTTGGCCAGGACCCGGGTGACGTCCTTGCCGCCCTCGGCCTTCAGATAGCGCCGCCCGACGAGCAGCACCTGGCTGCTTTCGTAGGCGCGTCCGTAGATGCGGGTGCCGGCGGCGATCATCTCGCCCGCCCAGTGCCAGAACGGGTCGTCGTTCTCGCCGCTGACGATCGCCTTCCACTCGGCCAGGTCCCGCTCCCGCAGGTCGGAGCGGTGCACGGCGTGCCAGTCGCCGCCCTCGGGCCTGCGTTCGAGTACGCAGTACGAACCGTCCTCGACGACGCGGTAGTCGAAGCCGTACTGGCTCTGCACGTCGGGCGAGACGCGCACCGGCTCGATGGCCGAGGGCCCGGCGAAGCCGACGTCGACGAGCCAGTCGTCGTCGCCGATGCGGACGAGGCCGAGCATGTGCTCCAGGTCGGGCCCGAACTCGTCGTTGGCGCCGCGCACTCCGGAGGAGATGACCTTGGCGTCGTAGCCGAGTGTGGTGAGCACGGCCAGGAAGAGCCCGATGTGCTCGTGGCAGATGCCGCCGCGGGCCTCGGTGATGAGCCACTGGAAGAACAGATCCGCGCCGGCGTCGACGTCGTCCCATATCGCGAGGCCCTTGGCCGCGTTGCGGGAGTTGTCGAACGGCACGGTCATCATGTGCCGCTTGTGCAGCTCACGAAGGTTCTCCGCGGTGGGCTCCGGGGTGCCTTCGATGCCGAGGTGCTTCAGATAGGTGTTGACGTCGAACATGTCTCTCCGCCTTCGGGTCAGTGTGCGTCAGGGGTGAACAGGAGCCCGTCGAGGTGCTCGGCGACCATCAGCGGGGTCGGGTGGTCGAAGAGCAGCATCGGGCTCAGGTCGAGACCGCTGATCTCGTTGATCTTGTTGCGGACCTCGACGGCGGCCAGTGAGCTGAAGCCGACGTCGAAGAAGCCGGTCTCCTCGTCGAACTCGTCGGTCGTCTCGTGGCCGAGAGCCGTGGCGGCCAGCTCGATGACCCGGGCGATCAGCTCCTTCTTGCGCTCCTCGGCGGGGCGTCCGGCCAGCTCCTCCGCGAGCGTGTGCACGGGCGCCTCGGCGGGCTCGGGCTCGTCGGGCGGCAGGGTGAGAGGGGCGTTGTCGTCCGTGGGCATGGGGATCCTCTCCAGCCAGAAGCGCTTGCGCTCGAATGCGTAGGTGGGCAGCGGTACATGGCCGCGCCACGGTGTGACGGCGAGGGTGCGGCCGCGGGTGTGGAGCTGGCCGAGTGCGGTGAGCACCGCCTGCGACTCGTCGAAGCCGCGGCGCACGCTCGGGATCGCCTCGCCCGCGGTGTCGAGGCTCTCGGTGGCGAGGGCGGTGAGAACGTCTCCCGGTCCCACTTCGAGGAAGGTGCGCACCCCGGTCTCCACGAGGGTGGTGACCGTGCTGTGGAAGCGCACGGCCTCGCGCACGTGGCGCACCCAGTACTCCGGGGTCACCAGGTCGCCGTCGGCGGCGAGCCGACCGCTGATGTTGGAGACGACCGGGACCTTCGGTGCGGAGTAGGTGAGCCCGGCGGAGATCCGGGCGAACTCGGCCTGCATCGGCTCCATTTGCGAGGAGTGGAAGGCGTGGCTGACCCGCAGCCTCTTCGTACGGTGGCCGCGCGCCGCCAGCTGTTCGGCGAGGGCGAGTACGGGCTCCTCGGCCCCGGAGATCACCACCGAGGCGGGGCCGTTGACCGCGGCCATGCTCACCTCGTCCTGGCCCTCGAGGAGGGGGGCGACCTCGTCCTCGGTGGTGCCGATGGCGACCATCGCCCCGCTCGCGGGAAGCAGCTGCATCAGGCGGGCCCTGGCGGTGACCAGGGTGGCGGCGTCCTTCAGGGAGAGGATCCCGGCGACATGGGCGGCGACGATTTCGCCGATGGAGTGCCCGGCGAGGATGTCGGGCCTGATGCCCCAGGAGTCGAGGAGCCGCACGAGGGCCACTTCGAAGGCGAAGAGCGCCGGCTGGGTGAACTCCGTGCGGTCGAGCAGCTCCGCGTCCGGGGTGTCGGGGGCGGCGTGCACGACCGAGGCGAGGGGCCGTGCCAGGTGTACGTCGAGTTCGGCGCAGACCTCGGCGAAGGCCTCGGCGAACACCGGGTGGGCGGCGGCGAGTTCCTGTCCCATGCCCAGGCGCTGGCTGCCCTGGCCCGAGAAGAGGAAGCCCAGGGTGCCCGAGGCCGTCTTGCCGGTGATCACCTTGGGCGAGGGCCGGTCCTCGGCCAGCTTGCGGGCGGAGTCGAGGAGTTCGTCGCGGTCGGCGCCGATGAGGACGGCGCGGTGCTCCAGGGTGGCCCGGGTGGTGGCCAGGGCGTGGCCGATGGCCGCGGCGTCGAGTTCCGGGTGCGCCTTGACGTGGTCCACCAGGCGGCGGGCCTGCTCGGCCAGGGTGGGGCGCGTCTTGCCCGACAGGGTCCAGGGCACCACGGTGTCGTCGGCGGGCCCGGTGGTGTCCGTTGCGGGCTCGGGGTCGGGGGCCTGCTCGATGACGACGTGCGCGTTGGTGCCGCTGACGCCGAACGCCGACACCGCCGCACGCCGTGGCCGCCCGAGCTCGGGCCAGTCCCTGGCCTCGGTGAGCAGTCGCACCGCGCCGGCCGACCAGTCGACGTGCGGGCTCGGCTCGTCGATGTGCAGCGTCCGCGGCAGCCGGCCGTGCTGCAGGGCGAGGACGGTCTTGATGACTCCGGCGGTGCCCGCGGCGGCCTGGGTGTGGCCGATGTTGGACTTCAGGGAGCCGAGCCACAGCGGCCGCTCGGGGTCGCGGCCCTTGCCATAGGTGTTGATGACGGCCTGGGCCTCGATAGGGTCGCCCAGCTTGGTGCCGGTGCCGTGTGCCTCGACGAAGTCGACCTCCGCGGTGGTGAGCCGGGCGGCGGCCAGAGCCTGCTTGATGACGCGCTGCTGGGAGGGGCCGTTGGGTGCGGTCAGACCGTTCGACGCACCGTCGGAGTTGATCGCGCTCGACCGTACGGCGGCCAGGACCGGGTGCCCGTTGGCGCGCGCGTCGGAGAGCCGCTCCAGCAGGAGCATGGTCACGCCCTCGGACCAGCCGGTGCCGTCGGCGGCGGCCGCGAACGCCTTGCAGCGGCCGTCGGGGGCGAGGCCGCGCTGCCGGGAGAACTCGATGAACGTGCTCGGCTCGGCCATCACGGCGACGCCGCCGGCCATGGCCAGGTCGCACTCGCCGGAGCGCAGTGCGTGCGCGGCCTGGTGCAGCGCCACCAGGGACGAGGAGCAGGCCGTGTCGACGGTGACGGACGGCCCTTCGAGGCCCAGGTGGTAGGAGACCCGCCCGGACACGAGGCTGCCGGCGACACCCGCGCCCTGGAACCCTTCGATCTCCTCGGGTACGTGGGTGAGCCCGGTGCCGTAGTCGTGGTACATCACGCCCGCGAACACACCCGTCCTGCTGCCGCGCAGCGACGTCGGGTCGAGCCCGGCCCGCTCGCACGCCTCCCAGGCGGCTTCGAGGAACAGGCGCTGCTGCGGGTCCATGGAGAGCGCCTCACGGGGCGAGATGCCGAAGAGGCGGGCATCGAAGTCCCCGGCGTCGTGGAGGAATCCGCCCTCGCGGGTGTAGCTCTTGCCGTGGGCGTCTGGGGACGGGTCGTAGAGGTTGTCCACGTCCCAGCCGCGGTCGTCGGGGAAGTCGGTGATGCCGTCGCCGCCGTCGTCGAGGAGCGCCCAGAGTTCGTCGGGGGAACGGACGCCGCCGGGCAGGCGGCACGCCATGCCCACGATGGCGAGCGGCTCGGTCGCCTTGGCGGTGACTTCGTTCAGCTGGCGCTGCAGGCGTTCGTTCTCGACCAGGGACGCGCGCAGGGCCTCGACGAGTTTGCTGTCGTCAGTGTTCATCGTTACTCCGAAATTTGTCGGATGACCATCAACTGGCGCTGTCCCCCAGGGCTTTGGCGACAAGGTGCTCCACGCTCATCTCGGAGAGCTCGCTCGTGGGCTCCGCCGCCCCGGCGGGCACCCGCACATCCGCCGTGTCCAGGAGTTCGAGCAGCGGGGCGAGCACGCCGATGCCGCGCAGACGGGCCACGGGGACCGAGGCGAGTACCTGACGCAGCTGCTGCTCACGCTGCTCGTCGAGTTCGTCGGCCGAGTTGTCGGGGAACAGCCGTCCGTACAGCTCCTGGGCGACCGCGCCGGGGGTCGGATAGTCGAAGATCAGCGTGACGGGCAGGCGCTCGCCGGTGGCCTTGGTGATCCGGTTGCGCAGATCGACGGCGGCGAGCGAGTCGAACCCGAGCTCCTTGAAGGGCTGTTCCGCGTCGACCGCTTCGGAGCCCGCGTGTCCGAGGGTGTCGGCGGCGTGCGTACGGACGAGGTCGACGAGCCTGCGCTGCCGCTCCGGCGGGGTGAGGCGTTCCAGGTCCCGGGTCAGGGAGTCCGCAGAGAGGCCTTCCGCGCTCGCGGTGCGCCGGCCGACCGGGACGAGGCCGCGCAGGACCGGCGGCAGGTGCTGCGACTGCCGCAGGGCGGCGAAGTCGAACCTGACCGGAAGGAGTAGCTCCGCATCGGCGCGTACCGCCCGGTCGAACAGGGCGAGCGCATCGTCGGACGGCAGCGCCCGTACGTCCTGGGGGCGCTGGCCGCTCGGGTCGCGCAGGCCCTGGGTCATGGCGCTCTCCTGCTCCCACAGGCCCCAGCCGATCGAGACCGCGGGCAGGCCGAGGCCGCGCCGGTAGCCGGCGAGGGCGTCGAGGAAGCCGTTGGCGGCGGCGTAGTTGCCCTGCCCGGCGTTGCCGAGCGTGGCGGCGGCCGAGGAGAACAGCGCGAAGAACGCCAGGTCGTCGCCGCGGGTGAGTTCATGCAGATGCCAGGCGCCCGCAGCCTTCGGAAGGAGTGCCGTGTCCATGCGCTCGGGCGTCAGGGCCGAGAGCACCCCGTCGTCGAGTACGGCGGCGGTGTGGACGACGGCCGTGAGCGGGTGCTCTGCGGGGACCGTGGCGAGGAGTTCGGCCACGGACTGCCGGTCGGCGATGTCGCAGGAGGCGAGGGTCACGGTGGCGCCGAGCGCGGTGAGTTCGGCGCGCAGTTCGGTGGCGCCGGGGGCGTCGGGGCCGCGCCTGCTGGTGAGGAGCAGATGCCGGACGCCGTGCTCGGTGATCAGCCGCCTGGCGACGAGCCCGCCGAGCGCGCCGGTTGCGCCGGTGACCAGGGCGGTGCCTTCGGGGTTCAACATCCTTGCCTGTACGGCGGGTTCGGCCCGTACGAGCTGCGGTGCGGCGACTGCGCCCGCGGACAGGGACAGCTCCGGGCGGCCGGTGGCCACGGCGGCGGGCAGCAGGGCGCGGGAGGCGCTGTCGGTCTCCACGAGCACGAACTCGCCGGGGTGTTCGGCCTGTGCGCAGCGCACCAGGCCCCAGACGGCCGCGGCGGCCGGGTCGCTGTCCACCGGCGGGGTCAGCACCACGAGGGGGCCGCCGCCGGGTGCGTCGAGCTGCTCCTGGGCGGCGGCGAGCACCTGTGCGCCCAGGGTACGGGCCTGCTGTACCGGGTCGCCCGGGACGGGCTCGGTGAGGTCGAGGACCCGCTCGGGCGCCGAGGCGGCCGATCCGTCGGGTTCCGGCAGCGCCACCGGCTTCCGGTCGACGCGGAACAGGAGTTCGTCGAGCCCGCCGTCCGCGGCGGTGATCCGTGCGGTGTCCACGGGCAGGGTGGTCAGGGAGCCGACGGTGGCCACGGGTGTGCCCGCGCCGTCGGCGATGTCCACGCGCACGGCGCCGGTGTCGGTGGTGCGGGCGCGCACCCTGAGGGCGGTGGCTCCCGCGGCGAGCACGGCCACCGACTTCCAGGCGAACGGCAGCCGCACTTCCTGGGGGTCGGCGCCGGGCATCAGGGGCAGCGTCTGCAGCGCGCAGTCGAGCAGCGCCGGGTGGATCAGGAACCCGTCGAGGGCGCTGCGGGCGTCGCCGTCTCCGGGGAACTCGACCTCGGCGTAGACCTCTTCGCCCCGTGTCCAGGCCGCCCGCAGTCCGCGGAACAGCGGGCCGAGGGTGAGGTCGGTCTCGTCCTGGCGCTCGTAGAACCCTTCGAGGGAGAGGGGTTCGGCCCCGCTGGGCGGCCAGCTCGCCAGGTCCGCGGTGTCCGGCTCGGCGGCGCGGAGCACACCGGTGGCGTGCCGGGTCCAGGTGGCGTCGGCGGCGCCGCGGGAGTGGATGGCGACGGTCCTGAGCCCGTCGGTGTCCTGCTCCCCCACGCTCACCCGCAGGTGGCGTCCGGTGTCGTCGGCGAGTACGAGCGGCGCCTCGATCACCAGCTCGTCGACGACGCTGGTGCCGACCTCGTCACCGGCCCGCACGGCGAGCTCCACCAGGGCGGTGCCCGGCAGCAGGACGCTGCCGGCGACCATGTGGTCGGCGAGCCACGGCTGCGACTTCACCGAGAGGCGGCTGCTGTAGACGACGCCGCCGGAGTCGGGCAGGGCGACGGCGACGCCGAGCAGCGGGTGTCCGGTGGGGCTCACGCCGAGCTCGTCGGGGTCGGCGGTGCGCACCGGCTCGAGCCAGTAGCGGTGGTGCTGGAAGGCGTAGGTGGGC
Source organism: Streptomyces sp. A18 (assembly GCF_059026065.1). Taxonomy (NCBI): domain Bacteria; kingdom Bacillati; phylum Actinomycetota; class Actinomycetes; order Kitasatosporales; family Streptomycetaceae; genus Streptomyces; species Streptomyces sp. A18. Next base: position 7,495 of record NZ_JBWLKL010000069.1, on the reverse strand, counting down.
AGCGGGGTGTGGACCGGCGTACCGGCGTACTGCGTGGCCCAGTCGACCTGGTGCCCGCGGGTGTGCAGGCGCGCGACGGCTGCGGAGAGAGAGCGCGGTTCGGCCGTCTTGCGGGCCAGCACGGGCACCGCGTCGAGTGCCTCGCTGTTGCCCCTGACGAGGGCGGTGAGGGTGTCGCCGAAGCCGATCTCCAGGACGGTGGCGGCGCCTTCGCGCTCCAGGGTGCGCACGCCGCTGCTGAATTCCACGGCTGCGCGGACGTGCCGTACCCAGTAGTCGGCTCCGGCCAGCTCGGCGGGGTCGGCGAGTTCGCCGGTGATGTTGGAGACGACCGGGATCGACGGGGCCTGGTAGGTGAGGCGGGCGGCGATGCGGCCGAACTCGTCGAGCATGGCGTCCATGTGCGGCGAGTGGAAGGCGTGGCTGACCGTGAGCCGCTTGGTGCGGGCGCCCTGGGCGCGCAGTTGCTCGGCGAGGGCGAGGACGGTGTCCTCGTCGCCGGAGAGCACCACGGACTCCGGGGCGTTGACCGCGGCGACGGCGACCGCCGCCTCGTGGCCCGCGAGGAGCGGGGTCACGGTCTCGGGCGTGGCCTCGACGGCGACCATCGCGCCGGTGGCGGGCAGCGCCTGCATGAGGCGGCCGCGCGCGGTGACCAGGGTGGCCGCGTCCTGCAGCGAGAGCACACCCGCGACGTGGGCCGCGACGATCTCGCCGATGGAGTGGCCCATCACGATGTCGGGGCGTACGCCGTACCCGGCGAGCACCCGGGCGAGCGCGGCCTCCAGGGCGAACAGGGCGGGCTGGGTATAGGCGGTGGTGTCGAGGAGGTCCGCGCCGCTGGTGCCGGGCTCGGCGAAGACCACCTCGCGCAGCGGGACGTCCAGGTGCCGGTCGAGTTCGTCGCAGATCTCGTCGAACGCGGCGGCGAACGCGGGCAGTTCGCGGTGCAGCTCCCGCCCCATGCCGAGGCGCTGGCTGCCCTGGCCGGAGAACGCGAAGGCGAGCCGCCCCCGCGCGACCTGGCCGGTCACCACACCGGGTCCTGTGGCGCCGTCGGCGAGTGCCGTGACCGCGCCGAGCAGTTCGTGCTTGTCGCTGCCCACGAGGACGGCGCGCTGGTCGTGGTGGGTGCGGGTGGTGGCGAGCGCGTACCCGATGGCGCCGGGGTCCGCGTCCGGATGTGCGATCAGGTGGTCGAGGAGGCGGCGGGCCTGCCGGGTCAGGGCGGCGGGTGTCTTCGCCGACAGCAGCCAGGACGTCAGGGGCGGGGGTACGGGGGCCGTGGACTCGGCCCGCGCCTGCTCCTGCCCCGCCTGCACCTTCGCCCCCTGGTCGGCCTGGTCGGCCTGGTCCGGCTCGGGCTGCTGCAACTCGGCTGCCGGGTCCAGGAGTTCAGGGACCTGTTCCAGGATGACGTGAGCGTTGGTGCCGCTGGCGCCGAACGCCGACACCGCCGCACGCCGTGGACGTCCCTTGCGCTCCTGCCACGGCCGGGCCTCGGTGAGCAGCTCGACTGCGCCCGTGGTCCAGTCGACCTGGGGGGTCGGCGCGTCGACGTGCAGCGTCTTCGGCAGCACACCGTGACGCATCGCCATCACGGCCTTGATGACCCCGGCGGCGCCCGCGGCGGCCTGGGTGTGGCCGATGTTGGACTTCAGGGAGCCGAGCCACAGCGGCCGCTGCGGGTCGCGGCCCTTGCCGTACGTGTTGATGAGGGCCTGGGCCTCGATGGGGTCGCCAAGCTTGGTGGCGGTGCCGTGCGCCTCGACCAGGTCGACTTCGTCGGGGGCCAGGCCCGCGTTGCTCAACGCGGTTTTGATCACGCGCTGTTGGGAGGGGCCGTTGGGTGCGGTCAGTCCGTTGGACGCGCCGTCCTGGTTGACGGCGCTGCCGCGGACGGTCGCGAGCACGGGGTGGCCGGCCCGACGCGCGTCGGAGAGCCGCTCCAGCAGGAGCATGGTCACGCCCTCGGACCAGCCGGTGCCGTCGGCCGCGGCGGCGAACGCCCTGCACCGGGCGTCGGGTGAGAGGCCGCGCTGCCGCGAGAACTGCACGATGGTGTCGGGCGTCGCCATGATGGCCGCGCCGCCCGCGAGGGCGAGGTCGGACTCACCCGAGCGCAGCGACTGGGCCGCCAGGTGCAGCGCGGTCAGGGACGAGGAGCAGGCCGTCTCCACGGTCACCGCGGGCCCTTCGAGGCCGAGCGTGTAGGAGATGCGCCCGGAGGCCGCGCTGCCGGAGTTGCCGAGGCTGAGGAGGCCCTCGACCTCGGGGGGTATCTCCCGCAGCGGCGGGGCGTAGTCGTAGTACATGACGCCCGCGAACACGCCCGTCCGGCTGCCGTGCAGGGACATCGGGTCGATGCCCGCCCGTTCGATGGCCTCCCAGGACACTTCGAGGAGATGGCGCTGCTGCGGGTTGAGGGAGAGTGCCTCGCGCGGGGAGATGCCGAAGAACTCGGCGTCGAACCCGCCCGCGTCCTCCAGGAATCCGCCTTCGCGGACATAGCACTTGCCGGGCTTGTCGGGGTCGGGGTCGTAGAGGTCGTCGACGTCCCAGCCGCGGTCGTCGGGGAACGCGGTGATGGCGTCCGTGCCGGAGTCGACCAGGTGCCAGAGCTCCTCGGGCGAGGTGACGCCGCCGGGCAGGCGGCAGCCCATGCCGACGATGGCGATCGGTTCCGTCTGCGCCTCTTCGACCTCCTGCAGCCGGTCCCGGGTCTGCCTCAGCTCGACGAGGGTGCGCTTCAGATAGCCGCGAAGCTTCTCGTCATTACTCATAGCTGACTCCATTACTCATGGATGGCTCCTTCTACGCCGTCTACGCCGTCGGGCTCAGGACTGGTCCAGCTCGGCCTCGGCCAGCCGGAAGATGTCGTCGTCGGACGCCAGCTCCAGATCGGCACCGGTGTCCCCGTCGGGGCCTTGCCACTTGGCCGCGAGCTTGCGCAGCCCGGCCGCCACCTGCGTCTGGGCGTCCGCCTCCATGAGCAGCTCTTCGAGGGCGGATTCGAACTTGTGCAGTTCGGCGAGTGCGCGGTCGGCCGCCGGCTCCTCCGTGATGCCGAGCTGCTCCCGCAGCTGGTCGGCGAGGGTGGCGGGGTTGGGGTAGTCGAACACGAGGGTCGCCGGGAGCCTCAGGCCGATGCTGGCGGCGATGCGGTTGCGCAGGTCGACCGCGGCGAGCGAGTCGAAGCCCAGGCTCTGGAACGCCTGTCGCTCGTGGATCGCCCCCGAGCCGTTGTGGCCGAGCGTGGCCGAGGTGTGCATGAGCACCATGTCGAGGAGCTTCTTTGACTGCTCGGGTGCGGGCAGCCTGCGGAGCTGGTCCAGGAACGAGTCGCTGCCTGTGTCGGCGGCGGCCTGCCGCGCGGTGGGCCGGTTCTGGCGCACCAGGGCGGCCAGGACCGCGGGCGGGCTCGTTGCCTGCCGCAGCGCCGCGAGGTTCAGCTTGATGGGGACGACGACCGCGGGGGCGTCCGGCAGTCCGGCGCCGCCGAGTGCGGCGTCGAAGAGCCGCATGCCCTCGTCGTTGGTCATCGCGAGCACCTCCTGCTTGAGGTGCCCCTGGCTGCCGTCGAGGAGGCCGCCCGTCATCTCGCTGGCCTCCTCCCACAGGCCCCACACCATCGAGGTGGCGGGCAGGCCGAGGCCGCGGCGGTACTCGGCGAGTCCGTCGAGGAACCCGTTGCCCGCGGCGTAGTTGCCCTGCCCGGCGTTGCCGAGCGTGCCCGAGGCCGAGGAGAACAGCACGAACGCCGCGAGCCCCAGGTCCTTGGTCAGGGTGTGCAGATGCCAGGCGCCGTCGACCTTGGGGCCGAAGACCTTGTCGACCCGCTCGGGTGCGAGGGCGCTGACCACCCCGTCGTCCAGGACGGCCGCGGAGTGGATCACGGCGGTCAGCGGGTGCTCGGCAGGCACGCCCGTGACGAGCTCCGTGACCGCTGCCCGGTCGCCGATGTCGCAGGCGGTCAGGGTCACCGTCGCGCCCAGTGCGGTGAGTTCGGCCCGCAGGGCGTCCGCGTCCGGCGCTTCGGGGCCTCGCCTGCTGGTGAGCAGCAGATGCCGCACCCCGTGGTCGGTGACGAGCCTGCGGGCGACCAGAGCGCCGAGTGTGCCGGTGCCGCCGGTGATCAGTACGGTGCCGTCCGGGTCGAGGGCGGGTGCTTCGGCGCCGTCGGCCCGGTGCCGGGTCAGGCGCGGTACGGATGCGGCGCCGTCGTGCAGGGCGAGCTGGGGTTCGCCGGTGGCGGCCGCGGCGGGCAGCAGGGCGCGGGACCCGTCCGTGCCGTCCAGGTCCACGAGGACGATCTGCCCGGGGTGTTCGGACTGCGCGGTGCGCGCCAGGCCCCAGACCGCGGCCATCGCCGGGTCCCGCCGGGCGTCGCGGGTGAGCACGAACAGCGGCCCGTCCGAGTCGGGTTCGGCGAGGTGCACCTGGATACCGGCGAGGGCGCGGTTGACCAGGGCGCGGGCGCGCTGCGGCAGCTCGTCCGGCGCGTCCGCCGTCTCGTCCAGGGCTGTCAGGTCGACAACCGTGTGGGGCTGCTCTTCCTGTACGGGTTCCGCGGGCAGCGCCAGCGCCGTCCAGTCGGTGCGGAACAGCATGTCCGTGACGGACTGGGAGCCGGCGAGGCGGTCGACGTCGACCGGGCGCATCGACAGCGCGGCGACCGAGGCCACGGGGGCGCCGGTGGCATCGGTGATCTCGACGGCGATGTCCTCGGGCCCGGCCTTGGTGATGTGGACCCGCAGTTCGGTGGCGCCGGTCGCGTGCACCGCCACTCCGTTCCAGGCGAACGGCAGCCGGGCCGTGTCCGTACGCCCCGGCAGGAACGCCGCGGCGTGCAGCGCGGCGTCGAGCAGCGCGGGGTGGAGCAGGAAGTCCGACGCGAGGTCGACGTCCTCGGGAAGCCCGACCTCGGCGTAGACCTCCTCGCCCTTGGTCCATACGGCCCGCAGCCCGCGGAACAGCTCACCGAACTCGAACCCGGCCGCGCGCTGGGTGTCGTAGAACTCCTCGGCCGAGCCGGATTCGGCGCCGGCCGGCGGCCAGTCGGCCACTGAGGCGGCGGGCGGGGGCTGCGGCGTGCTGCTGAGGACCCCGGTGACGTGCCGGGTCCACGGGGCGTCGTCCGGGCGGGAGTGCACTGCGACGGAGCGTCGGCCGTCGGGGTCCAACTCTCCTACTACGACGCGCAGTTGGGTGCTGCGCTGGTCGGGCAGGACCAGCGGCGCTTCGATCACCAGCTCCGACACCACGGGGGCTCCGGTCTCGTCACCGGCGCGGACGACGAGTTCGAGCAGCGCGGTGCCGGGCACCAGGACCGTCCCGGAGATGACGTGGTCGGCCAGCCACGGGTGGGTGGTGACGGAGATGCGGTTGGTGAACACCACGCCGTCGGAGTCGGGCAGTTGCACGACCGCGCCGAGCATCGGGTGCCCGCTCTCGCCGAGTCCGACCGCACCGATGTCGGTGGACGCGGCGGCGCCCGTCTTCAGCCAGTAGCGCTGGTGTTGGAAGGGGTAGGTGGGCAGGGGGATTTCGGAGTTCTGGGCCAGGGCGGGCTGGTGCCAGTCGACGGGCAGGTCGGTGTGGGTGGCAAGCCGTGCCAGGGCGGCCAGGAAGGTGGTGGGCTCGTCCTTCTCGCGGCGCAGCGTCGGCACGGCCAGCATGTCCGGACGGTCCTCCAGGATGGCCTCGATCGCCATCGTCAGAACCGGGTGGGTGCTGGACTCGATAAAGACGTGATGTCCCTCTTCGGCCAGCTGACGCACCGCGTCCTCGAACCGCACCGTCTGGCGCAGGTTGCGATACCAGTACTCACCCCCCAGTTGCCCGGGCTCGACCCACGCACTGTCGGTGCTCGAATACATCGGGATCTCGCCCGCACCAGCAGTGATCCCGTCCATGACGGTCGCCAACTCCGCCTGAATCCTCTCCACATGAGAGGTGTGCGAGGCGTAGTCCACCGGAATCCTCCGCGCCCGCACCCCCGCCTCGGTCAGATCGGTGTGCAGCGCGTCCACCGAGTTGGGGCCACCGGCCACGACCACGGAAGCGGGCCCGTTGACGGTGGCGACCTCCACACCGTCGTATGCCTGCGAACGGGTCAGCCACTCCTCGACCTCTACCAGCGCCAACGGCACCGACATCATCGCCCCGAAGCCCGCAAGCCGTCCGGCGATGGCCTGGCTGCGCAGTGCCACCACACGCGTCGCGTCATCGAGGGACAGCACCCCCGCCACACAGGCGGCGGCGATCTCACCCTGGGAATGGCCCATCACCGCATCCGGCTGCACCCCGTGATGGCGCCACAGCCGAGCGAGCGAGACCATCATCGCGAACGAGACGGGCTGCACCACATCAACCCGGTCAAGGGACGCGGCACCCTCGACCTGACGGATCACATCCGTCAACGACCAGTCCACATACGGCTCAAGAGCCGCCTCGATCTCCGCGACGCTCTCCGCGAACACCGGCGACGAAGCCAACAGGCCCGCACCCATGCCCGCCCACTGCGTGCCCTGCCCCGGGAACACGAACACCGTCCGGCCCTCGACACCGGCGGACCCCGTGACCACGGAAGCGTCCGCCGTCTCTTCGGCCAACGCCGCCAGTGCGCGCAGGAGTTCGTCACGGTCAGAACCGACGACCACGGCGCGCTCGTCGAGGCGGGCCCGGCCGAGCAGCCTCGCGGCCACCTCACCCGCACCCAGGTCCCCGCGGCCCTCCACATGGTCGAGGAGGCGGCGCGCCACCTGCGGCAGCGCGGACGGCGACGCCGCGGACAGCACCCACGGGAGCGCGGCAGGCTCCTGTGCGGGCTGCTCATCGACGGTCTCGGGCTCCCCGGCCGGGGACTCTGCGCCGGTCGCGGTGGCCTCGTCCTCGGCTGCGGTGCCCTGCTCCAGGATGACGTGCGCGTTCGTACCGCTGACGCCGAAGGCCGAGATGCCGGCGCGCCGCGGACGGCCGTTGTCCGGCCATTCCACCGCATCGGTCAGGAGCTCCACCGCGCCCGCGGACCAGTCCACGTGCGGGGTCGGGGCGTCGACGTGCAGCGTCTTCGGCAGCACGCCGTGGCGCATCGCGAGCACCGACTTGATCACTCCGGCCATGCCCGCGGCGGTCTGCGCGTGGCCGATGTTGGACTTCAACGAGCCGAGCCACAGAGGGTGTTCGGAGTCGCGGTCCTGGCCGTACGTGTTGATGACGGCCTGGGCCTCGATGGGGTCGCCGAGCACGGTGCCGGTGCCGTGCGCCTCGACCATGTCGACGTCGCCGGTGTTCAGGCCCGCGTTCGCGAGGGCCTGGCGGATCACGCGCTGCTGGGAGGGGCCGTTCGGCGCGGTGAGACCGTTGGAGGCGCCGTCCTGGTTGAGGGCGGTCGCCTTGACGGTCGCCAGTACGTGGTGTCCGTTGCGGCGTGCGTCGGAGAGGCGCTCAAGGAGCACCACGGCCACGCCTTCGGACCAGCCGGTGCCGTCGG
>NZ_JBWLKL010000068.1:0-25239 GCF_059026065.1 Streptomyces sp. A18 | reverse complement strand
TCGCTCAGATCTCCCCGCCCCATGCCCACAGGAACGACTCGGGCACGGAGTAGTCACATGATCGACCGGACAAGTCCTAGTGCTTCCTGGCGAAGCCGCCAGTGTCGGCTTCGGTGAGGATGCCTCTGGCCCAGACGCGATGGTTCGGTTGTTGGCGGCCAACCCCCACGTGGGCGGCGCCTTCACGGTCGAGCAGTGGCACATGGTGATGGCATCGACACGTCTGCAGCGGGAGCAGGAACTGTCGCGGGCCGTGCATTGACCGGTGGATGCGACTTGGGGCTGATGGGCGATGAGCAATGCGGCGTCAGAAGGTGATGGGCTCGCGGATGAGGGGGCAGGTCATGCAGTGGCCGCCGCCGCGGCCGCGGCCGAGTTCGGCGCCGACGATCTCGATCACCTCGATGCCCGCCTTGCGGAGCAGCGTGTTGGTCTGTGTGTTCCGGTCGTAGGTGAATACGACGCCGGGTTCGAGGGCGACAGCGTTGTTGCCGCTGTCCCACTGCTGGCGTTCGGAGGCGTACACGTCGCCGCCCGTTTCGATCACCTGGAGCTGGGGCAGCCCGAGCGCTCCGGCGACGACTTCGGTGAACGGGCGGGAGCCCTCGTCGGTGATGTCGACGGGGAAGGTGCCGGTTCCCGGGCGCAGGGAGAAGGTATGGACGGCGTCCATGATGCGGGGATAGAGAGTAACGACGTCCCGGTCGGCGAAGGTGAACACGGTGTCCAGATGCATCGCCGCGCGCAGCTTGGGCATACCCCCGACGACCACGTGTTCGGCGGCACCCTGTTCGAACAGGGCGGCGGCGACCTGGGTGATGGCTTGTCGCGAGGTGCGTTCGCTCATGCCCATGAGGACTACGCCGTTGCCGATGGGCATGATGTCGCCACCCTCGAACGTGGCCTGGCCCCAGTCCTGTTCTGGGTCACCCCACCACACGGTGGCGTCCTTGAAGTCAGGGTGGAAGCGGTAGACGGCCTTCATCAGCAGGGTCTCGTCGTGCCGGGCGGGCCAGTAGAGGGGGTTGAGTGTTGCGCCGCCGTAGAGCCAGCAGGTGGTGTCGCGGGTGTAGAGGGTGTTGGGCAGGGGCGGCATCAGATACTCGCGCACGCCGTTCGACTCACGGGCCAGGGCGACGTAGCCGGGCCGGAATTCGTCGGGGAGGTCGGCGGTGGCCAGCCCTCCGATCAGGAACTGGGCGAGCGGGCGGGGTTCCAGGGTCTCCAGGAACGCGCGGGTGGAGTCGACGAGACCCAGGCCCACCTCGTTGGCCACGATCTTGCGGTCGAGCAGCCAGTCCTTTGCCCCCGGCACCGCCACGGTCTGCGCGAGGAGGTCGTGCAGTTCGACGACCTCGACGCCGCGGGAGGTGAGTTCGTCGACGAAATCAGCGTGGTCACGCTGTGCGTTGTCCACCCACATCACGTCGTCGAAGAGGAGGTCGTCGGCGTTGGTCGGGGTGAGCCTGCGGTGCGCCAGGCCCGGTGCGCACACCAGGACTTTGCGAAGCCGGCCGACTTCCGAGTGGACTCCGAGCGAGGCGGGGGGCGTGGTATTGCTGGTCATGTGTGTTCGCCTTCCGGTGGGGGCGGCGGGGCGCTATTGATGCGGTTGGGTGCGGTGTGGTGGTCAGAGACTGATCCAGCCGGCTGCCAGGGCGATCACGCCCATGACGGCACCGGCGATCGACACGGCGCAGATCACGAGCTCGCCGGGTGAGAAGGGGCGTCGGCCCTGTTCGCGGCGGGCCATGACAAACAGGATGGTGGCCGGGGCGTACACGATGAAGGACAACAGGACGAACCTGAGCCCGGCCGCGTAGAGGAGGAAGGCTGTGTAGAGGGTGGCGAGCAGCGCGACGGTGAGATCCCAGCGGGAGCTTTCACGTTGCGCGAGGGGATCGGGCTGGAGCGAGGTCTTCAGTGCGAACGCGGCGGCGAGCAGGAACGGGATGAGGGTCAGCGCGCTGGTGAGGTCGAGGGCGAAGTTGAACGCGTCGCCGGAGAACAGCGTGATGATCAGCACCACCTGGACGAGCACGGTGGTCATGACCAGGGCGGGGACGGGGACGTCGTCCGGGGTGGCGCGGCGCAGGAAGCGGGGCATGTCGTCGTCCTTGGCCGCCACGAACAGAACTTCGGCGGCCATCAGGGTCCAGGCGAGGTAGGCGCCGAGTACGGAGACGATCAGGCCGACGCTGACGAACACCTTGCCCCAGGTGCCGACTGCGTGTTCGAGGACGCCGGCCATGGAAGGCTGGCGGAGCTCGGCGATCTCGCCCATCGGCATGATGCCGTAGGAGACGATGGTGACCGAGGCGAAGACGGCGAAGACGCTCAGGAACCCCAGGACGGTGGCCAGGCCGACATCCTTGCGGCGTTTGGCGTGGCGGGAGTAGACGCTCGCCCCCTCGACCCCGAGGAAGACGAAGACGGTCGCCAGCATGGTGCCGCGGACCTGGTCGAACAGCGAGCCCGCGTAGTCGGCGCCGCCCCAGTTGTCGGCGAACACGCCGGTGTCCAGGTAGAAGAGCGCCAGAATGACGAACACCAGGATCGGTACGACCTTGGCCACGGTGACGATGCGGTTGATCGCCGCTGCCTCTTTGACGCCCCGTTTGATCAGAAGGAAGAAGGCCCACAGGCAGACCGAGGACAACACCACCGCCAGGATGGTGTCCCCCTCCCCGAGGGCAGGCCAGACCGCGCCAATCGTCGACATGATCAGGACCCAGTAGGTGACGTTGCCGACGCAGGCGCTCGCCCAGTACCCGAATGCCGAAAAGAAGCCGAGGTATTCGCCGAAACCGGCCTTGGCGTAGGCGTACACGCCAGCGTCCAGGTCCGGCCTGCGCACGGCGAGCGACTGGAACACGAAGGCCAGCATCAGCATGCCCGCCCCAGCGATCGCCCAGGCGATCAGCGCCCCCGCGACGCCGGTCTCCTCGGCGAAGCGGCGGGGCAGCGAGAACACCCCTGCGCCGACCATCGAGCCGACCACCATCGTGGACAGCGTCATCAGCGAGAGCTTGACCGCGGGGGACTTCTCTTCAACGGTTGCGGACATACCTCATGGCCTTTCCTGGTGCGGCTGTACGCCGGATGGGTACGGTGATCACTTGGACGGGGCGGGCTGGCCCGCGCCGGTATCCGGTTCCACCTTTTCGATCTTGAAGCCGGTGAAGCCGTACAGGACGCTGAGGGCGGGACTGGCGTAGTTGAAGATCGCGTACGGCAGATACGAGAAAGTCGCCACTCCGAGCACGGCTCCCATGAACGCGCCGCACGAGTTCCAGGGAACCAGTGGCGAGGTGACGGTTCCGCTGTCGGCGGCGAGCCGCGACAGGTTGGTGGGCGCGAGTCCCCGCTTGGCGAATTCCACCCGGAACACCCGTGAGGGCAGGACAAGGGCGATGTACTGGTCGCCGGCGACGATGTTCAGACCCAGCGCGCTGGCGAAGACGGTGAAGTAGAGGCGGCCGGTGCTCTTCGCAGAGCGGATCATGGGGTCGATCAGGCGTCCGACGAGGCCGAACTCCTCAAGCAGTGCGCCGAACGTGACGGCACCGATGATCAGCCAGAGTGTCAGCAGCATGCTGTCCATACCGCCGCGGGACAGCAACTGGTCGATCTCGTCGATGCCGGAGTTGATGGAGAAGCCGTTCGCCATGGCGCTCCAGACACCCTCCAGAGACTCGATGACGACGTTGCCCGAGCCGGACACGAAGTCCCGCATCACGTCCGGTTGCAGAAAGGCCCCGAGGAGTCCCGCGAACAGTGCGGAGCAGATCAGGGCGAGCGAGGGGGGCACCTTGCGGATCGACAGGAACCCCAGCAGCAGCGGCAGGAGGTTGAGCGGGGTGATGTTGTAGATACCGTTGAGGCTGTTGAGTTCGATCTGCTCGCCGACCGGGTTCGTCACGTCCGGCCCGTTGACCAGGCCGATGACGAGAAGCGTTACGAACGCGATGACGAACGCCGGGACCGACGTCCATGCCTGCCGCTTGATGTGCTCGTAGACGTCCACCTTCACCATCTGCGCCGTCAGCACCGTCGTCTCCGACAGCGGCGAGAGCTTGTCCCCGAGATAGGCACCGGAGATGACCGCGCCCGCGGTGATCGAAGTCGACACACCGAGCATGTCGGCGACTCCGACCAGGCCGACCCCGATCGTGCCGGCCGTCGTCCACGAACTGCCGATGCTCATCGCGATCGCACCGCAGATCAGGGCCGTCGCCGCGTAGTACCAGCTCGGCGAGAGGACCTGGATTCCGTAGTACACCAGGGTCGGAATGGTCCCGGACAGGTTCCAGACCCCGATAAGCGCCCCGACGGCCAGCAGGATGAACACCGCACTGGTGATGGACGACATCGCCCCCTGGCTGACCTTCTGCACCGCCTGCCACCGGTGTCCCATGCGCATCGCGACCAGCGCGACGGACATGGCGCACAACACCAGTGCGACCTGCAGCGGTCCGTCCAGGGCATCGAGACCGAACAGCAGCAACGCACCGCCGACCAGCACCACCAGGACGCCCAGCGGCACCAGTGCGTCCGTCAGTGTCGGGTTACGCACCGCGGCATTCGTTTCCGGCTTCTCTGCCTCCGGCATCCGACCCCTCGCTCACTGCTCAGGGGCCTGGGAAGCGGCACCCTCCACGGAGGTGAAATCTACCTTTCATCGCGTTATGGGGGGTTCGCTGTCGGGCTCGTGTCCCCGGATCAATGCCTCAAGGACGGGTCAGTAGCCACCGTGTGCGCTGAGCAGCATCGCGCGGCCGACCCACATACACCGGGACGTGCTGGGACAGCCGCGAGAGCTCCCGACCGGCGTGCACCCCGACGGCGAGCGACAGGGCCAGGGCACCGGCCAGGCTGAGCTCGGCCAGGCCCGCATCGACTCGCCCCTGGGCAGCCGAGCAGACCGCGGTAGACGGCCGCCCCGGGCAACAGCGGACCCAACGCGGCGCTGACGTACACCAATGAGGTGGTGCCCCGGCAGCGGGAGACGAGCTGGCCGAACAGCCCGACCATGCCGGCGGCGACGCCGGTGGAGGTGACTGGTCCCAGTCCGGTGTGCTCCGTCAGGCTCCCGAACACTGCCCAGCCGACAGCTCCGTTCACCGCGACGAGAGCCACGATCCGGCGTGGGCACTGCAGCAGTACGGCGAGGGAGACCGACAGGCCGAACGCCGGGGCCATCTGGAGTACCAGCAGGGAGCTGCGGCCCAAGATTTCCTCGGGGTGCAGCTCCGTTCCCAGGCAATGGCCGAGCGGCACCACGGCCAGCGCATCAAGGACGATCCCGGTCACGAGATACAGCACTTCCAGCAGCCGCGCCCCCGCGGTGAGGTAGAAGCCGGTCAGACCGTCCTCGACAGCGGCGACCACCGCGCGCCCCGGCAGTAGGGCGAAGAGCCCCCCGGTAATGACGAAGGAGTCGGCGAACGCACGTCGCCCTGAGCAGCCCAGATCACGGCCTGCCAAAACTTCAGACAACAACGACGGTTGCCTGGTCCGCTCCTAATCGAACCCCCCCAGTCCGTACCGCCTCCTGTAGCCGCAGGCCACGGCACCACGAAGACCGGCGTCCGCTGCCCGGCTCGCATGCTTTTCGAAAGCGACGGCATTGTTGCCGCCGTCCCACTGCTGGCTCTCGACGGCGCAGATTCGCCGCCCGTCTTGATCACATGGAGCTCGGGCAGCCCAGGCCCTTGGCGACGACATCGACGAAGGGCGCGGTGCCCGTGTGCAGACGCTCCCACAGCGAGGCACTCGTCACGAAGCCGGCCTGACCAGGATCCGGTTCACGGACACGTCGCTGAACCCTCGCCAGTTGTCGCACCTGGGCGACACGCGCCTGCTCAGCCAACGGCCGGGCTGAGCCGAAGCTCACGACCAACACCATCAGCCTGCCCGGATGGCACCAACGCATCGCCGCAGCGAAGCTTGGAAATCGAAGCGAGCGTTGGAGGCATGGTGGGTAACCGCGTCGTCGTAGGAGTGGATGGCTCGTCGTCGAGCCTTGCCGCGGTGGAAGAGGCCGCCCGGGAAGCTCAGCGGCGTCGTGCCGAGCTGCGTGTAGTGCACGCCCTCACCTGGCCGATCAGGCCCGCGTACACGGTGCCGGACCCGTCGCCGCTCAATCGCCTGGTGAACGAGGCTACCCAAAGTGCCCGGAGCGTGGCGCCCACGGTGGAGGTCACCGAGGCCGTGGAGACTGGCGACGCGGTGGCGGTCCTGGAGGCAGAGTCGCGGGCCGCAGACCTGGTGGTCGTCGGCCCTCGGGGAACGGGAGCCTTCATCGGCATGCGACTGGGCTCAACCGCGGCTTCCCTAGCCGCCCACAGCAAGTGCCCAGTGATGGTGGTACGTGAAGAGCCAGCCCCCGGGCCGATCGTGCTGGCTGTCGACGGCTCTCCTGTCAGCGAGAAGGCGGTCGAATTCGCCTTCTCAGAGGCTGCCCTGCGCGGGACTGAGCTCGTGGGCGCGCACGCGTGGCTGCCGGACTATGCGCCGGCCGGTACGGCTCCCGAGAGCGCGGAACGTCTACTGGCCCAGGCGCTCGCCGGCTACAAGGAGAGCTATCCGGACGTCACGGTCAAGCACAAGGTGTTGAGCGGCAAACCCCGCGAAGCATTGATCGAGGCCAGCAGGACCGCCCAGCTCCTGGTCGTCGGAGCCAGGGGGCGTGGCGGCTTTACTGGGCTCCTCCTGGGGTCGGTGAGCCAGGCACTGTTGCACCATGCACACTGCCCGGTCACCGTCGTTCGCGGCAAGGCATGACGCCTTCGCCCTGCCGGTGTCCTCGGTGATCTGGGGCGCCGTGGTCCCGGCCGTCGGCGCCGCCGCGTACGGTGTACGCCGTACCGTGGCCAACCGCAACTCTTGCGGATCGTTTCAGAATGAGGTTCGGAGTTGTCTCAAGCAGATGATGCTGCAGGCGAGTTGGAGGAGACCCAGGTGGAGGTCGGCGCGTATCTCGTAGCGGATCCGAAGCCGCTTGAACTGGTGAAGCCGGGTCCAGCCGCCGTCCGCGTACGCCACGGAGGTCTCCCGCGGATGCTGCTCAAGCGGCTGCGCTCGGGTTCCAAGAAGAACGCCACCTACGCCGCGTTCCGTGAGGTCGGCCGTGTGATTCGCACCGTCCAGCTGCTGCGATACCTCTCCGATCCGGCGCTTCGCCGGCGGGTGACCGCGGCGACCAACAAGACGGAGTCGTTCAACGGGTTCTCGCAGTGGATCGGCTTCGGCAACCACGGTGTCATCGCGGACAACGACCCGGTCGAGCAGGAGAAGGCGGTGAAGTTCAATGCGCTGCTCACAAACGCGGTGATCTTCCACAACGCCCTGGACATCGCGGAGATCGTGCGGCAACTGCTGGAAGAAGGGTGGGAGATCGACCCGGAAGACCTGTCACACATCTCGCCGTACTTGACCGAGCACATCAACCGGTTCGGCGAGTACTCCACGTACGAGCTCGGCATCCAGCCCGACACGTACGACCCGAAGCTGGACGTCGACTTCACCCAGCTCCGCGACGAGGACGTGACCGCCGAAGGCTTCGGCCAGGCCGCCTGACCCAGCCTCGGTCGCCCGCAGGGTTCGGAATAACCGACCCCCATACTCGGGTGCCCGCCCCATCGCGCCGCTGACCAGCGGATTCGTACGGTCGATGGCATGGAAGCCATCCTCGAACTCGACCGGGTCAGCCGGAGCTACGGCCGTGGCCCGCACACCGTGCACGCGCTGCGTGAACTCGACGCGCGGCTGTATGCGCACTCCCTCACCGCCGTCATGGGCCCTTCCGGGTCCGGGAAGTCGACCTTCCTGCAGTGCGCGGCCGGGCTCGACAAGCCGACGTCGGGGAGCGTGCGCCTTGCCGGGCAGGACATCTCGGGCATGGGCGAGCGACAACTGACCCGGCTGCGCCGCGCCCGCATCGGGTTCGTGTTCCAGTCCTTCAACCTGCTGCCGACGCTGACCGCTGAGGAGAACGTGCTGCTGCCGCTGCGCCTGGACGGCAAGCGCCGTTCCGCGGAGAACGCAGCCCGGGCCCGGCGGATGCTCGCCCGCGTCGGCCTCGACGGCCGCGCGGGCTCCCGGCCCGGTGAGCTGTCCGGCGGACAGCAGCAGCGCGTCGCCATCGCCCGTGCGCTGATCACCGAGCCGGACGTGGTCTTCGCCGACGAGCCGACCGGCTCCCTCGACACCCAGACGGCGGCCGAGGTGCTTGCGCTGCTGCGAGAGGCGGTGAGCGCGTACGGGGCCACGGTCGTGGTCGTCACCCACGACCCGGCGGTCGTCGAGCACGCCGACCGGGTGCTGCGGCTGGCCGAGGGACGCCTTGTGGCGGACACCGTGGGGGCACTCGCATGAGCGTCCTCGCCCCCAACGGCCTGGCCACCGCCTCCGTCAGGGCCCGCCCGTCCGCCTTCGCAGGAACCTTCGCCGCGCTGGTCTTCTGCGCCATCGTCGTCACCGCGAGCGTGGCCGTAGCGGTTTCCGCCTCCGCGGTGCCGTCCTCCCCGAAGCAGTACGCGGTCTACGAAATGGGCCTCGTCTTCAGCCAGATCACCGTCTACCTGTCGATCTTCGTCATCGGCCAGGTGATGTCCCTGGCCGTGAGCCAGCGAGGACGGGAGAGCGCGCTGCTGCGCGCCATCGGCGCCGGGCCGTGGCAGATCCGGCGGATGGTGGCGACGGAGGCGCTGGTCACGGCGCTCCTTGCGCTGCCGGTCGGATACGGACTCGGGGCGCTGGTCGCATGGGCATGGTTCGGCGTGCTCGACGCCGGCGGGATGATCCCGGCCGGAATGACGCTGCACATCGGCCTCGGGCCGCTGTTCGCCGCGCTCGGCACGCTGGTGGTGTGCTCACAGCTCGGCGGCTTCATCGCGGCGCGGCGCAGCTCCCGTACCCGCCCGTCGGCCGCGCTGTCGGTGACGCAGGTGCCGGGCGGCGAACAGGCGGGCCGGGTACGGGGCTTGGTCGCGCTGGTGTTCCTCGCGGGCGCGGTCGTGCTCACCGGGGTGGCCGCCGCGGGGTCGGCCGAGAACGCCGGAGACGTGATCCCGCTGGTGCTGCTCGCCTACCTGGTGGCCACCGGCGTCGGCGGGCCCTGGCTCGGGCGGCTTGCGACGCGACTGGCGGCGCCGGCGTTGCGCAGCCTCGGCGGTGTGGCCGGCGAACTCGCGGTCGCGGGTTCCCGTGCGCGGGCCCGCCGCCTGTCGGCTGCGATCACGCCGATCGCGATGGTGACGGCCTTCGCGCTGGCCCAGTTCGTCTCGCTGGCCGCAAGTGACGACATCGACGCGGTGGCGCTCTTCGGCACCCTGCTGTACGCCGCCTTCGCGGGCCTGATCGCCGCCAACACACTGGTGATGCTGACGCTTGAGCGGCTGCGGGAGTTCTCGCTGCTTCGCACGATCGGCGCCGAGAAGCACCAGGTGCGTGCGGTGGTCCTTGCCGAGTCGGCGATCACGGCGCTGGCCGGTGTCGGCACGGGCGCGGTGATCGGCTGCGTGGTGATGGTCCCGCTCGGCGGCAAGACGGGCACGCCGATGTCCGGCCTTCCGGTGTGGGCGTGGGCGGCGACGCTGGGCGCGGGGGCCGTCCTGGTCTGGGCGGCGTCCGCCGCCCCGCTGGGGCGGATGTTCCGGGTGCGTCCGATCGACGGCGTGACACGAAGAAGTGCCTGACAGATGGCAGGCTCCAGGTTGTGGTCACCGGTACCTGCCGAGGGCCGGTGACCCCGACGAGAAGAGCCGCCCCGCCCCGGCGGATCGCGGTCACGCCGGCCTCGGCCGCACCGAGACGCGCCGGGCGGGTACAGCCGAAACCAGCCATGCCCGCCCGAGAGGCATCAAGGACCTGATGCGCCACCTCAACAAGCTGCCCCGCTCCCTCCGGCAGGCCGCGCACCTCCTGCCCGGCTCGCCCCGCCGGGCCGCGAGCATCCTGCTCGGCTCCCGCGGCGAGGCCGCGTACGCCCTGCTCGCTCCCGCCCCCGGGCTCGTCTGCGGCCTCGCCCTGCTGACGCTGATCGCCACCTCCCTCGTCACCGCGATCGTCCAGATCGGTTTGGTCCTTCTCATCGGCACGCTCGCCGCCGCCCGCGCCACCGGAGCCCTGCACCGCGCCCTGTTGCGCGGTCTGCTCGGCGAGGACGTCCCTGCGCCGGCCAAGCGCCCGCGTGGCTTGCGCTCCGCCCTCACCGACGGCGACGGCTGGCGCGCCGCCGCCTTCACCGTCGCGTACGCACCCATCGGCCTCGTCCTCTTCGCGGTGACGGTCATGGGCAGGTTCTACGGTCTCGCTGCGCTCACCTATCCCTTCTGGTGGCGGGCGATCGAAGAGGACGGCCGCCACGGCATCGGCTTCGGCTTCGGCATCGAACCCGACACCTGGCCTCAGGCCCTGCTCACCGCCGTGGCCGGCGCCGGCATCCTCGCCTTCACCACCTGGTCGACGTGCGGGCTGCTCGACCGCGTCGTACGCCCCATGGCCCACGCGCTGATCGGGCCCGGACGGCTCGAGTCCCGGGTCCAGGAGCTGCAGGAGACCCGTGCCCTGGCCGTCCAGGACTCCGCCGCCACCCTGCGCCGTATCGAACGCGACCTGCACGACGGCGCGCAGGCCCGCCTCGTCGCGGTCGCGATGGCCCTCGCCGGCGCGAAGGACCAACTCGCCCGCGCCCCTGGCGACGCCCCCGAACTGGCCCGCGGCCGCGACCTTGTGGACTCCGCCCTCGACGGCTCCCGCACCGCGATCAAGGAACTCCGCGACCTGGTACGCGGCATCCACCCGCCGGCCCTCAACGATGGCCTCGACGTCGCGCTGGAGACCCTGGTCTCGGGCTACGTGCTGCCCGTGACGATGGACGTGAACCTTCCGGAGCGCCCCGGAGAGGCGATCGAGACCATCGCGTACTTCTGCGCGGCCGAGCTCCTCGCCAACACCGCGAAGCACTCGGGCGCCACCCGGGCCGAAGTGGCGGCGTATGTGGAGGACGGAGCGCTGCACCTGTCCGTACATGACGACGGGCGCGGCGGCGCACGCCCACGCGCCGGCGGTGGCACGGGGCTTGCGGGACTGTCGGAGCGGGTCAGCACGGTGGACGGGCGGCTGCACGTCAAAAGCCCCGTCGGCGGCCCGACCACCGTCACCGTCGAACTGCCACTGGCCCCCAGGACCTAGGATCCGCCGCATGCGCATCGTGATCGCCGAAGACGCCGCCGTCGTACGCGAGGGCCTGGTACAGCTGCTTCGGGACCGGGGTCTGGAGGTCGCCGCCGCGGTGGGCGACGCCGAGGCGCTCCTCGCGGCGGTGGCGGAGCACCGTCCGGACGCGGTCGTCGCGGACATCCGCATGCCGCCCACGCACCGCGACGAAGGGCTGCGCGCGGCTCTCACACTGCGCGAGCGCTACCCCGACCTCGGGGTGCTGCTCTTCTCGCAGTACGTGGAGACGCGCTACGCCGACCGTCTCGCCGCCACCGGCATGTCCGGCTTCGGCTATCTGCTCAAGGAACGCGTCGTCGACGTCGGCGACTTCGTCGACGCCCTGCACCGCGTCGCCTCGGGCGGCACCGCGCTCGATCCGGAGGTGGTCTCGACCCTGCTGGCCGCCCAGCACACAGCACACGGCCTGGCGGAGCTGACCGCGCGCGAGCACGAGATCCTCGGGCTGATGGCCGAGGGCCGCACGAACGCAGCGATCGCCGAGGGACTCGGCATCTCCCAGCGCGTGGTGGAGAAGCGCACCGCGAGCATCTTCACCAAGCTGGACCTGCCGCGCACGGAGACCGGCCACCGACGGGTACTAGCGGTACTGCGGTATCTGCAGGGCGAGGGCTGAAGGCGAAGGACAGGTGCCGCGCGCCGAGTGGGAGCCGGCCACTGAACACCGAATTTCGCGACGAGTGTCGACGAAGACGACCACGCGCCACCCCTCCGTGGGCCTCCGCATGTGCGGTGCCGATCTGTCTCAGAAATGAGTAGTTCTGCGAACGATCAAGGGTGACGGGATCACGTCCGCTTTGCGGCTGTTCGTCGTTCTCATAACTTCTCGCAAAACAGAGTTCGCACAATGGTCCCTGATATGGCTTCTGCAACATGAGTTCACTCGCCGAACCGGCCACCGCCGTCGAACAGTTCGACTGCCCGACCTGTTCCGTCCCCGCCGGAAGCACCTGCCGCACCCGCGGCGGCAAGGTCGCCCCGAAGTACCACACCCCCCCGCTTCATGCTCGTGCCCCAGCTCCGTGCCGAACTCGAAGTCCGTACCCCTGCCGAGCGCGGCCCCGGCCACTCCTGGGAGATGGGCCCGGCGATCGACGCCGTCACCCCGCAAGTCCAGGTGAAGCCCACCAGGGTGGGATATGCGCGGTGCAGTACCGCCGCGCAGGAGTTGCAGAGCCAGCTCGACGCCCTGGACGAGGCGGGCTGCGCGCCGGTCTTCTCGGAGAAGATCAGCACCCGGATCAAGGTGCGGCCCGAGTTCGTCAAGGCCCTCGCCTACGCGCAGAACGTCAAGAAGGCCGTCCCGCACCAGCGGGTCATCCTCACCGTGCACGAGATGAAGCGACTGGGACGCGGCGCCGCAGAGCTCCTGACCATCGCCGAGACCCTGCGCAGCGACGACATCCAGCTCGAACTCCTCACCGGCCCCCTCCAAGGGGTCTACGACCAGTCCGGGCACGGCGCCGCCCTCTTCGCGTTCTTCGCCGGCATGGCCGAGTCTGAGCGCGAGTACATCCGCGAGAAGTCCCTCGAAGGTCAGGTCTCCGCCCGCGAACGAGGCCGCCACGGCGGACGCCCCAAGGTCATCGACGACGACCAGATCGACTACGCCCGCACCCTGCGCGACCAGGGCGTCCCCGTCCCGAAGATCGCCCAGAAACTCTTCATCTCCACCGGCAAGAACAAGGGCGAGAACCCGTCGCTGGCCACCGTCTATCGTGTCCTGTCCGACGCCGCATCTGAGGGGAGCGTGTGATCGCCGGAATGCACTGCTCCGGCGTACTCGGGCCGCCCTGAGGGCTTCAACGGTTCAAGATCATCCCATGGCCCCTTTTGGGCTTACCTGGGTCAAGCCCCTGAAGACCCCCGCCGACCGCGGCCCCGGCCGCGCGTGGGAGACGGGCCCGGCCGCGCGTGGGAGACGGGCCCGGCGATCGACGCCGCGGTGCCCGAAGCCACCACGAAGCCCACGAGTGGGGTACGCCCGATGCAGCACTGCTCAGCAGGAGCTCCAGAGCCAGCTCGATGCCCTGGCGGGAGCTGGGTGCGACCCGGTCTTCTCCGAGAAGATCAGCACCCGCGTCAAGGTCCGGCCGGAGTTCGTCAAGGCGATGGACTTCGCCCGCACCATTAAGAAGGCCGTCCCGCACCAGCGGGTGATCTTCACTGTGCATGAGATGAAGCGGCTCGGCCGCGGCGCCGCCGAGCTGCTGACCATCGCCGATGACCTGCGCCACCACGACATCCAACTCGAACTCCTCACCGGCCCCCTCCAGGGGGTCTACCGGCGGGGCATCACCGCCGGCGCCCCGGATGCCGTGCAGGTCAGCGACCGCTTTCACCTCTGGCAGGGCCTCTCCCGCCGCGTTAAGGACATCGCCTCCCTCCACCGCGGCTGCCTGCCCGCAGCACTGCCCCAGACCAGCGAGAGCGACCCCGCTATCGTCGGCGAGACCACCGCGAACTCCACCGCTGACCCCCGGGCCGGGCGCCACGCCCGGAGGCACAAGCCCGGCGAACGCTCACGGCTGATCTTTCGGCCCCAACGTCACGTCGATCACAAGCGTGGCGGCCGGCGCAGCTTCACCTGGAGCGACTACCGCGACCTGCTCGCAGACGCTCACCAGCAGCTCGGCGCCCCGCTGGTACTACTGGCAGTACGAGTTTCCGCAAGTTGCAGGAGGCGAGCTTTGGCCAGCCGGGGAACATGAGTAGACCGTGACCGCATCCGGTCCCGCGTTGGTTGAGGCCGGAGCGGGCTGTGGCTCCGGTCGGCCAGGAACTGCACTACGAGGGCGCTGGTTCGTGAAGGCGAGGCCGCTCAACGAGGGAGAGAGGGGCCCAGGCTCGTTGGAAGCGGCCCGGAGCGTGCTCTCAGCCTTTGTGGTCTCGTGGGATGTGCAGAAGAAGCCAACAGGTTCTTCGTCTGCTGGTGGTACAGGCGGTACGCCCTTCTGACCAGCAAGGATGCTGGTAGGGCGGGTTGAGAGTGGGGAGTTGGCCCGCGTATGGTCCGGATCTTGGTAGGGCGGCTGGGCCGTGTCGGGCCGCGTTGGTCCATCTGGCAGGCGGAGAGCGAAAGCGAGCGCCGTGATGCGCAATTCCTCAGCGATGGTGGGCGATCCGGCGAAGACTGGGGCGGATCACTGGATGAGACTGCGATGCCGCGGCCCTGGGCGCCGCCGGTGCCTCTCGTGCCTTTCGGAAAGCCCCGCGGTGAACGTGCTGACGCTCTGCGTAACCGTGAGCGTCTCCTGGAGGCGGCCCGCGAGATGATGGCCGGGCTCGGGACGCAGAAGGTGACGATGGACGCCTTGGCCGAACGCGCAAGTCTGGGCAAGGGGACGGTCTTTCGTCGTTTCGGGACCCGCGCCGGCATCTTCCAAGCCCTGCTCGACGAGGACGAGCGTCATTTTCAGGAAGAGGTTCTGTCCGGCCCGCCGCCGCTTGGCCCCGGGGCAGACCCGGCGCAGCGTCTGATCGCCTACGGCCGTGCGCGGATCGCGTTCCTCCTGGATCACCACGCCATCGCGCGGGCCTCCCTCGACCGGACCAAGCCCGTCCCTGTCGGTGACACCATGACCCGCCCGCACATCCGCATGCTCCTCGGGCAGGCCCCTACTCCCCTTCCCAACCGGGACGCCCTCGCCATCCAGCTCACAGCGGCCCTGGAAGGACCACTGCTGCTCTATGTCGCGATGGACGAAGCGGCCGCTCCGCCGGCCCCGGACACCGGCCACCCTCTGGCCGAGAGCTGGCAGAACCTCATCGAACGGGTACTTCGCGACCACGACGCCTCACCGCAGCAGAGGCCCCCGTCCTGACGTGCCTCCCGCTCCCCGGCCCTCGCGCGAGGGCCGGCACACCGAGCAGCCGCTGTATGTGAGTTTCATGTGAATCCGCGTCCGGATGGCAACGTACGATGCGGTCGCCCCACGTCAGGGGCTCGGCGCTCCCATGCGGCACACATGTTCGTGCAGATGCGGCTCACGTCGGCAGCCGAACCTGGAGCCGTGCACGCGGCCCTCGCGGGCACCACTGCCGCCCTCGGTTCGGGAGCCTTGATGATCGAAGTTCGTGGCCTGACCAAGCGCTACGGCGACGTCCTCGCCGTGGACGATCTGACCTTCGCCGTCCGTCCGGGGGAGGTGACCGGCTTCCTGGGGCCCAACGGCTCCGGCAAGTCGACGACCCTGCGCATCGTCCTTGGCCTGGACGCCCCCACTGCGGGCACCGCGACGGTCGGCGGGCGGCCGTATGCCGCGCAGCCCGCCCCGCTCACCGCGGTGGGGGCGCTGCTGGATCCGGGTGCGGTGCTGCCCAGCCGTACCGCCTTCCACCACCTGCTGGCGCTCGCCGCCGGCAACGGCATCCCGCGCAGCCGGGTCGATGAGGTGCTGGCCGACGTCGGCCTGGAGAAGGCCGCCCGGCGCCGGGCGGGAACCTTCTCGCTCGGCATGCGCCAGCGGCTGGGCATCGCCGCCGCGCTCCTGGGGGACCCGCCGGTGGTGGTCTTCGACGAGCCCCTCAACGGGCTCGACCCGGAAGGCATCGTCTGGATCCGGCTGCTCATGCGGAGGATGGCCGCCGAGGGACGCGCCGTTTTGATGTCCAGCCATCTGATGAGCGAGATGGAGCTGACCGCCGACCACCTCATTGTCATCGGCCGCGGGCAGCTGATCGCGGACACGACGATGAAGGACTTCATCGATGCGAACTCCGAGCGCGAGGTCCTGGTGCGCAGCCCGCAGGCCGAGTCCCTGCGCGACATGCTGACCACGGCCGTCGACGTGCGCACGCAAGACGGTGGCGCCCTGGTGGTGAGCGGCCTGGAGGCCGCCGAGATCGGAGCCCTCGCAGCGGCCGGCGGCGTGGAACTGCACGAGCTATCGCCCCGCCAGGCATCCCTGGAACAAGCATTCATGGACCTGACCCGCGACGCGGTGGAATACCAGGCAGATACGGAGACGAGCCGATGAGCCCCACCACCACACAGCCCCGCCCCAGCGCGACGACGAAGCGCCTCATACCTGCACGCCGGACCGGGCCGGACACGAACGATCCGCGAGCGGGCAGGGCGACCTTCCGGCACAGCCTGCACGCCGAATGGATCAAGATTCGTACGATGCGGTCCACGCTGTACGTCATCCTGGGCACCCTCGCGTTCTGCATCGGTCTCGCCGCGTTGAACGGCTCGTCCGCAGGCAGCGAGTACGCGAGCCTGAGCCCCGCCGACCAGGCTGCTTTCGATCCTCTGGCCACGAGCCTGCGCGGCTACCTGCTCGCGCAGATCGCCCTGGGCCTGCTGGGTGGCATGGTGATCACCTCCGAGTACGGTGCCCGCACCATCGTCAGCACGCTGACGTCGGTGCCGCACCGGGCCCGGGTGCTGGCATCCAAGGCCGTCGTGCTGGTGGGCGTAGCGCTGCCGGTCGGGATCGTGGTGTCGTTCGCCGGGTTTCTGGTCGGGCAGGCGTCGCTGTCCGGGGCGGGCGCTCCGCACCTGGCGCTCTCCGACGGTGTGGCACTGCGCGGCATCCTTGGCGGTGGTCTGTATCTGGCGCTGGCCGGGCTCTTCGGACTGGCTCTGGGCACCGTGATCCGCAGCACGACGGCCACGGTGACGACGCTGTTCGGCGTGATGCTCATCGTCCAGGCGTTCGCGCCGGCACTGCCCGGAGGGGTCGGCGACTGGGTGTCGAAGTACTGGCCGACGATCGCCGGAGGGCAGATCATCACCGGCTACCACGATCCCGAGCTCCTTGGCCCGTGGGCGGGGCTGGGTGTGATGGCAGGGTGCGTGGCCGTTTTGATGGCGGCGGCGTTCCTCGTCTTCCGCAGGCGCGACGCCTAGCAGGCCCGGAAACTAGGAACAGACGACCAGTGGGGATCAGGTGACATGACGGGCACACAGCAGCTCCTCCTCGTGGAGGACGAACCGACCCTGCGCGACCTGCTGTCGGCGAGCCTGCGGCTGGCCGGGTTCGAGGTGGTCACGGCAGAGACCGGGACGCAGGCGCTTGAGGAGGTCGGCGTGCGCGGTCCCGACCTGATCGTCCTGGATGTGATGCTGCCCGACATCGACGGCTTCGAGGTCGCACGCCGGTTGCGGCAACAACATCCGGCCGCGGTCAGCGGGCATCCGCCGATCCTGTTCCTGACCGCCCGTGATGCGGCCAAGGACCGGATCAGCGGACTGCGGGCGGGCGGCGACGACTACGTCACCAAGCCGTTCAACCTGGAGGAGCTCGTCCTGCGCATCCAGGCCGTGCTGCGCCGCACCGGCGGCCACCGGCAGGACGGCCTGCTGGTCGTGGGCGATCTGGAACTGGACCCGGACAGCCATCAGGTCGTCCAGGGCGGGCAGTCGGTGGAGCTGTCCCCGACCGAGTTCAGCCTGCTGCGGGTGCTGATGGAAAACGCCGGACAGGTCCTGTCCCGGGATCAGCTGCTGGAGCAGGTCTGGCGCTATGACTTCGGCGGTGACGACTCCATCGTCGCCTCCTACATCAGCTATCTGCGCCGCAAGATCGACACAGGTGAGCCGAAGCTGATCCACACGGTGCGCGGCACCGGCTACGTGCTGCGCAGGCCCCGCCCATGAGGATGCGATCCGCCCGCCGGGCGCTGGGACGGCTGTCCCTGCGCGGCCGTCTGGTGACGATCTGTCTGCTGCTGGTGGTTGCTGCCCTGCTGGCCAGCAACGCCTTGCTCGTCACCCTGCTGCAGCGCCAGCTGGTCGACCAGCTCGACGAGCGGCTGCGGGCCGCAGCCTCGGCGGCAGCCCGACTGCCCGACCTGGCCAAGAGGCCGGGCGAAACCGGGCCGCGGGTGCGCGATGTGGTGGAGGGCAAGCTGACTGGCGACGTCTATGTCGCCTACCTCGATGCCCAGGGACGTATCCAGCAGACGCTGCGTCCGGCCACCGGCAGCGCACCCCGACTGCCGGGACTTGACCGGGCGGCGGTCGATGCCCGCGGCGAACGGCCATTTGAGGCGACGGCCAGGGGCGGTAGTGAGGACTGGCGGGTGATCGCCGCGCCGGTCGGGCAGGCGGGAACCGCGGCCGAGGGCAGCATCGTGGTGTCCGGCTCGCTGGACCAGGTCGGCACGACGATCCGGCATCTCGGCGTGCGGATGCTGGTGATTGATTCCCTCGTGCTTGCGCTCCTCGGTGTGATCGGCTGGTTCGCCGTACGGGCCGGGCTGCGCCCACTGCGCCGGATCGAGACGACCGCGGCGGCCATCGCGGGCGGTGATCTGTCTCCCCGGGTTGCCCAACCAGCTTCCTCCCGCACCGAGTTGGGTCGCCTGTCCAACGCCCTGAACGGCATGCTGGACCGGATCGAGGCGGGCGACGCCGCGCGGGCGGCCACCAACGAGCGCATGCGGACCTTCCTCGCGGACGCCAGCCACGAACTGCGCACCCCGCTGTTCGGCATCAAGGGCTTCACCGAGCTTTACCGGATGGGCGGCCTGCCCGAGCGCACCGACGTGGATGCCGCGATGAGCCGTATCGAAGGCGAAGCGGCCCGCCTCGTGCGCATCGTTGAGGATCTGCTGCTGCTCGCGCGCCTGGACGAGGAGGCCGCCGCGGGCCTG
The DNA here is from genome assembly GCF_059026065.1 of Streptomyces sp. A18. Classification (NCBI taxonomy): domain Bacteria; kingdom Bacillati; phylum Actinomycetota; class Actinomycetes; order Kitasatosporales; family Streptomycetaceae; genus Streptomyces; species Streptomyces sp. A18. The sequence goes on along the minus strand of NZ_JBWLKL010000068.1, from coordinate 6,393 downwards.
CAACTGCCGCTTCGCCTCACGCCGATGGACCTGCGCACCCTGGCCGCCGATGCCCTGCACGACCTGCGGGCCCTGGCTCCCGATCGCTCCGTCGTCCTGACCGGACCCGGTGGCGGCCCGCCCGGCGGTGCCCCTGTTCTTGGGGATGAGGCGAGGCTGCGGCAGGTGACCTCCAACCTCGTCGGAAACGCCATTGCCCACACGCCGTCGGGTACCCCGGTGCGGATCGGCGTCGGCACGCAAGACGGCCTGGCGGTCTGGGAGCTGAGCGACCAGGGGCCGGGCATGACCGCCGAGCAAGCCGCCCACGTCTTCGACCGCTTCTATCGGGTCGACCACGCCCGCGGCCGAACCCAGAACGGCGGCGCCGGCCTGGGCCTTGCCATCGTCAGCTCCCTGGTGAGCGCCCACCACGGCCGTGTGGAGGTCGATACGGCGCCGGGCCAGGGCGCCACCTTCCGCATGGTCCTGCCCTTGCACCCCGACACCCCCGTCGCGCGTCCCTGAGGCCCAGTCAGCAGCCTGCCCTGCAGGGCCGCGAAGCCTGACGGCTCCCGGACCGTACGGCGCACACCGCACCAGCACGGGTGTTGCGCGCGTGCCGTGACGGCCCGCAGGGGCCACGGACTCCAACAGCTGCCACCGGGCTCCCTCTGCCCGCCCGCCCAGGTGCGCCACCTGCGGTAACAGCCTCTACCTGCCAGGGATGAGGCACCGCAGCGACCTACTTGATTTTCAGTACACGGGACGGTCGCTGAGGCCGACGACACCGATCGGCCCGGCCCGCGAGGGTTACAGAGTTCCCGAAATCCAGATACGGAGATCACATTCCATGGCGACTTTTCTGCACAGGATCGGCCGTTGGGCCTTCCGCAGGCGCCTGACCGTTGTACTGGCATGGGTGGCGGTGCTGGCTGCTGTCTTCCTCGGCGCCTCCGGCGCCGCCGAGGCGCCGGACGACTCCTCCTCCATGCCCGGAATCGAGTCCCAACAGGCATTCGACCTGATCAACGAACGATTCCCGGGTGCTGATGCGGACGGAGCTGAGGCCCGCATCGTGTTCGTTGCCGACGACGGCCAGCAGGTCACCTCCGCCGCCAACCGCGCGGCCATCGACAGGCTCGTGGCCGAGGTGGGGGACGGTCCGCAGGTCGCGGAGGCGACGGGGCCCTTTGACGCGAAGGCGGTCAGCAAGGACGCCTCGACCGGGTACGCGAGCGTCACCTACAAGGTCGCTGCCGACGAACTCACCGACGCCAGCAAGGCCGAGGTGACCCAGGCCGTCGAGCAGGCCCGCGATGCCGGGCTGACCGTGGAGGTCGGCGGCTCCGCGCTGGAGACCGAAGCGGCGCAGGGCTTGGGTGAGGTGCTGGGCATCGCGGTCGCCGCGGTGGTCCTGCTGATCACCTTCGGTTCGCTCGCCGCCGCCGGCCTGCCGCTGCTCACCGCCGCGCTCGGTGTCGGCGTCAGCCTGTGCGCGATCACCGCGCTGAGCAGCGCCTTCGGATTCTCCTCGACGGTCGGCGAGCTGGCCATGATGCTCGGGCTCGCGGTCGGCATCGACTACTCCCTGTTCGTCGTCTCCCGCTACCGCGAGGAACGCGCCAACGGACACCAGCCGCAGGAGGCCGCCGCAGTGGCTGTGGGCACGGCCGGCAGTGCGGTCGTCTTCGCCGGGCTCACCGTCGTCATTGCGCTTCTTGGCCTGTCGGTGGTCGGCGTCCCGATGCTGACCAAGATGGGGTTGGGCTCCGCCGGCGCGGTGCTGGCCGGCGTGCTGATCTCTTTGACCGTGGTGCCCGCGCTGCTGGGCTTTTGGCCCAACGCGGTACTCTCCCGCCGCACCCGCAAGGGGCCGGGCCGTACCCGTTGCCGCTGGGCCCGCACGGCCAGGGCCGACACGCCGGGGGCGAGCACTGGCAAGGCGCCGTGGGGGGTTCGCTGGGCGCAGTTCGTGGTGCGCCGCCCCGTGCCGGTACTGATCCTCACCGTTGTCGGCCTGGGCGCGCTCGCGGTGCCGTCGCTGGATCTGCGCATGGGGATGCCGGGCGATGAGGCCAAGTCCACCTCGACCACCGAACGCCGCGCCTACGACGCGCTGGCCGACGGCTTCGGGCCCGGGTTCAACGGCCCGCTGACCGTGGTCGTCGACGTCAAGAACGCGGATGACCCGAAGGCCGCGGTGGCGGCCGTCTCCGACGAACTCACCGCTACCAAGGGCATCGTGTCCGTCTCCCCGGCCCGGTTCAACACGGCGAAGGATGCCGCAGTGCTGTCCGCCGTCCCGTCCACCGCCCCGGCCAGCAAGCAGACCCAGGATCTGGTCCACACTCTGCGCAGCGAACGGCCGGCGGTCGCAGCCGCCACCGGCGCCGACTTCAAGGTCACCGGCACCACCGCGCTGAACATCGACGTGGCCCAGAAGATGCAGGACGCGCTCATCCCTTACCTCGCGGTCGTGGTCGGGCTCGCCTTCCTCCTGCTGATGCTCGTTTTCCGTTCGATCCTGGTACCGCTGAAGGCGGCGCTCGGCTACCTGCTGTCCGTGCTCGCCTCGCTCGGCGCGATCGTCCTGGTCTTCCAACAGGGGCACGGCGCGGGCCTGTTCGGAGTCGAGGAAACCGGACCGATCATGAGCATGATGCCGATCTTCCTGGTGGGCATCATCTTCGGTCTCGCCATGGACTACGAGGTCTTCCTCGTCTCCCGGATCCGCGAGGCTCACATCCACGGTGAGAAGCCACGCCAGGCCATCGTCAGCGGATTCCGGCACAGCGCACCGGTCGTGGGAGCGGCAGCCCTGATCATGATGGCGGTGTTCGGCGGCTTCATGACGGGCGGCGAATCCATGGTCAAGATGGTCGGCTTCGGCCTGGCCAGCGCCGTCTTCTTCGACGCCTTCGTCGTGCGGATGGCGTTCGTGCCCGCCGTCCTTGCCCTGCTCGGCAAGGCGGGCTGGTGGCTGCCGCGCTGGCTGGACCGGCTGCTGCCCCGCGTCGACGTGGAAGGCGAAGCGCTCACCCGCCACTCCCGCGGCGCCGAGGACTCCTCCGACACCACCGAGCAACGCGCATCCGTGGGCGTCTGACCCGCACCAAAAGAGCGAGGGGGCCGTTGCGGCCGGGCCGAGCGGCCCCCTTCCATACCTGCACCGCCCCGCACCACCGTGGCGCACTCGCGACCAACACCCCTTCGGAGGAGCCATGCTCACCAGATGGCGCCACTACGCCGATCGCCACCCCCGCCTCGTGGAAGCGGCCCTGCTCCTGCTGGTGTACGCGGCCACCAGCAACCAGTACCGCCGGGAGGGCGCCAGCACCCTCTGGTGGCCGGGATTCCTCATCGCGGCACTCACCTGCGCGTGCCTGCTGGTGCGACGGCGTCACCCCGGTGCCGCCGTCGCTCTGACCACCCTGGGCACCGCAACCGCCGGCGCCCAGGGCTTCATGCTCGGCCCGCTCCTGCTGGTCCCGGTCATCGTCGCCCTGTACGAACTGACGGTGCGTCGTGCTCAGCAGACCAGCCGCGCCTGCAGCATCCTCGTCTTCGCTGTGCTGCTGCCCACGGCACTGCGCTGGGACCAGGACGGCGACCCGTGGGCCAACCATGTGGTCACCCTGGCCTTCTGGATTCTGCTGCCCGTCCTGCAAGGCTCCCTCGTACGGGCACGCCGCGCCTATCTGCACGCCGTGCACACCCGCGCCGAGCACGCCGAACGCACCCGCGAGGACGAGGCGCGGCACCGCGTCACCGAAGAACGCGTCCGTATCGCCCGCGAACTGCACGACGTGGTCGCCCACCACATGGCCCTGGCCAACGCCCAGGCCAACACTGCCGCGCACCTGTGCCGCACCCGCCCCGAGCAGGCCCACACCATCCTCACCGAACTTACCCGCACTACAACGGCGGCCCTGCGTGAACTCGAGGGCACCGTCGGCCTGTTGCGCCAGCCCGACGACACCACCGAGAACGACCTGCATCCGGCCCCCGGCCTCAGTCAACTGCCCGACGTGGTCTCCGCCTTCTCCTCCGCCGGACTGCACATCGCCGTGAGCGTCGACGGCCCAGAGCGGCCCCTGTCGGCCGGGGTAGACCTGACGGCCTTCCGCATTCTCCAGGAAGCGCTCACCAACGTCGCCAAGCATGCCGCCGTCGACACGGCCCACGTCCACCTCGCCTACACCCACGACCGGCTCACCCTCACCGTCCAGGACGACGGCAGCACCAGCCCGCCCCCACGCGCACCAGGAGGCGGATTCGGCCTGGTCGGTATGCGAGAACGCGCCCAGTCCGCCGGAGGCAACCTCCACGCGGCCCGCCGACCCGAAGGAGGCTTCACCGTCGCCGCCGACCTGCCCATCCACTCCTGACTTGGACACTGCCATGGCCATCCGCGTTCTGCTCGCCGACGATCAGGCGCTGCTGCGAGCTACCTTCCGCATCCTGATCGACTCCTGCGATGACCTAGAGGTGGTCGACGAAGCCACCGACGGCAAGAAGGCCATCGAACTGGCCCGCGCCCTGCGCCCCGACGTCGTCCTCATGGACATCCGCATGCCCGGCACCGACGGACTGGCCGCCACCGAGGCCATCTGCAACGACCCCGACCTGGAGAGCACCCGCGTCCTCATCCTGACCACGTTCCAGAGCGACGAACACATCGCCCAGGCCCTGCGCGTGGGAGCAAGCGGCATCCTCGGCAAGAACACCACGGCCGATGCGCTGCTCGACGGCATCCGCACCATCGCGGCCGGCGAGGCACTCCTGTCGCCCGCCGCCACCCGCTCCCTGATCACCCGCTTCCTGACCACCCCCAACCCGGGCACCAGCGCGGTGCTGCCCGAACACCTGGCCAGCCTCACCCCCCGCGAGCGCGAGGTGATGAGCCTGGCCGCAGACGGCAAATCCAACACCGAGATCGCCGAGGCACTTTTCGTCAGTCCCCTGACCGTGCGCACCCACATCCAGCGGGCCAAAACGAAGACCGCCGCGCGCGACCGCGCACAACTGGTCGCCTTCGCCTATCAGTCGGGGCTCGTGCGCCCTTGGCAGGAGAGGACACCTTGATGACCAATGCCTTGCGCACGCTCTTGGCCGGGCTCCTGTTCGCCGCCGCTGTCCTTGCCGCAGCCGTCACCCTGACCCGAGAGGACGGCGACGATCATCCGGCGGCCGCCACACGATCGCTGCGAGGGCCGTACGTCGCGCTCGGCGACTCCTACACTGCAGGCCCCAAGATTCCGGATCAGACCGGAAAACCAGCCGGCTGTGACCGTTCCACCGGCAACTATCCGGCTCTGATCGCCGCCCACCTCAAACTCAGCCGGCCCGACTTCCGCGACATCAGCTGCACAGGCGCCACCCTCACCGACCTCACCGCGCCGCAGTCCACCAAGGACGGCATCAACCCCGCCCAGCTCTCTGCCCTCTCCCACGCCACCCGCCTGGTCACCATCGGCATCGGCGGCAACGACATCGGCTTCAGCAGCATGATCACGCGATGCCTCGCCCTGGGCTCGGCCCACCACCTGTTCGACCGCAGTGACTCCACAGGCGCACCCTGCCAAAAGGTCTCCGCCAAGACGAGCAGCGACAACCCGCAACAACAGATCGCCACCCTGGGAAGGAAGCTGTCAGGGGTGCTGCACGAAGCCCAAAAACGTGCCCCCAAGGCCCGCATCTACCTCGTCGGCTACCCGGCGATCCTGCCCTCCGACGGCACGACCCGTGGACGCACCCTGCCCCTCGCCCCCGGCGACATCGGCTACCTGCGAGGGATCGAGGGCCAGCTCAACGACGCCCTGCGCAATCAGGCCCATGCGGCCGGGGTCATCTACGTCGACACCTACTCCGCCTCCCGGGACCGCGGCGCCTGCTCAGCCCCAGACACCCGATGGGTTGAGCCACTGCTCCCCACCAGCCCGGCGGCCGCCGTCCACCCCAACTCGCTTGGCCAGCACGGCATGGCGGACGTGGTACTGCGCACGATGGACGACCTCAGCTGACCCGCCGCCTCACTCCACCTCCCACGGTGGAGGGCGCGGCCGCGGGCCCAGATCCGATCCCGGACGTGATCGGGTCGGGAACACAACTCCTGCCCTCCTTGGCCCTGTTGACCCGTGCGGGTCGCGTGGCCACCAACTCGCCAGGAGGACGAAACTCGTCCGGAACCCGTCACGAGGCGAGGTGACCCGGCCCCGTGCTGGCCGCCGTAGCGGGTCCGGCTCTCGCCGCTGTCGCCCTCGACCATGACCGCCTCGGCACAGGAGCCGATCCTTACTCGACGAACACGTAGTAGGACTCCGTTAGGTCTGTCTCTGTCTCTGTCTCGGTCTTGGTGTTCGCGTGGCCAGGGGCTGATGGCAGGTGGTGCAGATGCCGTTCCAACACCTC
>NZ_JBWLKL010000067.1:0-25454 GCF_059026065.1 Streptomyces sp. A18 | reverse complement strand
CCGCCGACCCAGCCGACCCGGTCCATCGCTACACCCTGCAGACCGCTGTGATCGGCGCACGGCTCCTCGACTGGCCGGCGCAGGAGTTCTGAGAGCTCTGAGGCCGGGCGCACCCGTCCCTGGGCCGGCCGAGGCGCCCGGCTTCCAAGCTGGGCCCTCGCCTCCCCACCGTGGCCGCGCCGGAAGGCGGGGACTGTCACCCTGCCGCTCCAGTACGTAGTGGTGGGAGTGCCGTTGTGACGTGCTGGAAGGGGCGTGCTTCTTGTTGGAGAAGGAGCAGCAGCGCTTCGTCGCGGAGGCCGCCGAGTCCGCTTGCCGCATGCCGGTCGAGTTCGGTCACCAGGGCGTCGAGCAGCGCCGCAGGTGGTCGGTCGCCCAGCGCTTGTGCCAGCTGAAGCAGTGGGAAGGGGGAGCCGTCCTGGTCCATGGCGTAGCCAATGCCGTCGGTGCAGACCAGGAGTTGCTGGGTGTTTCGAAGGGTGAAGGACGTGGTGAAGACGGTGCATTCGTGGGGTACGAGGCTGAACAGTCCGAGCGGTGGCAGCGGGATGAGGGGGCTCACCTCCCGGACGCGGCCGTCCTCGCCGCCGAGTACGAGTGGCGGCGGGTGCCCGCAACACACGAACTCCCCACAGTCATGGTGGAGCGTGATGAGCAGTGCCTTGGCGAACCGGTCGGAACAGGCGGCGAGTTCAGCATCGAGACGGCGCGCGATCTCCGCGAGGCTCGGCTCGCTCGCAGCCAGCTGCCTCCAGCTCTCGAGTAGGTGGTCACCCGCGACTCGGGTGGCCTCGTCCTTGCCCATGAGGTCGGCTACGAGGATGCGCGTTCCGTACGGTGTTTCCCGCGCATCGCACATATCGGCCACCATGGCCGTGTGGTTCGCCTGCGGAAGGCTGCACAGCGCCATCTTGGCGTCGCCCAGGTGAAAGGTGCGAGAGGACCGCTGTTGCGTAGGCAGAGCTGCGGGTTGGGGTGCGGCCGGTGACGGAGCCGGGGCAGGTGAGAGGGTCTCGACTGTAGGGGAGTCGGGGGGCATCCGTCTGCGCTGCAACTGACCAGTGACGCAGGTCAGGAGGACGATGTTGATGATGGTTGCGAGCATCACAGCGGGGCGGTCGCGCCAGTCCACCGCGCTGCTCACCAGTGCGCCGGCCAACGCGAGACCGCCGACATAGTAGGGCTGGCGTGTCCGCTGAGGCTCGGGCAGGGCCAGGAAGATCGCGGGGACGGCAACGAGCCCGACCACGATGCCACGCCACTGCTCGTGGTAGGTGACGTCCAGCGACGTGAGCAGGGCTGTGAGTACCGCCGGAGGGAGGTAAGCCATCCACGCTGTGTGTGGAACGCCCAAGTGAACACGCATTGCACGCTCCCTCCCGGTATGTGAGCCACATAGTAATGAGCATTGGGCGATAACAGGGCAGGAGTCCAGTACTGCGCGATTCTGATCAGCGACGCTTTGGTGCTCTGCCGGGCCGCTTCCGAGGGCCTGCGGGGTGCTCGTGGACGTCGATGACCGCGTCGGCCCGGGGAAGGCTCCGCCGAGGCGGAAGCTCGGCGCTGCTGCGGTGGTTTGCGTGTGCTGGATACGCGTGGCGGGCTGCCGTGCTCACGGCGGAGGAAGTGCCGGGGGCGGCCCGCCTGACGCTTCCTCGGTCTGCTGGAGCGTGATCCCAGCCGGGAGATCGCTCTCGGGACCCGCCCCGCTGGGCGGGCGGGAGAGCGCGGTCAGCATCGCGATCAATACGGCGGCGGCACCCAGTACGCCAGAGGCGCGGCGCACTCGGCCCCAGCCGTCCAAGTCGTGCCAGGCGGTCTGATCCTGTGAGGGCTCGGGCTGCCAGAGTTCGCCGATGGCCTCCAGGGCGTTTGGCGGGGGCTGTTGAGGCGCACGACCGGTGGCCGGTCGTCGTGCCGCATCCGCGATCCGCTCCTGCGCCGAGGCCTCTTTGGGGGCGGTGCGGCGTATGGCGTCCTCGCTGTCCTGCAAGAATCTGCGCCAGATCGCGTCTGACTTGTCCATGGAGCTGCCGTCCCTCGCATCTCGTCTGCTGCCGGTCTGTTGCTCTTGGCTGCTGGCACCCCGTGAAGCGCTTCAAGGCAGTTGTTGGCCGGGCGCGGCGTCGAGGCGCACGAACGGGATCTGGCGGCCGACCTGTTGGTAGGAATGGGTGCTGCCGTCCACGTCGAAGCCCATGAAGGCGCACAGGCGGCGTGCGGTGCGGGGGTGGGCCGGGGCGTAACGTGCCATGACCTCACCACCTTCGTCTGAGCTGAGGAAGTGGGCCGTGACGGCGTAGTGGCGGTTGCCGATCTGAACGGTGGTCTTCGGGGTGGTGCGCAGGTTCTGGTACCAGGCGGCGTTCGGGCCGAAGCCGGAGGCGAGGATCAAACGGCCCTCCTTGGCGTTGTAGGCGACGACTTCCAGGACCACGCGCCGGTCCAGGCCGCTGGTCCGGCCGGTGTGGTGCAGGAGCAGCAGGCGCTTTCCGAAGAGCGGACCGAGGCCCACACGGTAGAAAGCGATGGGGAGTCTCGCGAGGCGTCGTCGCCAGCCTTGCGGAACGGGAGGGCGCTGGTGCGGCAAGTGCTGAGGTGTCGTCATGTGTCGCCTCCGTGGGCTGCCCATCGGACTCGATGGTGTAACGGACGTCGGGCCACGATGCTTAGTCGATGCAAGCTTTGCATAGTCTAAATCAAGGGCGCTCGGCGCAGGAGGCCGCTCCAGCGGCCACCTCCTGCGCGTGGCCCGGTCCTCCCCCCTCAGACGCACGGATCGGCGGCAACAGCAACCCGGCCGACCCGGGGAGGAGTTGGAGCACTTCGCGGGCGGTCGGTTCGTCCAGTGCGGGGTCGTCGATCGCGAAGAGATCGAGCAGGGGCAGGTATCCGGCGTGCAGCGGTGAGGCGCCGGTGGCTGGTCAATGGAGGTGGAGAAGAGCGGGGCGAGGGGGCACACGGCGGCGTCGGCGAGCTCTCCACGTCACGGCGGGGTGCCACCCGCTCCGGCCGTCCCCCGGACCCGTCGCGCACCGTGACCCGGGGTGTGTCCTCCTCCCCCGGAGAGTCCCGCCCGGCATTAACGGCGCGTAAAGATTGCCGCTTTCCGGCAATGCGCCAGTCGTACAGGTCAAGCCAGGATGGTGGAGGCAGGAACGGGGGCGAGTTCGGATGCCGGGTTCCGGAAGCGGGACCCGGCAGCCGGGCACGCGTCCGTCGGCACTGACGGGCAGGGGGATGGGCCATGGAGGAGTTTCTCGGCGCGGTCGCGGGATTTCCGGGCGTCGTCTTCAGCGCCGCGCTCCTGGTTGTCATCGGCTTCTGGCTGCTGGTGCTGTTGGGTGGCTTCGACGCGGACGGCTTCGATGCGGACGCCGACTTGGCAGCGCTGGGGCTGGGCGGCGTGCCAGTCGCGGTTCCTGTGTCGTTCATGGTCGTGATCGGCTGGTTCACCGGCGTGACCGGCTCGGTGCTGCTCGGGAGGGCCGGGCTCAAGGGCCTTGCGCATCTCGTCGTCGACGGCGGTGTGTTCCTGCTCTCCCTCCTCATGGCCTGGTGGCTCACCAGATGTGTCGTACGACCGCTGGCCAAACTGTTCCCCGATGAACCTGGGCCGTCCCGGCAGGACTTCATCGGATTGACCTGCACCATCCGCACGGGGCGGGTGGACTCGGAGTTCGGTCAGGCAGAGGTCGCCGCGCGGGACGGCTCCACCGCGATCGTCCAGGTCAGGCAGCAGGGCACCGATGCCCTTGCCGCGGGCAGTACAGCGCTGCTCTACGCCTATGACGACTCCGGCGAGTTCTTCTGGGTCGCCCCCTACGAAGCGGCGCTCGACCCCGGCCCCGGCAACGTCGGCCGCGCCTGAATCACGCTCGTCCACACCGAAGGCCGCCGGTCAGGCGCATACCTGGTGCGGCCCGTAGATCTCCTCACCTTTCTTAGGACTCCACATGGATGCCATCACTCTGGGCATCGGCGTGTCAGTCGCCGCTGTCCTGTTCGTCGTCGTTGTACTTCTGTTCACGGTCACACGCTTGTTCCGCAAGGTGGAGCAGGGCAAGGCATTGATCGTCTCGAAGATGCGGAAGGTCGATGTGACCTTCACTGGGCAGGTCGTGCTGCCTGTGCTGCACAAGGCCGAGGTCATGGACATCTCGGTGAAGACCATCGACATCATGCGGACCGGCAGGGACGGTCTGATCTGCCGGGACAACATCCGTGCCGACATCCGCATCTCGTTCTTCGTACGCGTCAACAAGACCGTTGAGGACGTGATCCGGGTCGCACAGGCCATCGGCACGGCTCGGGCCAGCGACCAGAACACGCTGCAGGAACTGTTCAACGCGAAGTTCTCCGAGGCGCTGAAGACCGTCGGCAAGCAGATGGACTTCGCCGACCTGTACACCAAGCGCGACGAACTGCGCGACCGCATCATCCAGGTGATCGGCACTGACCTGAACGGCTACAGCCTGGAGGACGCGGCGATCGACTACCTGGAACAGACGCCGCTCTCCCAGCTCGACCCGTCCAACATTCTGGACGCCCAGGGCATCCGGAAGATCACCGAACTGACGGCTGTCGAGCACGTACGCACCAACGAGTACACGCGGCACGAGGAGAAGGAGATCACCCGCCAGAACGTCGACGCCCGCGAGGCCATCCTGGAGCTGGAGCGTCGCCAGGCCGATGCGGAGATCAAGCAGAAGCGAGAGGTCGACACCGTGCGGGCCCGTGAAGAGGCCGAAACAGCCCGCGTGGTGGAGGAGGAGCGGCTGCGGTCGCAGGGTGCTTTCCTCGCCACCGAGGAGAAGCTCGGTGTGCAGCGCGAGAACCAGGCCCGCGAGGTCGCCGTCGCGCAGAAGAACCGCGAGCGGGTCATCGCCATCGAGAACGAGCGGATCGAGAAGGACCGGCTTCTCGAAGTGATCGCCCGCGAACGTGAGACGGAGTTGACCCGGATCGCGGCCGAGAAAGAGGTGGAGGCGGAGAAGCGGGAGATCGCCGAGGTCGTCCGTGAGCGCGTCGCCGTCGACCGCACGGTTGCCGAGCAGGAGGAGTCCATCAAGAAGCTCCGCGCAGTGGAGGAGGCGGAGCGCGAGCGGCAGGCCGTGATCATCGCTGCCGAGGCGCAGGCGCAGGAGGGGCTGGTCAAGAGCATCAAGGCCGCGGAGGCGGCGGAGCAGGCCGCCATTCACCGTGCGGCAGAGGAAGTCACCCTGGCCGAGGCCCGGTTGAAGGCTTCCGATCTGGATGCGCAGGCCAAGCTGCGTCTGGCGGAAGGTATCCAGGCCGAGGCTGCGGCGGAGGGCCTGGCGGCCGTGCAGGTGCGTGAGAAGGAGGCCGACGCCATCGAGAAGGCCGGCCGCGCGGAGGCCGAGGCCACCGAGGCCCGGATGCGTGCGGAGGCCGAGGGTGTCGAGGCCAAGCTGAAGGCCGAGGCCGCGGGCCTCACGGACAAGGCGGCCGCGATGGCCGCGCTCGATGAGGCGTCCCGCACACACGAGGAGTACCGGCTGCGTCTGGAGGCCGAGAAGGACATCCGCCTGGCCGGCATCGAGGTGCAGCGGCACATCGCCGAAGCGCAGGCCACCGTCCTCGCCACCGGCCTGGAGAGCGCGGACATCAGCATCGTCGGCGGCGAGTCCGTCTTCTTCGACCGCCTCGTCTCCTCGATCTCGCTCGGCAAGGGCGTCGACGCCTTCGTCCAGAACTCCGAGACCGCGCAGGCCCTGGCCGGTCGCTGGCTGGACGGCACCGCGAACTTCACCGACGACCTGGCCAAGGTCATCGGCTCGGTCTCCACGTCCGACGTGCAGAACCTGACCGTGTCCGCGCTGCTGATGAAGCTCATGAACGGCGGCGGCGGACAGGCCGGCCAGTTGCGTGAGCTCCTGGACAAGGCAGGCCAGTTGGGGCTGGCCGACATGCCGATCATTGAACTGAACGGCACGCACAGCAGCTCGTCCGCGAGCTGACACAGACCGGCCGGGGTCGCTGCACGGGGGTCAGCGGTCCCGGCCACACCCATCCCTCGCACATCCAGCTGAGACATCACCAAACGCCACACGGAAGGAAGCCGGACATGGACACCCAGACCGGGACTGAGGCCGAGACCGAGGCCGGCCCCGGCACCGGCATGGACGCGGGAGCGTATGAGGTGCTGCGCGACCGGCTCGCGGCCCAGGCCCGGCAGCTGGCCGAACGCGCCACCGCCCTCAACGAGCGCCGTCTGGCGGCCTTCGGTTCCACCGAGCTGACGCTCACCGGCACCCAGAGCATCCGCACCGCGCACCCGTGCCTGCCGCGCGACATCATCGCCATCGGTGACACGCTCCTGTTCGGTCACAACGGCCTCACGGCCGCAAGGCCGGAGACCGCGATCGGTGACGTCTTCGCCCTGCACGACCGCGACCTGAACCGGCTGCCCGACGACACGGTCCCCGGACTCCTCGACGACCCTGCCTTCGTACGCGAGTTCAGCGCACTCTTCCGCTACTACCGCGAGGCCAGGCTCCTCCAGCTGCGCCGCGTCGAGGGCAAGCTTCTCGCCGTCTTCCAGACCGGTGACAAGAGCGAGGACATCCGCGTCCTGCGCTGGACCCTGACGGCCGACGGCCGCGCCGATTTCCTGGACGCGCGCGGTGAGCGGGACCATGTCTTCCCGCCCTCGCATGACTTCGAGTGGACGGTGACGACCCGCGACAGCCACGTCCTGGGCCGTCACCCGCACATCTCCATCGCTGGCGAGATCTTTGTCGCGACGGTCGGCGGCTCCCTCACCCTCAAGATCGACGACGACACGGAGACCAGGCGCGGGATCTACGACGAGCCGGTCGACGAGCCGCTGCAGTCCCTCGCCGACGCCGACGTGGAGCACGCACGCGTCGGCGCGCTGATCCTGCTGCGCGTGCGCCCCTACAAGGAAACCGTCTGGCGCCACCTGGTCTTCAACACCCTGACCAGGACGGCCGTACGTCTCGACGGCATGGGGCAGGCGTGCCACCGCCTCCCCGAGGACCAGGGCATCGTTTTCCCCGGCGGGTACTGCCTGGCCACGGGCGCACACAAGACCTTCGACGGCCTGGACACCGCCGACCTCGAATTGGAGCGGATGACGCGCTCACCCAATGGTGAAGACGTCCTGTTCGCCTTCCACGCACGCGCGGAAGGGCGCAACCTCCTCCTGCCCTACAACATGATCCGGAAGGAGGTGGCCACCCCGCTGTCCTGCCACGGCTACGCGCAATTCGACGACGGCACGCTGATGGTGCTGCGCGCCGGTCGTTCCGATGAGCCCACTCGTGTGCACCCCTTGCAGATCTGGCAGTCCCCATACGTCGCCGACACCCACGCCTCAACTGTCCCGGCCGACGGCGAAGGTTCGCTGGCCCGCATCGGCAACGCCGACCTCGTACGCGGCGTGTCCGACTGTCTTTCCATCGCCCGTGCCGTCACCGAGACCACGCCCACCACGGGCGTGTACGAGGCACTGGTGGCCTCGTGCGTACGCGCCGCCGACTCCTCCCACTGGCTCGGAGAGGCGGAACTCGGCGACCTGCGGTCTCCGTTGGAGGCGGTACGCTCCACCGCCCAACAGGTCCTCACCGAGTTCGAGACCGTGCAGGCCCTCACCCGTCAGGCCGCCGAAGCCCTCGCCGAATCCGCCGCGCGCGTCGCCACCCTCGTACGGCACATCCGGGGCGAGGTGCCCCGCACAGCGCCCGAGTGGGTTGAGCGGCTCACCGAACTACGGCAGGCGCAAGGCCACTTGCTGACGTTGAAGGAGCTGCGATACGCCGACACACGCCACATCGACGAGCTGGCCGGTGACCTGGCGGGCGACATCGCCTCGGCAGGGCAGCGCGCCGTTTCCTTCCTGGAGCGTGCGGACGCCTTCGTCTCGCATCACGCCGAGCTCGAACAGCTGACGGCTGACGCCTCCGGCATCAGAACGGCCGCCGAGGCCACCTCGATCGCCGACCGCCTCCAACAGCTCACGGGACAGCTCCAGACCGTCACCGAGGTCGTCGCGGGCCTCGACATCGGCGACGCGACCGTGCGCACCGCCATCCTGGAACGCATCGCCGAAGTCATCGCCGGCGTCAACCGGGCACGCGCCACCCTCGATGTCCGCCGCCGTGAACTGACCGCACACGAGGGGCGCGCCGAGTTCGCCGCCGAATTCTCCCTGCTCGGCCAAGCTGTCACAGGTGCACTCACCACCGCGACGACTCCCGAGAACTGCGACGACCAGTTGGCCCGTCTACTGCTGCAACTGGAGAACCTGGAAAGCCGGTTCGCGGAGTCGGATGACTTCCTCGGCGAGCTGGACGCCAAGCGTGCCGAGGTGTACGAGGCGTTCGCCTCCCGCAAACAGACCCTCGCCGACGCCCGCGCCCGGCACGCCGAACGCCTGGCGACCTCTGCGAACCGCGTCCTGGAGACGGTCTCCCGGCGCCTGACCACGCTCGCCTCCACCGACGAGATCAGCACCTACTTCGCCTCCGACCCGATGATCGGCAAGGTCCGCCGCACCGTCCACGAGCTGCGTGAACTGGGCGACCAGGTCAGGGCGGAGGAGCTGGAGAGCCGCATCGCGTCCGCCGGCCAGGAGGCGGCCCGCTCTCTGCGTGACCGCACCGAGCTGTACGCCGACGGCGGCGACACCATCCGCCTGGGCCGCCACCGATTCGCGGTCAACACCCAGCCGCTGGACCTCACCGTCGTCCCGCACGGCGACGGCATGGCCATCGCGCTGACCGGCACCGACTACCGCTCGCCCATCACCGACCCGTCCTTCGTCGAGCTGCGCCCCTACTGGAACCAACTGCTTCCCACCGAGAACGACGACGTCTACCGCGCCGAGCACCTGGCCGCCCGGTTGCTCGACGAGCACGGGGCACAGGCGCTGCTCGCCGAGGACGACCTGCCCGCCCTGGTCCGCTCCGCTGCGGAGGTGGCGTACGACGAAGGCCATGAACGCGGCGTCCACGACCATGACGCGACGCAGATCCTCAGGGCGCTGCTCCGGCTGCACGACGGGGCCGGTCTGCTGCGCTACACCGCACGGGCCCGAGCGGCCGCCCAGTACTTCTGGGCGTACGACGCCATGGGGGAGGAGCGGGAGCTGTGGCGTCGCCGCGCACTCTCCTTGGCCCGCGCCCGTGACACCTTCGGTCTCGCCCCCGCGATCGAGGACCTCCGCGCCGAACTGGCAGTGCGCATGACGGGCGATGCGGAGGCGGCGGCCTACCTTTTCGAGGAGCTCACCACCGGCCCCACCGGCTTCGTCGTCGCAAGCGAAACCCGAGCCCTCCTGGACAAGTTCCGGCGCGCGGTGGACAGCTCGGGGTACGAGGACGACCTGAGCGCCATCCACGGTCCAATGGCCCGGCGCCAGTTGGCCGAGGCGTGGCTGACCTCGTACGTGACCGCCACCGGTGAGTGCGGCGACCTGGATGAAGCGGTGGCCGTCGAGCTCTGCCGCGACCTGGAGCACTACGACTGCACCGCCCGGCTCACCGAGACCGTCCAGGATCTGCTCGGCACCCACCCCCGCATCAGCGGCCGTGACCTTCCGGTCCGCATCGATGAACTCATGTCCCGCACACGGCAGTTCAGCGCCGTCACCACCCCTGGCTTCCGCGCCTACCAGTCCCGCAGGGCAGACCTCGTGGCAGCTGAACGCACCCGCCTGCGTCTGGATGAGTACCGGCCCAAGGTGATGTCCGCCTTCGTGCGCAACCGCCTCATCGACGAGGTGTACCTGCCTCTGATCGGCGACAGCCTCGGCAAACAACTGGGCGCGGCCGGCGGCCTCCTGCTGCTCGTCTCGCCGCCCGGCTACGGCAAGACGACCCTCATGGAGTACGTCGCCGACCGGCTCGGCATGGTCCTGGTGAAGGTGAACGGACCCGCCCTCGGCCACGGGGTGACCTCGCTCGACCCGGCTGAGGCCCCCAACGCGACGGCCCGGCAGGAGATCGACAAAGTCAACTTCGCCCTGGAAGCGGCCAACAACGTCCTGCTGTACCTGGACGACATTCAGCACACCTCGCCCGAACTCCTCCAGAAGTTCATCTCGCTGTGCGATGCCCAGCGTCGCATGGAGGGCGTGTGGAACGGCACCGCACGCACCTACGACCTGCGCGGAAAACGCTTCGCGGTCTGCATGGCGGGCAACCCCTACACCGAGTCGGGGCAGCGCTTCCAGATCCCCGACATGCTCGCGAACCGCGCCGACGTATGGAACCTCGGCGAGGTCCTCACCGGCAAGGAGGACGCCTTCGCCGTCAGCTTCATCGAGAACGCCCTGACCGCGAACCAGGTCCTCGCCCCACTCGCCGGCCGGAACCGCGCCGACCTGGACCTGCTGCTCCGACTCGCCGCCGACGACCCCACGGCACGCGCCGACCACCTCACCCACCCGTACTCCACGGCCGAACTCGACCGTGTCACCGCGGTACTGAGGCACCTGCTGACCGCACGAGCCACGGTTCTCGCGGTCAACGCCGCCTACATCGCCTCCGCGGGCCAGTCCGACGCGACCCGGACCGAGCCGCCCTTCCGCCTCCAGGGCTCCTACCGCGACATGAACAAGATCGCGGCCCGCATCGACCCGGTCATGAACGACGCCGAGCTCGATGCTGTCATCGAGGACCACTACACCGGTGAGGCTCAGACCCTGACCACCGGCGCTGAGTCCAACCTCCTCAAGCTCGGCGAACTGCGCGACACCCTCACCCCGGAGAGCGCCCGACGCTGGGCGGAGATCAAGGCGGCCCACGTCCGCGCCGCCCGCCTCGGCGGCCAGGACAACGACCCGGTGACACACGCCGTCGCAGCCCTCGACCTGCTCGCCGACCGTCTCGCCTCGGTCGAAACGGCCATCACGCGGGCCGCGGACCCGCGCAATGCCCTGGCCAACCCGACAGCCAGGCACGCCAAGGGGACCTGAGCACGCCGTATGCGTGACGCAGGTGCTGCAGAGGAGGCCGGTGCACGCCCGCCCTCACCGTGTCTCTGTTGAGGGATCGGCGGGTGGTGTGGCTGTCGCGGTGGTCAGCGGAGTATCGCGGGGCCACGTCCGCCCGTGGGGGGTGCCGGAATCCTCGTACGACGGCGTACTCAAGCGGAAGGAGCGCGCCACAGCGACGGTGCTCACCGCCACCAGCGCGAGGGCGAGTACGACGAGCTCGGCCAGCGGCTTCCCGTCAGGGCGGGCGCCCTCCACGCCTCTCGGCGCCACCCGGCCGAGTGGGTCATACACCACGGCGAGCGTGTCTCCCGGCTGGGTCGACTCCTGGCAGCCTCGCCAGATCCGTACGCTCGGCGGAGATCCATCGGAGCCCTGCACCGAACAGAGGTAACGGTCCCGCCCGGCGGCCGACGTGCCTGCCCCCTCGACCACTGTGACCAGCGCCTGCTGCTCCTGGCCGCGGTGGGCCAGGATGAGCCCGGCGGCTGTCTGCGGGGTCAGCAGGGCCAGGCACATGCCGAGCAGGGCGACGATCCCCACCAGAGCGCGGCCGGCCCGGATGGCGATCAAATAGGACGCGAGCAGGCAGGTGACGGTGATGCCGGCCTCGCCGCTGCTCAGTGCGGGTGGCCCGGCCCACATCCCCAGGGCCCCGGCACCGATGATGGCCCCCGCGCCGAGGAAGCCGACAATGAGTCCCTGGGCCGTCAGCCACCTGGGAGGCAGGCCCACGAACTCCGCGGGGCCCCACACGAAAGCCCTCATGTGATCCAGCAAACCGGCTGCTCGCACGGCCGGTTGCCTATGCAGCCGACGCATCCGCTCCTCCCCTCGGATCGGTCCCGTACAGTCAGGCTCCGCCCGCCGGGACGTCGGCCCACCCCAGCGGATGCATCTCCGGGCCGTCCGTCTGCGGGGCGGGAGGTTCTCCCCCTGCGTTGTTGAACGCGTTCAGTGCTTCGATGAGTGAGGCGCGCTGCTCCGGGGCGAGGCGCTCGACGATCGCGGCGATCTCGGCGCGGCGCCGACCCGTGACATCGGCGACGGTGCGCCGACCCTCCTCCGTGAGTCCCAGCAGGGTCTCGCGGCGGTTGGCGGGGTTGATCTGCCGGTCCGCGAGACCGGTGGCGATCAAGCGGTCGACCATGCGCATGGCGGTCGAGGGGGCGACCTGCAACAGCTCCGCCAGAGCCACCAGTTTGGTGGCTCCACGGCTGGAAAGGACCACCAGCATCCGGAACTGGGGGAGCGTCACCCGTTCCTCGACCTCCGCGAGAGACCGGGCGGACACCGCCACCAGGAGCCGCGAAGCGGTCAGCACTGCACCCGTCACGGCATCCACATCATCCACGCCCCCGCACGGGGCCCCCTGCTCGGCCATGCCCCCCTTTCTACCGTCGACAGAGACTGTTGTGTTCACCGCCCCGCCCCCGCATGCCCGTGGTAGCGCAGCAAGAGCATCGCCGCGTCGTCGTGCGGTGGGCCGTCGCCATGCCGCACCAGGTCCGCACGCAGCGCCTCCAGGGCGGCTCCCTCATCCGGGTCCTTGAGCAGGAACGCCCGGTCCTCCAGCGGATAGAAGGAGCCAGCCGCATCGCGTGCCTCGGTCACCCCGTCGGTGTAGAGCAGGACCTGCTCGCCCGGGGCGAAGCCGACGCGGTAGGGGACCGGCGCGTCGCCGCCGTGTGCGCCGAGACCGAGCGGCAGCGCGAACTCGGGTGGGGTCGGGAAAAAGACGTCGCCGTCCTCGCGTACGACCATGGGGGCGGGATGACCATAGTTGAGGAAGACCACGCCGTCGCCGTCCGGGCTCACCTCGGCCAGTACAGCCGTCACGAACTTCTCGTCCCCCAACTGCCGCGAGACACTGCGCTCCAGCCGCTCGCCGAGTCCCGTCAGGTCCGGTTCGTCGTACGCCGCTTCCCGGAACGCGCCAAGCACCACGGCGGCGGTTTCCACCGCCTCAAGTCCCTTGCCTTGCACGTCACCGACGATCACCCGCACCCCACGCGGCGAGGAGACCACCTCGTAGAGGTCCCCGCCGATCTGCGCCTGCGCGAGGGCCGAGGTGTAGGAGACGGCTACTCGCAGCGGGCCCGCACTCAGCGGCACCGGTCGCAACAACACGCGCTGCGCCGCTTCGGCGATGGAGCGGACGCTGGCCAGCTCCGCCTCCCGGCGGCCGCGCATCACGGCAGCGGCGACGCCCGCGACGGTCACGCCGGCGACGGACGCCATCGCCGTGTACCCGCGACGGGTCGAGAACAGCCCGTCGTACAGCCCCAGAGTGATGCACAACAGCAGTGCCACCGCGCCGATCAGCGCGGTACGCCGCCAGGAGCCGACGAGCCCGGAGAAAGCAGGCCCGAGCGACACCAGCGGCAGGAACCCCACACCTGGCCCCGCAGTGAGGTCCACGGCGGTCACGACCGCCATCACCATGACCGGTAGCCAGGCGAGCACGGTGGAACTGTGCTGCGGCTTCTTCTCGGTCATGACGCTCCCGGTGACGTGGCGACGCTCAAGAGCCGCCTCCCCAGGCGCTCCTTCCCCCACGTTTTAGACTATGCAAAGGTGCGCGTGCCGAAGAAACGTCAGAACTGCCCGTTATCTGATCGATGCTGACGGGCGGACCTCGGGCGCCGGCGCGCCAGGTGCTGAGGGCGAAGTCGTCGAGCAGGCGCATGCGGCCGCGTCTCGCCCCGTACGCGAGAGTCGCACCGAAGTACCGCACCACCGCTTCATGCTCGCCCCTCAACTCTGCACGGATCTCGAAGCGCGCCCCCTCGCCGACCGCGGACCCGGCGTCCCCCTCGCTCTCGAAGATCCCGCCACCCTCGATTCGGCGGCGACCGCGCTGAAAGCCCTGGCCGGGACCGATCCCACGGTGACTGGTGCCGACCGGCTCAGTGTCGCCCTGCCGGGCCGCAGCTTCCGTTTCACCGACATCGTCCGCGAGCTCGAACGAGTCGGTGTCGTCGCGGCCGACGTGCAGCTGCGCCGCCCCAGCCTCGACGAGGTGTTCCTGCGCCTCACCGGCCAGAAGGAGCTGGTCTGATGACCGACCTTGCCCCGCCGCTGGGCCACCGTCTGCGGTGGACGTTCACCGACGGGCTGACCCTGGTCGGCCGTGAGCTGGGACGGCTGCGGCAAGCCCCTGGTGAAATCGTCGCGGCACTGATCTTCCCAGCCGTCATGGTCGTGCTGTTCGGGTACGTCTTCGGCAGCGCGATCCAAGTGCTGTCGCTGCGCGCCTACATGTGCAGAGGGCGCTGAATGCTCCGGGCATCTGCCCTGGAAGCCGCTCGCCGCGCAGGAGCGGTGCGCAACAACATCGACAACCCCCGGTCGATGACAGACCGCGCACCTCACACCAGGTTGGAAAACTCAGCACGTACGGCTACGACGCGTCCGGAAAACTCACCAGTACCAGCTACCGATCGGTAACGGCCGTACAGGGCCGGGGTCGTCTGCGGGTCCGGCCGTTGACATCAGTGGGTGCGGACGGGGTGTACGTGTTCGACCTGCGGTGGAGCTGCGAAGTAGGGGCCGACCAGGGCTCGCCAGCGGGCGAATCCGTCCGAGGAGCGGAAGATGACGGTGTGGTGGTCGACTGTCTCCCACTGGACCATGAGGCGGTAGCGCGTGCGGTGTTCGATGCTGCGGTTCAGGTCGACTCCGTGGCATCCGTCGGCCGCGAGGAAGATGGGGACGGCCTCGGCGAAGGCTTTCTCGAAGTCCTCCTCCTGGCCTGAGTGGACATCGATCTGTGCGATCTCGGTGATCATGAGGGTGGGACCTGTTCCTGTGTGGTGAAAAGTGCGTCGTCAGCGAGCCGGCTTGGCGTGCTCGGCGTCGACCCGTGCGGTGAGCCCTGTCTCGACAAGAGTGCGGGTGGCGTCGATCGAGGCGTAGATCCACAGGATGCGCATGGGCTCGGTGTCGGAGGCGTTGCGGAAGCGGTGCGGGGTGCCTGCGGGTACGTACGTGGTGTCGAACTGGGTGACCTCGTGCTCGACGCCGTCGATCTCGACGATGGCGTTGCCTTCGAGGATGGTCACGCTCTCGGGGCAGTTGTGGGTATGCAGGGGGATGCTGGCGCCGCCGTCGAAGAGAGTCTGGCCGGTGAGGAAGATTTCAGCCCCGACGGCCTGGGTGACCAGTGGGATGGTGCGGGCGCCGCCGCCGCGGCTGAAGGCGGGCAGTTCGGCAGGGCGCAGGACTGCGGGTGGGAAGGTGCCGCAGCAGGGGGCGTCCGGGGCGGGGGTGGTGCTCATGGGGATTTCTCCGTAGGTGGGGAGGGGCACGGGTTTCAGGCGGCTGGGCCGATCCAGACCGTCTTGGTGTTGGTGAACTCGCGGATGCCTTCGGTGCCGAGTTCGCGCCCGTAGCCGGAGCGCTTGATGCCGCCGAAGGGCAGGCGGGGGTCGGAGGCGACCATGCCGTTGACGAAGACGGCACCGGCGTCCAGGACGCGGGTGAGGCTGCGTGCCCGGTCCAGGTCGCTGGTCCACAGCGCGGCGCCGAGGCCGTACTCGGTAAGGTTGGCCAGCTCGATGGCCTCATCGGCGTCAGTGGCGCGGGTAATGGCGGCGACCGGACCGAAGGTCTCCTCGTCGAATGCGGCCATGCCGGGCTTGACGTGGTCGAGGACGGTGGGCGGGTAGTAGCAGCCTTCACCGTCCGGAACTTGGCCGCCCAGCTTGAGTTCGG
Organism: Streptomyces sp. A18; assembly: GCF_059026065.1. Taxonomy (NCBI): domain Bacteria; kingdom Bacillati; phylum Actinomycetota; class Actinomycetes; order Kitasatosporales; family Streptomycetaceae; genus Streptomyces; species Streptomyces sp. A18. Next base: position 9,757 of record NZ_JBWLKL010000067.1, on the reverse strand, counting down.
CGCCGGCGGCGAGGGTCCGCTCGACCTGGCCGTGCAGGGTGTCGCGGAGGCCGGCACGCGCCATGGGGCCGATCGCGGTCGCCGGATCGTTCGGGTCGCCGACCTTCAACTCACCGGCGGCGGCGGTGAACGCGGCCACGAACTCGTCCGCGACGGACTCCTCGACGATGAAGCGCTTGGCGTTGACGCAGGACTGGCCGGCGTTGACGTAGCGGGCCTTGACGGCGGTGGTGGCGGCCGCGGCGATGTCGGCGTCGGCGAGGACGATGAACGGGTCGGAGCCGCCGAGCTCCAGGACCTGCTTCTTCAGTACGGCCGCGGCCTGGGACGCGACGATCGCGCCGACCTCGGTGGAGCCGGTGAGGGTGATCGCCGCGACGCGCGGGTCGGCGATGATCCCCGCCACTTGGTCGACCTCGATCAGCAGGGTGCGGCACAGGCCCTCGGGGGCGCCGGCCTTGCGGACGACCTCCTCGACGGCGAGGGCGCACTGCGGCACGTTGTTGGCGTGCTTGAGCAGGGTGCCGTTGCCCGCGGCCAGCGCCGGGGCGGCAAAGCGGAAGAACTGCCAGAAGGGGTAGTTCCACGGCATCACCGCGAGCACGACGCCCAGCGGGTCGTAGACAACGGCGCTCTCGGTGGCGTTGGACGTAATGGGCTGTTCGGCGAGGTGGGTTGGAGCGTGCTCGGCGTAGTAGTCGCAGGTGGATGCGCACTTGTCGATCTCGGCGAGCGCTTCGGTGACCGGCTTGCCCATTTCGGCGGTGATGAGCGCCGCGTAACTCTCGCGGTTCTCGCGTAGAACCTTGGCCATCTCCCGAAGGAGCGGTGTGCGTTCGGTGATCTCACGGCGGCGCCAGCCGGCCTGAGCGGTCGCCGCTCCGGTGAGGATCGCGTCGACCTCGTCGGCGGACTGCGGGGCGAAACGGGCGAGTTCCGCGCCGGTGGCCGGATTGGTGGAGGTGATCATCAGAGGTTCACTCCGTGGGGTCGTTGACGCGGTGGATGTGGGCGGCGAAGGCGGTGGTGTGGAGTGCCGCCGATGTCGCGGGTGCTGGTGGCCGTGGTCTTGGCGGCGGCCGGCGGGGCGAGCTCGGTGTTGTGGGTCTCGCGCTCGGAGCGGCTGCTTCACCTTCGGCGGGCGGCGATGCGCTTGTTGCGGCGGACGGACGACCAGACGTGAGGCTTCAGGCGCGCGGAAGGAGGGCTACGCCGTCGTCGTCGGCGTGGAGGATGTCGCCGGGGTGGAAGGTGACGCCGCCGAAGGCGACGGGTACATCCACGGCTCCGGCGGCGCCCTTGCTGCTCTTGCGCGGAATGGATCCCAACGCCTTGATGCCCAGGTCGAGTTGGGCCAGTGCCGCGCTGTCGCGTACGGCACCGTGCAGGATCAGACCGGCCCAGCCGTTCTGCTCGGCGGAGCCCGCGATGAGGTCGCCGACCAGGGCCGTGCGCAGCGAGGCCGCGCCGTCGACGACGAGAACCTGGCCCTCGCCTGGAGTGCGCAGGAGTTCGCGCAGGAGGCCGTTGTCCTCGTGGCAGGAGACGGTGCGGACCGGTCCTGCAAAGGCGCGGCGGCCGCCGAACCGGCGGAACTGGACGTCGCAGACGCGCAGGGCGGCGCCGTGTTCGTCGACGAGGTCGGCGGTGGGGACGGGCTGGTGGAGGTGGGGCATCGGGAGTCCTCGGGATTCTTTAGGTTGCTGCCGCGCTCGGGCCTCTCCGGCCGTCAAGAGGATTCGGCGCGAGCGCGGCAGCCTGCTCGGAGGTGAGGGGGCGGGTGCGGTGGCCCTGGAGGAGGAGGTGGAGTTTGGCGGTCTCCTCCAATTCCTCGGTGGCGTCGGCGGCTTGGTCCAGGGTGGGCGCGGCGACGACGGGGCCGTGGTTGGCGAGCAGGACCGCATGGTGCCTGCGGGCCGTCTCCTGCGCGAGCGGGCCCAGCCTGTCGTCCCCAGGCGCGTGGAACGGCAGCAGAGGCAGCCTGCCGATGCGCATCGCGTAGTACGCGGTCAACGGCGGCAGGGCGTTGTCGGGGTCGGTTTCGGCGAGGCAGGAAACGGCGGCCGCGTGCGTGGAGTGCAGGTGGACGACGGCGTGGGCGCTGGGCCGGGCCCGGTAGAAGGCGGCGTGCAGGAACGCTTCCTTGGAGGGGCGCGGCCCAGCGAGGTGTCGGGCGTTCACGTCGATGCGGGAGAGGCCGTCCTCGGTGAGGGCGCCCAGGCTGGAGCCGGTGGGGGTGAGCAGGAGGCTGCCGCCGGCCAGGCGGATCGAGAGGTTGCCGGTGGAGCCGTGGGTCAGGCCGCGGGTGAACAGGGAGCGGGCCGTGCGCACGATGTGGGCGCGGGCGGCCACCTCGTCGGGGTACGGGCTCATCAGCTCTCCTTCAGGGCGCGCACGAACAGGTCGGGGGCGCCGAAGTTGCCGGACTTGAGCATCAGGGCGAGGTCATCCGCGTACGTCCACGGCACTCCGGGATCGGCCTCCTCACCCACGAGGACGGCACGGATGTCCAGCGCTGTGGTGACGGCCCCGGACGTCTCCCCGCCCGCGACGAGAAGGCGGCGCACGCCGCGCTCGACGAGGCGGACGGCGAGCGTGCCGAGCAGTTCCTCGACCTTGGTCGCGGCCTCGGCGACACCCAGCTGCTCCTGCACGGCCGTCAGTTCCTCGGGCGAGGCAGAGGCGTAGAGGAGTACCGGCACATCCGGGTCCTGGTCCTCGTACCAGGCCAGAGCCTCAGCTCCGACGTCGCGTCCGGCGGCTGCGGCGAGCACGTCGAGATGGAGCGCCGGGAGTCCGGTGGCGTAGAAGTGCGCGATCTGCTCCAGGGTGCGGGCCGAGCAGCTGCCCGCCAGAACCGCGGCCCGGCCCTCGTGCACGGGCGACTCGGTGAGGGTGTGTCCGGTGGAGGGGTAGGCGCGGCCCAGGCCCTCGGCGAGGCCGGCCGCCCCGGTGACGACCGGCAGTTCGAGGGCTGCGGCGCCCAGGACGGCGAGGTCGTCGTCGGTGAGCGCGTCGGCGATCACATGCCGCACACCGTCCCGCTCGTGCCGCAGCAGCGCCTCGCGTACGGCGTCCACGCCGCGTTGGATGGTGGAGCAGTCCACGAGTCCGACGCGGTGTTCGGTCTGGGCGGCGAGCAGGCGGGGCAGTGAGGAGTCGGTCATGGGGTTGAGCGGGTGGTGGCGCAGCGGCGACTCGTCCAGCGGCTGGTCGTGAACGAAGAGGTGGCCTTGGTAGACCGTGCGGCCATTGGGTGGCGAGGCGGGGCAGGCCAGGGTGAGCGGTGCACCGGCGGCCTCCAGGAGGGCGTCGGTGACCGGCCCGATGTTGCCTGCCGGGGTGGAGTCGAAGGTGGAGCAGTACTTGAAGTAGACCTGCGCGGCGCCCTTGGACCACAACCACTTCTGGGTGGCGAGGGATTCGGCGACGGCTACGTCGGCCGGAGTGGAGCGGGACTTGAGGGCGACGACGGCGGCGTCACAGTCGGCGGGCAGTGCGGTGTCGGGGCCGGGCACGCCGAAGACGAGCGCGGTGCGCAGGCCGGCACGCCGGAACGCGGCGGCGACGTCGGTGCCGCCGGTGAAGTCGTCGGCTATGCAGCCGATGCGCAGGGTCATGTCGAGGCTCTCCAGGGACGCGCGGTGTACGGGGATGTGGCGGGGCGGGTGCAGGCCAGGGCGAGAGTGGGCCCGCCCCGCGACCGGGTCCGGCAGGGCCGGACCCGGTGGCCTGGGTCAGTTCTGACCGGCGCCGGCCTCGATCGCCTTGATGACGGCGGCGGTGAACTCGGTGGTGGAGGCCGAGCCGCCGAGGTCGCGGGTGGAGGTGCCGGAGGCGATGGCCTGGGCGACGCCCGCCTCGATGGTCTTCGCGACCTGGGCCAGCGCGGGGTCCTCATGGCGTGCGGACAGCCACTCGAAGAGCATCGCGCCGGAGAGGATCATCGCGACCGGGTTGGCGATGTTCTGGCCGGCGATGTCGGGGGCGGAGCCGTGGGAGGCCTGGGCCATCGCGCGGTCGGCGGAGGCGTTGATGGAGGGGGCCGTGCCGAGCGAGCCGGAGATCTCACCGGCGAGGTCGGAGAGGATGTCGCCGAACATGTTCTCGGTGACGATGACGTCGAAGTCCTGGGCGCGGCGCACCAGATGGACGGTCATGGCGTCGATGTGGAAGTCGTCGACCGCGACGTCGGGGTACTCCTCGGCGACCTCCTGGCACACCGTGCGGAACAGACCGGTGGTGAGCTTCAGGACGTTCGCCTTGTGGACGATGGTGAGCTTCTTGCGGCGCGAGCGGGCCAGGTCGAAGGCGACGCGAGCGACACGCTCGGTGGCCTCGCGGGTGATGATGCCCAGCATGATCGCGGTGTTGGGGGTGGGCATGAACTCGCCGGTGCCGGCGAACGTGTTGCGGTCGGCGTAGAAGCCCTCGGTGTTCTCGCGGACGATCACGAGGTCGGAGTTGTCGCAGACGGCCTTGGCGCCGGGGAAGAACTTGGCCGGGCGGATGTTGGCGAAGAGCTGGAAGTGCTTGCGCAGGGTGCCCGACGGGTTGAGCGCCGACTTGTGCGGCTCGGGGTAGGAGACCGAGTCGTGCGGGCCCAGGTACCAGCCGTCGAGGCCGGCCAGCGCGGTCACGGTCTCGTCCGGAACCGGCGTGTCGTGGCTCTCGATGGCGGTGGCGCCCAGGGGGAGGGTGACCCAGTCGACGGCCACGCCTGCGGCACGGGCCGCGGCGGTGGCGATCTCGACGGACGACGGGACGATCTCGGCGCCGATGCCGTCGCCCTCCAGGACGCCCAGGCGGTAGGTGGTGGTGCTCATGTCCGGTTCCTTTGCGATCAGGTGGTGCGGGGGAGATACAGGCTGTGGATGGTGCGTCGGATGAGGTCAGTTCAGGGCGGCTGCGGCGTCATGCACGGCGGTCCATGATCGGGCTGCGGCCAGGACGCTGTTGCCGCCTTGGGTGTGCTCCAGGCAGAGCCAGCCGCTGAAGGCCCCCTCCCGCAGCGCGTGCAGCAGGGCAGGGAGTCGGTGATCGCCCACCGTCAGAGGTCCGCGCTCGGTGGTGGCGGCGAGCTGAACGCAGCCGGTCTGCTTGATATGGGTGGTGACGGCGCTCACCGCGTCGAGACCCTCCTGCTCCAAGTGGTGCGTGTCCAGTACGAGTGCGCTCGGCGTACCGAGGGTGTCGGCGAACGCGAGGGCCTCCTCGGGGGTGTTCCACAGGGAGGTGTTGGCGCGCTTCTGCGGTTCGATCAGCAGACGGGTCCCCAGTGCGGCGGTCTCAACTGCCAGGCGGCGCACGGCCTGTTCGGCCCAGGTCCGTTGTACGTCCGCCAGGCCGGGAAGGAAGATGCCTCGGGTCTGGCCCAGTGTGAGCGGCACATCCAGTGCCGCGGCCAGTTCGGCCACGCCGAGCAGCCGGGCCAGGGCGTGGCGACGTACGTCGGGGGCGGGATCGGTGAGGCTCAGGCCGTCCTGCGCCGCGATCGGTCCGGTGCCCAGGGCCGCGATGCGCAGCCCCGAGGGCGCGAGCGCGAGGGTGAGGCGGTCCGCGTCACGGGCGTCCACGTCGCGGACCTGGACCTCCAGGGCGTCGTAGCCGAGTGTGGCCAACTCGTGGGCGGCATCGGCCAGTGGGGCGTCGAAGCCGAGCGGCATCGGCGTGCGGCAGTCGTCGGAGGAGACCGTGTACGCCAGGGGCCACCGCAGACAGTCGGCGTCCCGGTTTCCCGCCGGCGGAGGGGACGTTGTCATCGCGCCGCCTCGGCTGCGGCGGGCACCCGCGGCAGCAGAACGGAACGCAGCTCCAGCGCCGCGGCGCCCGCGCCGTCCAGGACGGGCACGCCGAGCAATTCGGAGAGAGCCTCTCCCGCCGGGGCCAGGGAGTACTGGGCCAGCAGCACGGCCTGGGCGTCGGTGGCCTCGGCCGCGCGCAGCGCGTCGGCGAGGTGGCGTGCGGCTTCCCGCGCGGTGGCGGCGTTCCCCGCGGGTTCGCTCAGCGCCGAGGTGACGTGGGCCGGGTGTTCGGGCCGTAGCCGTGCCGCCAGGTCGTCGAGCTGGGAGAGCGCGGCCGGCACGGCCGGCGGTGTGGAAGCGACTACGGCGAGGCGGTCGTAGGGGCCGGTGAGCGCGGCGCGGAACATCGACTCGTCCGACTTCAGAACGGGAATCTTCCAGAGCATGCGGGCCGTGTCGACGACGTCGCCGTAGGAGGAGCAGGTGAGCAGTACGCCCTGGGCTCCGCCCTCGGCGGCGAGGCCGATCAGGCGCAGCATGCGGCGGCGCAGGGCGCCGTCGAGTCCGCCGGCGGCGCGGGCGTCGTCGAGGAGGCGGTCGTCGAGCAGGTTCCAGAGCCGGGCCTCGGGAAACTCCCGGGCGAAGCTGTCCTGGGCGATCCGTGCGGCGGCGGGAACGGCGTGGATCATGGCGATCAGCGGCGGGCGGTCAAGCACCGGGCTTCCCCTCTTCCGGGTGGCGGCACTGCTTGGTTCGGTGCCGCCGGGTCACTCTAAGCACATGCGGTAAACCGGTCAACCGGTTGACCAAAGAGGGATGCGCGGGACCGTTCCCGGTGACGCAAAGCCCCGGCCCGCCGGTCAGTCGGCGGTGTTCTGTTCCAGTGCCTCGCGCAGGCGCCGTGAAGCGCCCTGCATGTGGCTGCTCATCGCCGCGCGGGCGGCCTCGGCGTCTCCCTGCTCGACCGCTTCAAAGATCGGCACGTGATCGTCGTAGGCGATCTTGCGGGTGCGCACCGCGCCGGTCCGCTCGACCCAGCCGCGCTGGATCATGGTGCGCATGCCCTTGAGCATGTCGCGCAGGACCGTATTGTCGGCCAGCTCGGCGAGTGCGGCATGGAAGGCGGTGTCGGCCTCGGCGAACTCGTCGTCCGGACACTCGCGCATGATGGTGAGGCGGGCGCGCAGGAGCTTCACTCCCGCCGCGTCGCGCGCCTCCGCAGCCAGCCCCGCGACGACGACTTCGAGCTCGGCGCGCGCTTGCAGCATGTCTTTCGCGCCACGCTCGCCCAGCACGAGCCCGAGTTCGAAGAGGCGGTACAGGACGTCGGAGTCGGTGCCGCGGAAGTACGTCCCGCTGGACTGCCGGATCTCCAGGAGTCCGAGGAAGCCGAGGGATTTGATGGCCTCGCGCACGGTCGGCCGGTTGACCCCGAGCATCTCGGTGAGCTGCCGCTCCGAGGGGATCCGGTCGCCGGGCTGGACCTCCCCGGACATCAAGTAGTCGATGAGCCGCCGGGACACCTCGGCGGCCAGTGGCTCGCGTGGCTCGACCGTGATTTTCGAGAGTTCGGCCATGGACTTCCTCACTTCGCTATTGACGGATCAGCCCGGAGTCTAGTTATCTACCGGCCAACCGGTAAACCGGTTAGCCGCAACTGGGTGCGCTGCATGGACACCTGAGCCGCCCCCACGGGTTCGTCCTCCTCCCTGCGCGCCCGGTCCTCGGCCCTGCGCCCAGTCGCGCCGCACGCCGTGCGGCACCGCCTGGAGCGCCCGCGCTGCAGCTCTGCCGCGCCCCAGGACACCTCCCACCACAGGAGCCGCACCACCATGAGTGCCCCGCAACCCGCGCCGAGCCCGGCACCGCGCGTGCCGCGGGGCAGTCGCTAGCCCCGCTGACCCGCACCCCGGCCGCCTTCGACGGCGGTCTCAAGCCCTGCCCCTAGGAGCAACGATGCTCGCCGTCCTCGGCTTCGCCACACTGGGCAGCTTCATGCTGCTCGTGATGCGCAAGCACCTCTCCGCGTTCACCGCCATCATGATCACGCCGATCGTCGCCGCCGTCATCGCCGGCAAAGGCGCCAAGATCGGCGACATGATCATCAACGGCCTGGACACCGTCGCCCCCACCGCGGCCCTGCTCCTCTTCGCCGTCCTCTACTTCGGCCTGATGATGGAGGCCAAGCTCTTCGACCCGATATCGGCCTTCATCATCCGCGCCTCCAAGGGCGACCCGATGCGCATCGTCGTCGGAACCGCGGTGCTCTCCCTCGCGGTCGCCCTCGACGGAGACGGCACGACCAGCTACATGATCGTCTGCTCCGCGTTCCTGCCGATCTACCGACGCCTCGGCATCAACCCGCTGATCCTGGCGGCCCTCGCCACCATGGCGCTCGGCACCATCTCCGGCACCACGCCCTGGGGCGGCGCGGCCACCCGTGGCATCAGCGCGCTCCACCTCAATGCGAGCGACTACTTCGTTCACATGATCGGCCCCATGGTGCTGACCAGCCTGGCCATCATCGCCGTCGCCTACTGGCTCGGCTTGCGCGAACGCCGCACGCTCGACCCGGAGAAGCTGAACGCCTACCGACTCGAGGTCGCCTCCGGCGAAGCCATCCCCAAAGTCGAGGTCACCTGGCGCATGTGGGCCAACGCCGCCCTCACCGCGCTCCTCATGGTGCTGCTCATCCTCGAAGTCGCCGACCTCGTCGTCCTGTTCATGGTCGCCTTCGTCATCGGCCTGCTCCTCAACATCCCGTCCATCGAGAAGCAGCAGGAACTCATCAAACGCCAGGCCGCCAACGCCGTACCCGTCATGATGCTCGTCCTCGCCGCCGGCATCTTCACCGGAATCATGACGGACGCCGGAATGATCAAGGCGATGGCCAACAGCGCCCTCTCCCTCGTACCGGACGGCTGGGGCAGTGTCGTCCCGCTCTTCACGGCCGTCCTCGCGTTGCCGCTCGGCTTCTTCATGTCCAACGACGCGTACTGGTTCGGTGTCGTCCCCGTCCTCGCCGAATCCGCGAGCCACTACGGCATCCACGCCAACGAGATCGCCCGAGCCGGAGCCATCCGTCAGATCCTGCACAGCATGGGCCCCACCTCCGCACCGCTGTGGGTCCTGCTGGGCCTGATCAAGGCAGACCTTGGCGACTTCCAGAAGGTAGCCCTGCGCTGGGGCGTCCCGGTCTCCCTCGCCTACATCGTCTTCGCGCTCCTCACCGGAGCCATCACCATCGCCTAGAAGTGCGCGGCCGTGTGGGGCAAGACCCGGACCACGGGGCGTCCGCTGCGACCCGGTGAGCAACTGGTCTGGCTCACCACGTCCTGAACATCGGGCGGGCCCATTCCGTTATGGGTCAGGAGCACACACAGCGCCCGCACCTGCAAGGCGCCGTCCGCCTTCCAGGACTTGAGGCTGCTTGACCCACGTGAGCCGAACGGAGTGTCGTGTCACGGGTGGGTCGACTGCCGGTGCGGATAGTGCCTCTGTCGCAGAACCGTCGAGTCGTGTCCCCGTGCGAACCTTGCCGCCCATGAGGCGGAGACACAGTTCCGACCGCCCGGCAAAGCCAACGCCGACCTGCACCGGATCGTGTTCCCGCCTGGGTTTCGACCCGCCTGCCGAAGAGCGCCACGAGCACGGAGGCGTTGCACCGAGTTGTGGTGTGCCAAGGCAAGGCCGCACGGTCTTTCGACGAGGAAGCGAGCGCTGCAAGGGGGATTGCAGCCAAGTGGAGTCACATTGGCACCGGGTGCCTGGCGACAGCTGTGTCACGGGCTCTGTGTGATCGTCGCTCCCTGCGTGGGAGAGGTGTCGATCCGAGCGATTCGGCATGAGCCCGAATCCAGAAGGGACTGGGCCACTTGTTTTGCTGATGCCGCGTCCTTCACCAGGAACGCGATGGTAGGCCCGGAGCCCGAGACAATGCCCGACAGGGCCCCAGCCGCCTTGCCCGCAGCCAGAGTGTCCATCAGAGGGGGGTGCAGGGAAAGGGCTGCGCG
>NZ_JBWLKL010000066.1:0-25598 GCF_059026065.1 Streptomyces sp. A18 | reverse complement strand
CCCCCCCCATTACCGTTTTCGTAGCCCCGCAACGGGGCTTCCGGCCTTCGGAGTTGGCATGACTACCTCCCCTTGTCGAACGGATGGCCTGGGGGGTGGTGTCACCGGCTCCGAAGGCACTGACAGACCGCTGATTAGGGGCATGACCACCGGCCTTTTCGCAGGTCGGGAGGCTCTTCGTAATGTGGATGTGGCGATCAGTGCCGTGGCAGGGCCGGGTGAACAGCACCGAAGGATGCCCGACGTGATCGATACCAGCAGCATCGACGTCTACCTCGGCCTGGACGTCGGCAAGGGCGAACACCACGCCACCGCACTCACCCCGGCCGGCAAGAAGGCCTTCGACAAGCGGCTGCCCAACAGCGAACCCAGACTCCGCGAGGCCTTCACCAGGCTGCAGGCCAAGCACGGAACCGTCCTGGTCATCGTCGACCAGGTCGCCTCCATCGGCGCCCTGCCCCTGACCATCGCCCGCGACCTGGGCTGCCACGTCGCCTACCTGCCCGGCCTGACCATGCGGCGGATCGCCGATCTCTACCCCGGCGAGGCCAAGACCGACGCGAAAGACGCCTTCATCATCGCCGACGCGGCCCGGGCCATGCCGCACACCCTGCGCTCGGTCGACCTCGACGACGACACGATCGCCGAACTGCAGATGATCGTCGGCTTCGACGACGACCTCGCCGCCGAGGCCACCCGCCTGTCCAACCGGCTGCGAGGCCTGTTCACCCAGATACACCCGCACCTGGAACGGGTCCTGGGCCCACGCATGCAGCACCCGGCCGTGCTCAGGCTGCTGGACCAGTTCGGCTCACCCGCCCAGATCCGCAAGGCCGGACGCCGACGCCTGGTCACCCTGATCCGGCCCAAGGCACCCCGCATGGCCCAGCGCCTGATCGACGACGTCTTCACCGCGCTCGACGAACAGACCGTCGTCGTTCCCGGCACGGACGCCGCCGCACTGATCGTTCCCAGCCTCGCCAACTCACTCCAAGCGGTGCTTGACCAGCGCAAACTGCTGGCCCACCGGATCGAGGAACTGCTGGAGGCCCACCCTCTTTCCAAAGTCCTGATGTCCATGCCCGGCATCGGCATCAGGACCGGCGCCCGCATCCTCATCGACGTCGGCGACGGCACCAGTTTTCCCAGTGCCGCCCACCTCGCCGCCTACGCCGGCCTCGCCCCCGCAACCCGCAACTCCGGCTCCTCCATCCGCGGCGAACAACCCTCAAAACGAGGAAACAAGCAGCTCAAACGGGCCTTCTTCCTCTCCGCGTTCGCTGCCCTGGCCGACCCGGCCTCCCGCACCTACTACGACAAAAAGATCCGCCAGGGAAAGCACCACACCCAAGCCATCCTCTGCCTCGCCCGACGCCGAGCAGACGTCCTCTTCGCCATGCTCCGCGACGGGGGGACCTTCTACCAACCTCAGCCCACCCCAACCCCTTGACCAAATTCATAGGGGCACCCCCCCCGCGACCGCGCCCTCGGCGCCCACCGCCCAGAGGTCGCGACCAACAGGGCCTCGGCCGCAGGTGAGCCGCACGCGACGTAACTACCGCTGTCCTGCGGGGGGTTGTCCTGTCAGTGCGCCCTTATAGGGTCCGCCCCATGACAACAGAGCCGACCCAAGACCCGCGTCCCGTCTTCGTTCGGGCCCTTGATCAAGCCGGGAAGCAGGTTGCCGCGGTGCGTCCCGACGAGCTGAGTAACCGCACTCCCTGTGCCGACTACGACGTGCGCGCGCTCCTCGGGCATGTGGTCGCGGTGCTGCACAAGCTCACCCGTGTCGGCACCGGCGGCGATGCACGCGACCTTCCCCATGTGGTCGACGGCATCGCCGACGACGGCTGGGCCAGCGCGTTCACCCGGGCCCGTATGGAGGTCGAGCGGGTGTGGGCCGATGACGAGAAGCTCGACCGCATCGTCGAGCTGCCATGGGCCACACTGCCCGGCCGGGAGGCTCTTGAGGCATACACCCACGAGTTCACGGCTCACTCCTGGGACCTCGCACACGCAACCCGGCGGCTTGCCGAACTCGACCCTGACCTTGCCGCACAGGCACTCGAGGCGTTCAAGAGGTTCGCGCCGTCAGAGGGCCGCAGCGAGCAGGGCCCGTTCAGCCCGGTCGTACCGGTTCCGGACGATGCCGACCCCTACACCCGGCTGGCCGCCTACCTGGGACGCCGACCATAGGCAGCAGCACCTGTCCGCACGGACGGGCCTCGGGTGGGGGACGGCAGTCACCCGGACCTCACTCTGCCGCGGTCGGGGCGGAGTTCGGACGCATCCGGCTGCGGCCGTACTCCGCGAGCGTGCGGAAGGCGGCTTTCGGCTCCCACGGCAGACCCGGATACGCGGTGCCGGTGCGGCCGCCGTCGAGGATCTTGACCACGCCGAAGGATGCCTTGTCGAAGTCGCGGTCGTCGTCGGCGCCCGTGTGCGGGAGGTCGTAGCGGGCGAAGGTGTTCACGAAGGCCGCGTCGATGGTGGATTTGTCGAAGGTGGCGATGAGTTCACGCAGGTAGTTCGCTTGTTCCTGTTCGTCGCGTGCGACCGGGCTGGTGAACCGCGCCGGACGGGCGCGGTCGTCCCAGGCGATGACGGCATCTCCCCGGCCGCCGGCATCGGCGGACCCTCGGTAGGTGGTGCAGCCGAACTCCGTGACGGCGGCCGGTTTGCCGTGTGCGGTCAGCGCCCGCAAGCCGTCGGCGAGCTGGTCGGAGTTCTGGGCGTCGCGGTAGCCGGCGTCGGTGGCGATGATGTCGAAGGGCGCCCAGTCGACGCCCTCGAACGGCAGTGAGGCGTACCCGATCCGGCCGCCGAACAGGGGACGCACCGCAGCGACCGCCTTGCCAAGGAAGGCATTGACCTGGGCAGGGAGTCCGGGGAGAGCTGCCCGCAGCCGCTGCGGGTCGGTGAGGACGGCGGCACGTTCCTCGAACGTGTCGCCGGGGAGCATGCCGACGGTGAAGAGGGAGATCTCCGAGCCCGTGAGGAAGACGACCTCGGCGCCTCCACGGCGCAGCCGTTCGGCGCGTCGGGCGCTGTCGGTCAGGAAGTCGAGGAGTTCTCCGGGGGTGAGGCCGTTGGTGAACGGCGAGTACCAGACCTCCAGTTGGGCTTCAGTCGCGTGGCGTGCGGCGATTTCGAGCCGGTCGCGGTCGCCGCCGGTGATGCGTACGGCGTCACAGCGCAGCTCGTCGCGGATGATCTGCATCTCGCGGCGCACGATGGCGGGGTCGAAGGGTTCACGGGTGGTGGTTCCCGCGGTGGTGAAGCCGGTGTCGTAGGTGATGCCGAAGGTGCGCACGGTGATGCTCTCCTCGCGATCTAAGGTACTAGCCGTACCGTATGCCATGTTGAACGTACCTTAGATGCGGCAAGAAGTCGGCCGCGCGGGACCTTGGAAGGTACGATACGTACCGTAGATTCAGCTGTGTGGGGCGAGAGAGGGCGACCGGTGGCACAAGCCGGGAAGGAATCGCGGCAGGCCGTCGCGACGCGGCGACGCGGGGCCGAGCTGGAGGAGGCCATCCTGCGGGCGGCTGCCGAGGTGCTGAAGGAGTCCGGCGTCCCGGCCCTGACGATGGACGAGGTGGCCCGACGGGCCGGCACGAACAAGAACGCGCTGTACCGGCGTTGGCCCAACCGCGTCGCGCTCGGCGTGGCCGCGTACCGTCGGCTGGCCGAGGCGGAGACCGTGCAGCCGGACACCGGCTCACTGCGCGGCGACGCCCTGGAGATGCTGCGGCGTGCGAACAGCACCTGGTCATCACCGTACGGGGAGATCCTGCGCGGCCTGATCGCGGCGGCCGGCGGCACTCCGGAGCTCCTGGCCGAGCTGCGTGACCCGGGGGCGGACGGGGCGCAAGAGGCGGCCTGGCTGACTCTGCTCGGCCGGGCCGTGGCGCGAGGCGACGCCGCACCCGAGGCACTGCACCCCCGAGTCGCCCACGCACCCATGGCGCTGCTGCGCAACGAGTACGTGATGCTCGGCGTCCCTGCTGTGCCGGACGCCGTCCTCACCGAGATCGTCGACGAAGTCTTCCTGCCCCTGGTCCACGGCCGGAGCCCGCGCAGCGGCACGTCAGCCTTCCGCGGCCCGCGCCCGTCGTGATCCGCAGCGGGTCGGAGGCCGCGGAGCCGGATCACCGCCCCGCGCAGGGTGGAGCCCGGTGGAGTGGCTCTCGGGGTGTCTTCGCTCTTCTCCGGATGGGCGGCCCTGATGTTCCGTTGGTGCAGGTGCGCGGTTGGCGTGGGACCTGTACGGGCTGATGTGGGGGCCGATGGGGTCGGTGGCGGGCGTGAGCCCGGCCGCGAGGCCAGTGGCCGCCCGGGGCAGGCACTTATCCACCGCATGCCGACCACCCGGTCTGTTCCGTGGGCGGATCTCCTACTTGCTGCCGACGTGATAGGCCGTTCACTCGAACGGCGCATTCACAGTGGCGTGGCCTCCCTCCTGTTCCGCAGGTGCTGGGCTGGGGTACTGAGCAGTTCGGGCGGACCATGGGAGAAGGCGGACCCCAGCCGACGCGGCACCCACGGGCAAAAGGAGGGCTGAGGATGAGCGCGACTGGCGCTCGACGATCGCAGCCAGAACAGCGGAAGGCCGGCCCGGCCCCGCCCGGTGGCCTGATGGACCTGCTGCGTACTGCCGCAGTGGTCCTGGACGTCGAGGGCCGGATCATGCTGTGGAGTCCGCAGGCCGAGCAAATGTTCGGCTACACCGCGAGTGAAGCGCTGGGCCAGTACGCAGCTCGTCTCATGGTCCACGAACACGACCTGGACTTGGTCATCCAGTTGTTCGCCGACGTCATGGACAGCGGCGAGAGCTGGGCCGGAGCATTTCCCGTCCGGCACAAGAACGGCACGACCCGTCTGGTCGAGTTCCGCAACATGCGTCTGGAAGACGACCAGGGAGCCTTGTACGCCCTGGGCTTGGCCAGCGACCAGGCCACCTTGCGCACGGTGGAGCGCGACTTGGCCCTGTCCACCCGGCTCGTCTCGCAGTCCCCCATCGGGCTGGCCGTGCTGGACACCGACCTTCGCTACGTCACGGTCAACCCCGCCCTTGAGCGGATGAACGGCATCTCCGCTGAGGGACACCTCGGCCGCCGCTTCCGAGACGTCCTGCCCACCCTGGACGTCCACGCGGTCGAGACCGCTATGCGCCAGGTCCTTCACACCGGTACTCCGATCGTGGACCAGCCCAGCATCGGCCGTACTCCGGCAGACCCGGACAACGACCATGCCTGGTCCACGTCGTACTACCGGCTGGATGGCTCGGACGGGCACGTGCTGGGCATCGCCCTCTCGGTCGTGGACGCCACCGAACGTCACCAGGCAACGCTGGAAGCCGACCGGGCCCGGCACCGGCTGGCACTCATCGCCGATGCCTCCGTCCGCATCGGCACCACCCTCGACCTCTATCAGACCGCCCAGGAGCTCGCCGACTTCACCATCCCCGACTTCGCCGATGTCGCCGCAGTCGACATCCTCGACTCCCTGCTGGAAGGCAGTCCTTCGGCAGTGGGCCACGGCGGCCGTACGGTCTTCCGGGCGCTGGCCTTGACCGCCGCCGGGCCCAGCGAGGCCGCCGATGCGGCAGACCAGCCCGGCACCATCGCCGCCTATGGTCCGGACCGCCTGGTCACACAATGCGTGCGCACCGGCCGACCCGTCCTGATCCCGCACCTACAGGCCGACGACCTGCCGCGGATCGCCCGTGACCCCAAGGCGGCAACCCTCCTGCGCCACGCCGGAGTTCACTCCTACCTTGCCGTCCCGTTGATCGCCCGCGGAGAAGTGATCGGTGCCCTGGACCTCAAACGCACCCGCAACCCCAACCCCTTCGACCACGATGACGCCGTGCTGGCCGGAGAACTGGCCGTGCGCGCCGCCGTCAGCATCGACAACGCCCGCTGGTACCAGAGCGTCCGTAACACCGCCATCACCCTCCAACGCAGCCTGCTGCCGGATCATCCACCCCCTTTGGTGGGCCTGGAGGTGGCCTCCCGCTACCAGCCGGCAAGGTCCAGCCACGAAGTGGGCGGCGACTGGTTCGACGTCATCCCCCTCGCCCACGACAGGACCGCGCTGGTCGTAGGTGACGTGATGGGCCACGGCATCGACGCCGCCGCCACCATGGGACGCCTGCGCACCGCGACCTGCGCCTACGCCGAACTCGACCTGGACCCCGCACAAGTGCTCCACCACCTGGACAAGATCACCAGTGGACTGGAGCACTACATCGCCACCTGCACCTACGCCGTCTACGACCCCCACCGTCAGCGGTGCCACTTCGCCAACGCCGGACACGTACCCCCGGTCCTCATGCGCGACGGCAAGCCCGCACAGCTGATCGACATCCCCACCGGCGCGCCCCTGGGTGTCGGCGGCGTCCCCTTCCGCACCACCACCCTTGCCCTCGGCCCCGGCGACCGGCTCGTCCTCTACACCGACGGCCTCGTCGAAACCCGCGACGAGGACATCGACAGCCGCCTGCACGCCCTGCTCACCCACCTGGACGCCGCCCCCGACGCTGCACTCGAGGACACCTGCGACCGGCTTCTGAACGCCCTACGCCACCCCGGCGACCACGACGACGTCGCCCTGCTCATCGCCCGGGTCCAGGACGAGCACTGACGGAAAGGCATTGCTCACGCATGCCTCAGGCCGGGGTGTTTCGGCACTGCGCTGGGCGCTCGAGGGGCGGCCGTGTGACCGGCGAAAGGCGGTACTGAAGGCGAACGGGACCGGTATCCGACCATGCGTGCCACGCTGTCGACGTCACCCGGGGATCGCGCAGCAGATCGGCCGCGAAGCTCATGCGCAGGCCCGTGGGATACGTCAACGGGTGCTCGCGGGGCTCGCCCGCCAGGTCGGTGAAGCGGCGGCAGAGCGTCGCGCGGGGTACCCACGGTCAGATCCTGGTTCCGGCGGCCACGCCGTCCGGGGCGGGCACGGAGAGCAGGGCGGGCGGGGAAGAATCCAAGAGGTGCGCCGCCGACGTCTTCCTGACCTGGTACGCCCCGTCGACGATCACGGTCGAGGGGGCGTAGCCCTTGCCGAGGAGCCGCGGACCAACGCGGTGTCGCCGGGCGCCGGTTCCAGCAGCGGGGCGCCACCGGTGCTGAGCACGGCGGAGCCGGGCAGTACCGCGAGTACAACGTGAGGGGTGGCCGCGTCACTGGCCCATGCCCACGGGGGGACGCCCGCTGTCCGCCAAGACCAGAAGGGACGCCATCATGGTGCTCAGCAACAGCACCTCCGACGAAGGCGGCATGACATGGCCTATGGCTACATCGGCTCGATGAAGACCCAGCCCGGCAAGCGCGACGATGTGGTCGCCATCCTGCTCTCCGGAGTCGAGAGTCTGCGGGAGCTCGGTTGCCGAAGCTATGTGGTCGGTCTGGCCGCCGATGACCCGGACACGATCGTGGTCACGGAGATCTGGGAATCGAAGGACCACCACGACGCATCCCTGCGGTTGTCCGAGGTCAAGGAAGCGATCGTCGGCGCCATGCCCATGCTCACCGGCGAGTTCACCAGCCGTGAACTGACCGTCGTGGGCGGCCTCGGCGCCGGCGACTGATGAAGGGTCCGTCAGGGGACTGTCCGGCGCCGCTAGTTCTCTGGCGTCAGCACGATCCTGCCGAAGACCTCGCCCGCGCCCGGCGAACTGCTCGTTCCGCACGCTAGTCGTGACCGTGCGTGCGTGCGGGCGGGCCCGAACGACAGACTGAGAGCGCAGAGTTGACTTCCACGAACATGTACGGCCCGTCCGAGCCCGAGCCCCCATCCGAGACACCAGATGCCTCCGGCCCGGCCGGGGCGCAGGAGCGCCCGCCGTCCTGTCGGGACCTGGTCGGCCTGCTCGCCCAGAACGACCGGCGGTCGGCGTACGCGGCCCTGGCGCTCGGCGCCACGACCGTGGAGCAGGTCGTGGAGCGCACCGGGTTGCGCCCGGTGGCCGCGGCGATGGCACTCCAGAAGCTGGCGGAGGGAGGCGTCGCCCGCCACGACCCGGCGGAGGGCACGTATGTGCTCCTGGACGACGCCTTCCGCCTCGCCGTGCGTGAGGAGGTACGGCTGACCGGCCGGGGTGGCGGAGACGGTGCGGGCGCCTACTTCCGCAAGGGCCGACTGACCTCGATTCCCGGAAACGCGCAGGTGCGCAACCGGGTTCTGTCGGTCGTCGCGGACTCCTTCGAGAAAGGTGTCACCTATCCGGAGTCCAAAGTGAACGCCATCTGCGGAGGCTGGCTCGACGACTGGGTCAGCCTGCGCCGTGCGCTGGTCGACGAGGGGCTGCTGCGCCGGGACGCCGCCGCGCAATACGTGCGGGTCTGACCGAGGCCGCCGTCATGGCCGTCGTCCGCGCCGGTGAACCGCAGAAGCCGGCCGATGAGGTGGCCCCGTCCGTGCCAGGGAAGGGCCAGGAGGGGGGCGAGCCGTTGGGGGCGTTCTCGATGTTCTCCGCGGAGAAGCAGTTGGGGTAACAGGAGCTCAAATCGTCATGTCGGTGTGCGAGTTCAATACAACGTTTCTGCGGTGAACCTGTTCCTCCACTCGGCTGAGGCGCCTGCGGAGCGCCTGGTGAACGCGTCTGCAGGCGGTCAGCCTTCCGGTGTGATCAAGAATTTCGTACGCGGCCTCGCCGCGCTCAACCTGTCCCTGATCCCTCTCCTCGCCCCGGCACCGGCGCAGGCCACCGGCCCCACCGAGACCACCACGCTGGCCGACGCCGTGCACCGGATCCCGGTCGCCGGTGAACGCCGCGAGGGCTACACCCGCACCGGATTCCGGCACTGGAATGCAGGGGCGGTGAGGGACGATGGCTGCAACACCCATGCCGAGGTGCTCATCGCTGAGGCCACCGAGGCGCCGTCGATCGGTGCCGACTGCAAGATCAGCGGCGGCGAATGGCGGTCCTACTACGACGCCCAGGAGGTCGAGGACACCAAGGGTTTGGATGTCGACCACATGGTCCCGCTCGCCGAGGCCTGGGACTCCGGCGCCTCCGCCTGGAGCGAGGAGCGCCGCGAGGCCTACGCCAACGACCTAGACGCCCCGGCCTCATTGGTGGCCGTCACCGACCGCACCAAGAGGTCCAAGGCCGATCGGGACCCAGCTCAGTGGCTGCCGCCGCTGCCTTCCGCGCACTGCCGCTATGTCTCGGAGTGGGTGGCCACCAAGCTGCGCTGGGACCTGGCGGCCGACCCTGCCGAGTTGGATGCCGTCGCGGTCTTCGCCTCCGGCCAGTGCAAGGACACCGCCGTCATCTACACCGCCGCCCCGTAGGGGGTCGTGCCGTCACGCGACTCCGACTTCACGGGTGGCGGCCCACGAGCCAGCCCGAGAGAGCGACGGATGTCCTGGTGATGGATGGACGACTCCGTCGGTCAGCCCGATCCGGCCGCCGAATCCGGCGGTGAGTCCGCACGGACGCAGATGCTTGTTGACCCGAGCCTGAAGATGGTCGGCGATGGTCTCGGCGTATGCGGCGACGCCGACGGCATTGACCTTGTCGGGCAGGGACACGCCCCTCAGAAAGCGACCGACAAGCCGCGATGACGACAGCGCTGGCGGACATCACACTGCCTCCGACCTACCCGTCGGCTGGTGCCTGGGCCTGGGCCTGGGCTACGTGGCCGTTCTGGATGGTCGCGGCGGCGTGGTGGAGTTCGCTGAGGACTGTCCGCACGGCTCGTCGTGCGGCGCGTTCGGGGCGGTGCAGCACATCGATGTGCCGCCGTGCGTGCACGCCGCTGAGAGGCCTGAGGGTCAGCGCGGGGTGCGGACGCGTGGTCCAGCGGGGCATCAGGGCCAGGCCTCCTCCGGCGGCCACCGCTTCGGCGACAACGGCGAATTCGTTGATGCGGTGGACGATGTCGAGCCGCCGGTTCGCGGCGGTGGCGATGGCGTCGATGGTGGCCATGAGCGGGAAGCCGTCGTGCACGGTGATCCAGGGTTGATCAGCGACATCTCGTGGGGTGAGGCGCCTTTTGGCCGCCAGGGGGTGGTGGGCCGGCAGGGCGATGTCGAGAGGTTCGCGCAGCAGCGTGCTGGCGGTGACCGTGCCCGGCCACGGGGGAGCGTGGGCGAGATGGTGGGCCAGCACGAGGTCGTAGTCCCGGGTCAGGAGCGGGAAGTGGTCCTGCGCGACGTCCTCGTCGGCGAGCGAGAGTCGAGGTTGGCCGGGGATGGTCCGGCCGTGCAGCAGCAAGGGGAAGAAGGCCGCGGCCGCGCTGTGGAAAGCAGCCACCGATACGTCCGAGTCCGGCTGGTCGACGAACTCCTCGATGGTGTGCCGTGCCCGAGCCAGCGCGGTCTCCACTTCGATGGCCGCACCGGCGAGGGCCTGGCCGGCGTCGGTGAGCACCAGCCGCCGTCCGTCGCGTTCGGTGAGCGGGACGGGGATCGAGCGTTGCAGCAGCCGCAGCTGCTGGGAGATCGCCGAGGGAGTCATCATCAGTGCCTCGGCGGTCGCGGTGACGCTGCCCAACTCGCCCAGCTCCCGCAAGATCTGCAGCTGCCGTTCATTCATCATCACAGTGTAGTGATGCTTCAGCATTGCTGAAGGATCACGTCCTTGGCTTCAGAGTGGAAGCAGTGCAGCTTAAGGAGGTGTTCTACGCCCGCCGCACTGACGCAGTGCTCCTCCTTGTCGCCATCGTCTGGGGCTCCAGCTACCTGGCCGCGAAGACCGCCACCTACGCCCTGCCGGTCTTGGTGGTGCTCTTCGCGCGGTACGCGATCTCCGCGATCGCCTGTCTGGCCCTTGTCGCCGCCCGCCGCGGGCCGAAGCGCTACACGCGAGACGAGGTGCGCATCGGGTGCCTTCTGGGGGTAACCCAGGCTGCTGTCCTGGTTCTTGAGACGTACGGCGTCGCGCACACCAGCGCGGCCAACGCCGGCCTGATCATCAGCCTCACCATCGTGCTCACCCCGCTGCTGGACCGCACCGCGGGCCACGGCCGACTGCCCCCGCGCTTCTTCGCAGCCACGGGCGTGTGCCTGCTGGCCGTCACGCTGCTCATGTCCGGCAGCGGCTTCCATGCTCCTCGGACCGGTGACCTGCTGATGCTGGCCGCCGCGGTGGTGCGCGCGGTGCACGTCGTGCTCGTGGGGCGGCTCACCAAGGGCCGCGTCGTACGACCATTGCAGCTGACGGCTGTTCAGACAGTGGTCGGATCGGCGCTGTTCGTCGTGCCAGCCTCAAGCGGCCTGTCGAAGCTGACTGAGGTCGATGGCGCGGTCTGGGGCCAGCTCGTCTACCTGGCCCTGTTCTGCAGCGTGTTCGCCTTCCTCGCCCAGACTTGGGCGGTACAGAACAGCTCCGCAAGCCGGGCCAGTCTGCTCCTTGGCACCGAACCGGTCTGGGCCGTCGCGGTCGGCATCGGCCTCGGCGGCGAGAAGTTCACCACCCTGGCCGGGCTCGGGGCGGCGCTCATGGTCACCGGCACGTACTGGGGCCAGAGCATCGAGCGCACCCACCGCACCACCGACGACGAAGAGCGCTCATGCCGGACAGCAACGACGCCCACCAGCATCTGATCACGGGGACGAAGTCGGCTGTCGGGCAGCCGCGCGAGTCCGGGAGCGCCGCCGTGCCCCCGAACAACTCGCGCAGCCCCACCCGCAGCAGGACGATCAGCCGGGCGCGAACGCTCTCGTGCTCAAGCGGCGCAACGCGGTCTCGGGAGACCCTGGCCCCTTACAAGCCATGCCGCTGCGGGCCGACGCGGGCGGTGATGGTCCTCGTCGCTGTGGCCTTCGCTGACTTCTTGGTGGTCGGGGGAGAGCGGGGGAGCCCTTCGGTGTAGGTCTCGTCGCCGTGCTGTGCGCGTGGCGCATTCTGGGGTGATCAGGCAGATGGTGCGGACGCCAACTGCCGGACAGGTTCGCTTGGTTGCATCCTCCCAGATCGGGCCACCGGGCAGGTGCGTGAGACGATCGGGAAGAGACCACAAGGAGAGGAATTTCATGGGGGACAAGGGTCGACTGCATGCCAGTGCGGAACTGGCGGGGGTGCTGGAGCGGATCGACGCGCTCGGCGGCATGCTCGATGAACGGGCCGATGCCGCCGAGGAGTTGGGGAGACTGCCAGAGGAGACGGCGCAGGCACTGCTGGACACGGGGATCGTACGGGCCGAGCTCCCGCTGAGCCTCGGCGGCTACGAGTTCGCCCCGCGGCAGCTGATCGAGGCGGCGGAGCGGGTGAGCTACCACGACGCCTCGGCCGGGTGGACGATGTTCGCGCTGCAGATGATGACCGGGACCACCGCGGCGTACCTCGCCGGGGACGCGGCGGCCGAACTGTTCCCGGACGTGCCCAACGGGAAGTACGCGCTGCTCTCCGGGCACGGCACGCGCCCCGGGCGGGCCGTCGCCGTGGAGGGCGGCTTCCGGGTCAGCGGCCAGTGGCAGTTCGCCTCCGGGATGGCGCACGCCACCCACATCCACAGCGCGATCCAGGTTGAGGACACCGGTGAGCTGCGGGTCCTCGCGATGCCGAAGTCGCAGGTGACCCTGGACGGCAACTGGGACGTGCTCGGGCTGCGCGCGACACACAGCATCGACTACCACTGCACCGATGTATACGTCCCGCACGAGTACACCTACGTCGCGACCACGCACACCCCGGTCAACGGCGGCGCCGTGTACGGCCTCGGCCTGGTCAACATGTCCGCGATCGGGCACACCGGCTGGGCCCTCGGCGTCGGTCGGCGGCTCCTGGACGAACTGAAGCGGGTCGCCGCGGCGCGGGCTGGTTCGCGGGGCGCCGCGGTCGACACCTCCCAGTTCCACG
Organism: Streptomyces sp. A18; assembly: GCF_059026065.1. NCBI lineage: Bacteria > Bacillati > Actinomycetota > Actinomycetes > Kitasatosporales > Streptomycetaceae > Streptomyces > Streptomyces sp. A18. Next base: position 12,781 of record NZ_JBWLKL010000066.1, on the reverse strand, counting down.
CCGAGTACGCGACGGCGGAAGCCAGCCTTCGGGCAGCCCGAGCCTGGGTGAACGACGTATGGCAGGACGTCGAACAGGCCCTGGACCAGGGTGAGTTGCCCAGCGTGGAGCAGGAGACGCTGATCCGTCTCGTCCTGAACCACACAACCTCGACCGTGTGCGACGTGGGCCGCACCGTACACCGCTGGGCCGGCTCGGCGGCAATCCGCCGCGGCCCGGTCGACCGCTTCCTGCGCGACCTCGGGACGGGCGCGCAGCACATAACGTCGAGCCCGGTCGTGCTCCAGAACTGCGGCAAGTGGCTGAGCGGTGCCCAGCCGAACGCCCGGTGGAGCTTCCTCGACCTGACCTGACCTGACCTGGCCTGACCGGATCTGACCATCCGGGGCCGACGAGCGGGGGCCCGACCACCGGGGGCTGGCCCCACCAGGATCCGGCCCCCGTTACCGCCATGCCGTTCAGGTGAGGAGCCGGACAGCAGGGCAGCCGGGCTCACGACTGAGCGCAGCAACGGGCTGGCTCATGCAGACTGCCGGCTCGCTCTCGGATACGAGACCCATCCGCACCGCTCCGAACCGCTCCTAAGCGGGCACCTGGTCGTCAGGCTGGCTTCGCTTTCAATGCATGGGTACCCAGATCGCAACTCTTGCTGAGGTCGTCGAAGTCGGCGGGCGTCAGATGCTTCCTGGCGGAGCCTCGGCGGCTGTTGTCGAGCTGTGCGCACGCGTCGGCCAGCCACTGCCGGGAAGGATCGACTCCGATGAATGCGGCGAGGCGGGTGAGCTCCTTGTGAGGAGCGTCCAGGAGGTCCTCGTATCCGAGTGTCATGCGCTGGTCGGCGGGCAGCCCGTCCAGGAACCGCGAGCCTTGGATGACGAGTTCGGACCACAGGGCGCCGAAACGGCGCAGGGGAAACTCCCGGTCTCGTACGAGGGCGGGGTCGAAGTGCTCGTCGAGCAGGGGTGCCAATTCTGGAGGCAGGGAGCGCACGTCCTCGGCCGTCAGGTTGCCGAAGTTCTCGACGCCCGTCCGTTCCCTGATCTCGCGCATCAGGGTGATCACGCGGTACCCGGGGTGGCGGCTCATGGACAGGGCGCAGTCGGGTCCATCACGAAAGAGGTGCACGAACTTCGCGTAGGGAAAGGCAGCTTGGAGCCCTGGGGCCCACCCCGTCGAATAGCCGGAGCGCTCCACGACGGCGTCGCGCCCCAGCCGTGTGCCGAGGAACTCGAAGAGCGCTTCGTGGTGTTCAGCGGCGGGACGGTCAGGCCAGCAGAGGACCGCTGCGTGAATTTCATCCAGCAGCGCGTCGGGGTCTTCGGTGAGGTGGGGCAGCACCATGAGGGAGAGCGCGGGGATGCCCGTGCTCCGTGCCGTGTACCGACCCGGCCGCCGCGTGTAGAGAAACTCCGGCATCAAGAGCCCGCTGCGGATCATGCTCGCGAAGTATGGGGTGGGCCGGAAGAGGGTTTCCCAGAACTCCCTTCCTGATACCCGGCCTTCAGGGAAGGCGGCGTCACCGACGGAGGCCATGTACTCGTTGAGGCTGAGTACGTCGGGGTGCGCGTTGAGGATGCGGGACAGCGCAGTGGAGCCGCTGCGGCCAGTCCCGATGACGAAGGTCAGGCTGCGCAAGGTTGCTCTCCGTGGGCCAGGGGCGGGTTCTCTCCGGGGCTTTGTGCACGTCAGCATATTCACGCCGAGAGCGCCGGGTGGCGGCGATGCAGCCGCCCTCGTGTACAGCTTGACCATCTGTCCCTTCGCCGCCGGGCAGGGTGGGAAGCGGCCTGCCCGCGCTGGTGCCCTTACCGAGTCGGCACTGGCTGATGGCGCGCGCGAGTTACACGGTGGCGGCCTTGTGGCGAACTTGGGGCACTTGGGGCGCTTGGCGCGCTTGGCGTGGTGAAAGGGTGGCAGGCGCCGCTCGTGGTGGTCGCGGCTCCCCGGCCAGGGAACCGGTGGCAGTGGCCCGCACCCGACCTCAAGACCTTGCGGAACAACACGACGAAGCGGACAGGCCGTTGCATCGTCGCGTGCCTCGCCCTGGAGGGACAAGTGAACAATGATCTTGTGCTCAACTTTGGGTACCCGCCTTCCTCCCTGCCGCCTCGTCGGGAGCGGCGACGCACCAGGAGGAGCTACGACTACGACGGGAGTGCCGCACCCGGGGGAGCGTCGTCGGTCTCCGGGTCCTGCGGCGGGTCGCTGAGCTGCTCGCGCAGATAGTTCCAGAACACCGCGATCAGGGCGGCCGCCGGTACCGCGAGCAGGCTGCCCACGACGCCGGCCAGGCTTGCGCCCAGTGTGACCGCCAGCAGGATCACCGCCGCATGCAGTCCCAGCCCTCGGCTTTGGATGATCGGCTGGAACACGTTGCCCTCGAGTTGCTGCACCACGACGATGATCGCCAGCACGATCAGCGCGTCTGTCGGACCGTTGAAGACCAACGCGATGAGCACCGCTACGAAACCGGCGAACAGGGCACCTACGATCGGCACGAACGCGGATACGAAGGTCAGTACCGCTAGCGGGAGTACGAGGGGCACCCCCAGGATCCACAGACCCAGACCGATGAACACCGCGTCGAGCAGGCCGACGAGGGCCTGGGAACGTACGAACGCGCCCAGCGTGTCCCAGCTGCGTGCCGCCACGATCGGGATGTCGTTGGCGAGCCGGCCGGGGAGCTGGCGGGCGAGCCAGGGAAGGAACCGCGGGCCGTCCTTGAGGAAGAAGAACATCAGGAAGAGCGCCAGGACGGCAGTGACCACACCGTTCACCACGGTGCTCACTCCTGTGAAGAGAGTGGTGACCATGCTGCCGACGCTGTCCTTGATTTGGGCGGTCGCCGAGTCGACTCCGCCTGAGATCTGGGCGTCATCGATGCTCAAGGGAGGACCGGCGGCCCACTCGCGCAATTTCTCGATGCCTTCGGCCACGCCGTCGGCCAGCTCGCCGGACTGAGACGCCACCGGCACCGCGATCAGCGCCACGATGCCCGCAGCGACCAGAAGGAACAGCACTGTCACCACCGAGGCGGCCAAGGCGGGGGGCCATCCGCGCCGGCGCAGGAAGCTGGCGAGAGGCCAGGTCAGTGTGGTGAGCAAGAGGCCCACTATGAGCGGCCAGACGACCGACCACATCCGCCCCAGGAGCCAGAGGGCCGCCGCAGTGGCCACGAGAACCAGCAGCAACTCGACAGAGACCCGTGCCGATCGGCGGAGCGCGGCGGCGGTTTTTGTGGAGCTCAGCGTGGCAGGCATGGGGCACACCCTATTGATGCTTCAGTCGCACTTCGGCACTGCAGTCGGCCGGGAGCAGTCTTTCGGCGACTTCGGCGGCGAGGTTGGCCGACCGGCACTCGAAAGGGCCCCGCAGCTCGCGGCCTTGGGGTGAAGGGATATGCACCTAGGGTGCATATCTGGGAGTGTTCACGCCGGCTGGGGCGCCGAAATGGTGGCCAACAACCTGGAACACATGGGCCTGACCTGACCTGACGACTCGTGAGGCGCGCTACGTGAAGGGATTCTCTGGCACGACCACGACCACGACCACGACCACGACCACGGCCGCCGCCGCGGCTGCGCTGCGGCTGCGGGATGACCGTGGTGGCCTGCCTGCCCGCACCCCCCTACGCCTCACTGCTCCGCACTTGGCCGAGGACACTGAGTTTGTCGCCGGTGTGGTCCCCGTCGCCGACCACTTCGGTCTGGCTGTAGCCCAAGAGGCCCCCGCACCGGGCTCACCCCGCTCAGGCCAGCAGGACATCCTCGCCCGCCGTCACGGGGACCACTTGCTTGGCCGAGGGGGCCTTGGCCTTCACCGGGGTCCCGAACTCCGACAGTGTCATCGTCGTCACGGCCTTCATGCCGCCGAAGTAGGACAGCCGGGCCTGGACGGCGCGCCCTTTCCCGTCGACCCACACGTCCGCGTAGACGGGCATGTCGTCACCCAGCTTCTTGCGCAGGTCGTCCAGCCCTTGTTTCGTCTTCGTCGTCATCCGGAGCGTCGCGGTTGCGTGGTCGATCGTGCCCCGGTAGTGCACCGCAGGGGCGCCGTTCACCTGCTCCTTGCCCTCGTTCGACACCTGTCGCATCGCCTTCATCTGGCGGAGCAGGTGCTCTGGGTCGTTCAGCGGCGCCCGCAGGAAATAGCGGGTCAGGGCCTCGCTCCGGACGGCCGACGCCCACTTGCCCCCGCCCACCGCCCGCGAGCCCCGCACATAGACGGTGTCGTCGACGAAGACCTCCTCGACGGGGTCCATGCCGCTGTCCTCAAGCTCCACCGTGAGCCGGCCCTTGTCGTCGGCCAGATCGAAGGCGCCTTCGATCGTGAACACGTATGTCGTTGGGCTCTCGGCGGACCGCAGCTCGATCTTCTCGTCCACACGGGCGCTGTCCGCGCTGGTCCTCTCGATCGCGGCGCGCACGGCCGCCCCGTGATCCACGGCCTTCTTCGTACTCTCCTCCGAGTCACGCTCTGCACCGCCGGAACAGGCGGTGCAGAGCAGGAGGACAGCGGCGGAGAGGAGTTGGGCGCGGCGCATGGACTCTCCGGGGAATCGTTACTGAGGCAGGGTAGAGCCCGACAGGGCCTGTAGATCATCGCACGAAACCGGTGACAGGACCTGAGAGTTACGGCCTTGATGCCCGGTCCCTCAATCTCTTCCCTATGGCCTATGGGCTATGGGCTGAGTTGCTTGCGTTCGGAGTCGTCGCCGGTGGCGGGCAACCGGTCCCCTGAGCCAAGTGGACGTTCAGGAGCGAGAGGTGAGTCGTTCGGTGCAGGGGCCGGGGTGAGGCGGCCGGGCTCAGCGGGGCTTTTCCCATGGCCGTCGCAGGCAAGGCCGACGGCGGCCTTGAGGAGGAGGCGGAGTTGGGTGTGGGCCGCGATGACGAGACAGATCCAGCGGGCGCCGGCTTCGGAGGTGCCTCTGCGTAGCTCAAGTCTCGTGCTCGGGGCCGCTGCACGCACCCGGGTCGGACCGGTAGGGCATCCGTTCTGCGGCACCATGGGTTTCAGCGGCGGCGACGCCTTAGCGTGCTGGAGAGGCGTGCCGGGGCAGTCGCTGCTCGGCAGGTGAAGGAGTGGGACGTGCAGGAAATTTCGATCATCGAGGCGCCGTCCGTGCTCGGACTGTGGCCGTCCGGCGTGCAGGATCTACCGGCGGCTCTGCTCGACGCCGGTCTGTCGGCCCACCCCGGAGTGGCTCAAGCCGGCCGGGTCGAACCGTCGGCGTACAACGCCACGCGGGACCCCGATACGGGGATCCTCAACCCCGCTGGCATCGCGCGGTACTCCGTCCGGTTGGCCGACGCGGTCGGCGACGTCCTCGACGCCGGACGCTTTCCTGTAGTCCTCGGCGGCGACTGCAGCATCCTGCTCGGCAACCTCCTGGCCTTGCGCCGCCGAGGACGCTACGGCCTGTTGTTCCTCGACGGCCACACGGACTTCTACCAGCCGTCGGCAGATCCGGCGGGCGAGGCGGCCTCGATGGAACTCGCCCTGGCCACGGGCCGCGGCCCCCAGCTGCTCACCGACCTCGAAGGGCGTGGACCCCTGCTCAGGGACGAAGACGTCGTCGCCTTCGGTTTCCGCGACTCCGCAGAGTCCGCCAAGGACGGGATGCAGTCTCTGCCCCCGCAGCTGCACGCGATGAGCCTCGACGATGTGCGTGCGGCAGGCGCCCCGGCGGCAGCGCGCTACGCGGTCGACCGGCTCACCGGTGACGCAAGTGCCGGGTACTGGGTCCACCTTGATGTCGATGTCCTGGATGACGCGATCATGCCTGCCGTCGACTACCGCCTCCCCGGAGGGTTGACCTGGTCAGAACTGGAGGGCGTGCTGCGGACGGCACTGGCCGGCAAACGAGCCGTCGGCTTGGATGTCACCATCTTCAACCCCCGCCGTGATCCCGACGGGAGGATCGCAGCCCGCCTCACCGAGTGCCTGCGCCGAGGGCTGTCAGGGCGGACCGACCACAGAACCCGGCCCTGACCCGGCGGACATCAGGGGCTTGCTGCCCGACCGGGGCCAGCGTGCCCAACCCTGAAGGGTCGCTTTGAAACAGCCCGGAGCGTACTGCGGCTTGAGTGCAGGAAGTGCAAGCCGCAGCCGCGAGATGGGCGGGCGTGCGGCCCAGCAGCCTCACTGGGATCGACAGATGTGTGCGGATACTCGCCGGATGCGGGCGATCGGTTAACAGGTACTCGGTGCAGGCGTGCAAGGAAGCGCGCAGCGCCGCCTACCGGGGTGCAAGGAACGATCCGCGCAGACGAGCCAGTCCGCGGCCGGTGGCCGGACCTGCTCGCAGCGAATGCGCTCAGCCTTGCGCCGCGCCTGGGCCGTTCCACCGCCGGCTCGTGATCTGGGACGCGTACGGGGTGGGAGCCGGGTGCCGGGCTCCCACCCCGTAGGCGTGCGCTATGACCAGCGGCGTAGTGCTCCTCGTGCCGGGAGCGTGACGGCGAGCAGCGTCAGCCCGCCGGCGGCGGCTGCGAAGGAGCCGTACACGAGCGGGGGGACGTACGGCAGCTGGCCGGTCATGCCCTGCATCATCGGGATGAGCGTGGCCGCGGCGATCGCGGAGCCGAGGATGACGCCCGCGGCCGAGACCAGCAGGCCTTCCCAGCGGAGCATCTGCATGACCTGGCGCCGGGTGGAGCCGACGAGGCGCAGGGTGCCGAGCTCGAGGCGGCGGTCGAGAACGGTCATCACCAGGGTGTTGAGGGCGGCGATGGCGGCGAAGCCGCCGAGGACCGCGGCCATGGTGTTGTTCATCCAGGCGCCGGTTTTGGCGTCGAGGCTTCGCTGGGTGGCGTAGCCGGAGGCGTCGGTGACCGTGCCGAGGGCGGACAGTGACTCCTGCGAGCCGCCGCTTACGAGCAGCGTGGTGTCGAAGCCTGAGGTGGTGTGTCCGTCCAGGGACGCGCGGTCCATGGTCACCGTCGCGAGACCGAGGCCGCGGCCGTAGATCGCGGTGATCTCAGGGCTGGCCTTGGTGCCGTCGGGGAGGTTGAGCGGGAGCCGGTCGCCGACGCCTACGTCGGCCGTGCTCGCCAGCGTTTTGTCGATGGCGATACGGTCGGTGCCTATCCGGTCGAGGCTTCCTTCGGTCACGTCCAGGTCCTGCACCTTCGCGAGCTCGGCGCCTGAGCCGGTGATGCCCTGGGTCGCCGCGCCCTGCAGCGCCTTGAATTCGCCGGATCCGGTGGGCACCAGAACTTGCGCGTTCAGCACGCCGACTGCCGCGTCCACGCCCGGCATCCGGGCTGCGCGCTGCGCCGTGTCGGCCGGGAGCCCGGCCGGGTCGGTGACGACGTGGTCTGCGGTGATGCCCGCGCGCAGTTGGGTGTCGGCGACGTGGCGTTCGCTCGTATTCATGAAGACGAGCGTCGAGGCGAATGCTATGGCCAGCACGATCGGGGTGATCGCGGAGGCGAGGCGGCGGGAGTTGGTACGGGAGTTGGCGGCCGCAAGCGAAGCGGCAGGCCCCGCACCACGCAGCGGCAGGCCGAAGAGGCCCGCGCACAGCCTGGCCACCAGCGGGCCGAGCAGTCCGACGGCGAGCATGAAGCACATGACGACGCCGAGGGCGGCACCGGCAGCGTTGTCACCGGTGGAGCCGGCGGCGACTCCGGTGAGCGTCGCGCCGCCGACCAGGGCGACCAGGCCGAGTCCGGTACGGATCACGCCAGGCCGCAGTCGCTCCACGGATGCTTCCGACAGTGCTTGCCCAGGCTTGATCTTCGCGGGTCGGCGCCCGGCGATCCAGCCGGCGGCCAGCGCGGTGAGCAGTCCGGTGCCGATGGCAATGAGGAGGGGGACGCCCGAGACGTGTACCTGGGCGGCTTCGGGTATCGCGCCGCGGTCCTGCAGCTGTCCGAACCACCAGTGTGCGAGTCCGATGCCGGGCAGGATGCCGAGGATCCCGGCGAGTGGGGCGACGAGCAGGGCTTCGGAGGCGACTGCACGGCGGATCTGCCGTGGGGTGGCGCCGATGGCGCGCAGCAGCGCGTATTCGCGGGCCCGCTGGGAGACCGACAGCGCGACGGTTCCGGCCGCGGTGAAGACGGCGACGATGGCGGCGATACCCCCGAAGGGGCCGCCGATTCCGAAGAGCGTGTCCTTGGCGTAGGCGAGGCCCGGGTCCTCGACGGCGCCGCGGTCGTCGCCGGTGTGCACCTGGGCACCGGAGCCGGCCAGGGCCTGCTCTACCGAGTCGGCGAGGGTGTCGGCACGCGTGCCGTCCTGGGCCAGTACGGCGATGGCGTCCGCCTTGCCGGGGTGGCCGGCGAGGGCGGGGGCCTGGGTGTCGGCGAACCAGGCAATCGCGCCTGTGGCGCCGGTGGTTCGGGCGGTGTCCGCGGGTGCGGCCTTGGCGATGCCCGCGACGCGGAAGTCTCGCTGCCCGGCGGCGGTCTGCAGCGCGACGGTGTCGCCGACGGCGGCCTTCGCGGCGCGTGCCGTGCCGGAGTCGAGCACGACCTCGCCCGCGCCTGGCGCGGAGCCATGGGTCAGCGTAGTGCCGGTGAAGACATGCGAGCCCCAGCCGTGCGCGGTGAGCGCACCCCCCTGAACGGGCAGTTCATCCGTCGTCCGCACCGGGAACGTGAAGTCGGGCACCGCCGTCGATGCGCCCGGCGCCGTGGCGGCCTTGGCCGCCAGCCCGGCGTCGACCCGTGCGGTGTCCGGCAACGGCACCGCTTCCTTCTCGCGGTCCTCGCCGCTGCCCGTCACGACGTACTTGTACTGGTCGGCTGCCGCGACGACCGGTGCCTTCGCGTATCGCTCCGCCGGCACCGATGCGCGCAGCCCGGTCTCCAGCAGGATGCCGCAGGCCGAGACGATCAGCGCCGACATCAGCAGCGCGACAAAGGTCCCCGCGAAGGACGCGGGCTTGAAGCGGACGGCAGCTCGGGCCAGGCCATTGGGACGCTTCACGCCGCCACCCCCGCCAGCGCGCCTGCGTGGGCGTGACGGGTGCTGAGCGCGGTCATGCGCGCCGCGATCTGCTGCGCCGTACCGCCGTCGAGCTGGTCGGCGAAGGCGCCGTCGGCGAGGAACAGCACACGGTCCGCCCATGCGGCCGCGGCCGGGTCGTGCGTGACCATCACAACAGTGGCGCCCAGCTGGTCGACGGCGTGCCGGAGCAGGCCGAGGACCTCCGAGGCGGTGCCGGTGTCCAGGGCGCCGGTGGGCTCGTCGGCGAAGACCACGTCCGGGCTGGTCACCAGCGCGCGGGCGATGGCGACACGCTGCTGCTGGCCCCCGGAGAGCTCACCCGGCCGGCGGCGCGCCTTGTCGGCGAGCCCGACCCGGCCCAGCACCTCGGCGGCACGACGGCTGTCCTGCCGCTGCCCGGCCAGGCGCATCGGCAGCAGCACATTCTGCTCCACGGTCAGCGATGGCAGCAGATTGAACGCCTGGAAGACAAAGCCGAGTCGACTGCGGCGCAGCTCGGTGAGCTCGTTCTCGCTCATGCCGGTGATCTCCGTGCCACCCAGGCGCACCGATCCCCCCGACGGCCGGTCGAGCCCGGCCGCGCACTGCAGGAACGTGGACTTGCCGGACCCGGACGGCCCCATCACGGCCGTGAAGGTGCCCAGTGGCAACGCCAGGTCGACACCCGCCAGGGCGTGCACGACGCCCGCGCGGCGGCCGTACTGCCGCCGGACACCGCGCATCTCGACGGCGAGACCGGAGTCACCCGTGACCTGCGGTGCCTCGTCCGCCTTCTGTCGCTTACCGCTGCGTAGCCTCATCTTCCGCCCCTTCGCGATCTCTCGTGCTGACGGGATGGAGTGTGCGGGGGCGGCTGCGTGCCGGGCGTCATACCCGGGAGCCAATGTGGACCCCCTACCGCGGTAGGGGGTGGCGGAGGCACCTACGGGTGGAGGAATCTGCGGGCGGAGGCACTTGCGGCCCCGGGGAGGGATAGTCCTAGTCACCCGGGGCGACCAGCCCCGATTCGTACGCGAAGACCACCGCCTGGGCGCGGTCGCGCAGGTCGAGCTTGGTCAGGACACGGCTCACGTGCGTCTTGACCGTCTGCTCGGCCAGGACCAGCGTCTCGGCGATCTCCGTGTTGGACCGGCCGCGGGCCACCAGGGTGAGGACCTCGGATTCGCGTTGGGTCAGGGCCTTGAGCCGCATCGCTGGCTTGCCGCGGGCGGCGGGACGCTGGCGGGCGAAGTCCGCGATGAGGCGGCGCGTCACGGAGGGGGCGAGGAGTGCATCGCCCGAGGCCACGATGCGTACCGCCGCGATGAGGTCGGCAGGCGGCGCGTCCTTCAGCAGGAAGCCGCTTGCGCCCGCGCGCAGCGCCTCGTACACATAGTCGTCGACGTCGAAGGTGGTGAGCATCATCACGCGCGGCCGGTGCGTCACGCCCTGCGGGGGCGCGAGGAGGCGGCGCGCCGCCTCCAGGCCGTCCATCTTGGGCATGCGGACGTCCATCAGCACGACGTCGGGATGGGTGCGTCGACTCAGATCGAGGCCCTGCGCACCGTCGGGGGCCTCGCCCACCACGTCGATGTCGCTCTGGGCGGCCAGGAGAGCGGCGAAGCCGGCCCGCACCATGGCCTGGTCGTCGACGATGATGACTCGGATCGTCATGGTGTCCCTTCGCTGTCGTTGTCCGTCGTCGGCAGCCGCGCCGCTACCCGGAAGCCGCCGTCCGGCAGCGGCCCGGTGTCCAGCACGCCGCCCACCAGCCGCACCCGCTCGCGCATACCGACCAGACCGTGCCCGGTCCCGCGGTCCTCGAGCGGGGCGGAGTGCGGTTCGGGCGGCGGCCCGTTGACGACGACGATGGTGAGCCCCTCTCCGTCCTGCGACACCGACACCTGCGTGGGAGCACCGGGCGCGTGCCGCACGACGTTCGCGAGCGCCTCCTGGACGATGCGGTACGCGGAGAGGCCCACCGCCTCGGACGCGGCGGCGTCACAGGGGGTGAACTCCACCGCCCCGCCGGCCCTCGCTGTCGCTTCCACCAGCTGCGCGATCTGTGTCAGACCCGGCTGGGGTGCGAGCTCGCCGTGCGTCTCCTCGTTGCGCAGGACGCCGAGGAGTCGTCGCATCTCGCCGAGCGACTCGCGTGCGGTCGCCGCGATGGAGGTGAACTCCTCCCGGACGTTCGGCGGCAGCCCGTCGAGGCGGTAGGCCGCGGTGTCCGCCTGCACCGTGATGACGGACATGTGGTGCGCCACCACGTCGTGCAGTTCGCGTGCGATGCGGGTGCGTTCCTCCAGCAGCGTCCGCCGACCGCGCTCGGCCTCGCTGATCGTCTCCTGCTCCGCCAGCCTGCGCTGCGCCACGTACCGCTCGCGGAGCGCACCGCCGAGCACGAGTGTGATGCCGCTGAGGATGGTGAGCAGTAGTTCCCTGCTGCTCGCGCCGTTGGGTGCGAAAAAGACCAGGCCGAGGTTCGCCCCCGCCGTGGCAAGCCACACCAGCAGCAGCTTGCGGCGCGGCTCCCGCAGGCCGAGGGCCAGGCAGAGGCCGACATAACCGACGATTTCCATGGGCGGGAACGGCCATAGGCGCTGGTCGCCGATGTCGACAGTGAGCAGGGCAAGCGCCCCGACCACGTCCGCGGCGAAGACCACGTACCAGGCCTGCAGCGGGCGGATGACCGCGAGCAGCAACGGTGCTGACTGTGCAACAGCCAGTGCGCTCGCGACCGCGCCGTTGAGGCCGTAGTCGACGGTGAGCACTTGGATGGTGGTGGGCAGCAGAGCGACGCACAGTACGAACGCCAGGCACCACGGCAGCAGCCGGACCCACGGACGCGACGCCCCCGCGAGCAGCGCGTGCGGGGACTCCTTCTCCGCTGACCTCATCGTCCCCAGCCCGTGCGCCGGTTGACGGTGTGTGGAGACCCGCCGCGGTCAGGCGGGCTCGACGCAACCGCAGTCATCGTTTCCGGCTGCGGAACAGGGAAAACGGGCCCTGATCCGACGCTCGTAATGACACGCGGCCGCATTCCGCCACGGCCGGGGGCTGGGGCAGGGGCTCTCCCGGTACGCCCCGGGGGAGCCAGAGTCGCGGCCATGGACGTCCTTTCGGTCATTGCCGGGAAGCACAGAGGGCCTACGTGTTGCGCTCCCGCACTACCACTGGCCCAACGGCCGATCAGGGGCGAACGGCTCCGGGTCGTGCGGCAGACACGGCTTGCCGGACAAGGCTGGTGTACGAGGGCGCCACACACCGGCAATCTACACTACACTGTGCAGTGTAGATTGGGTTAGGGTGCTCTCATGCCGACGACGAAGACGCCGACCACGAAGACATTGCGCGAGGGGTCCGCGCGAAAGCGGGCCGCCATTCTCTCGGCGGCCCGGGAACTGTTTCTCGCCGACGGGTTCGACCGGTCCAGCGTCGATGCGATCGCCGCTCGTGCGGAGGTGTCCAAGCGGACGGTCTACGACTACTTCGGCGACAAGCAGACGCTGCTGCAAGCGGTCGTCGACTCCGTGGGCCAGTCGATGATCACCACGATCCGGCGCACCCTGGACGAGACCCTCACCGGCCTCTCCGAGGGCGCCGAACTGGAGGACGCCCTGGTCACGTTCTCGATGCGCATCGCGACCGACATGCTCGGCTCGGCGGAGTACGCGACGCTGCAACGACTGGTCCGGGCGGAATCCGGCAATCTGCCGCGGCCCGGCTACAACTCCATGGCCGATGCCCCCGACGAGGCCATCGCCGAGCGGTTCGCCGTCTTTGCCGCGGCAGGGCTGCTCGAGGTCCCCGACCCTCGGCTCGCGGCCGACCAGTTCCT
>NZ_JBWLKL010000065.1:0-27052 GCF_059026065.1 Streptomyces sp. A18 | reverse complement strand
GGGGGAGGTCGGGACCAGGCATAGTACGAGTATTTCGCTGCGCGAGGCACGCGTGGTCCCACCGGGCCGAGGCGCCGCCAGTAGACGGCCGCCGGGACGTGAGCCGCGGTGGTCGTCCCGGCGGAGACGTCCGCCAGGGTTGGGATGGGATACCGGGACCAGCCGCCGTGAGGCACAGGAGGACTACGCCAGGCGCGCGGCAGCAGCCGCAGGCATCCCCGACGATGCCGAAACCGAGTTGCTGCTCCTGGACGACTTCGACGACGACCAGGACGACGACCTAGAGTTGTTGGTCGTCGACCTGGACAAGGAAGCGCGGCCGCGTCTGCGGACGCTGCTCCGCGTCGTCGCGGACGCCGATCACCAGGTGGATGCCGAGCGTGACTTCCGCTTCCGGCTGCCGGACACCACAGGGCAGGACCGGTGGCTGAGGATCGATGAAATCCCCCTCCCGCCCACCGCCCCGGCGGCGTACCCAAGGTACTGATCGCCACTCCTGGAAGGGGAGCCGTACGTGAGCACGCACGCGGTGGAGTACGTCCGCGGCCTCCAGATCGCGGACGACATCGCGCGGCGGGTGTTCCTGCTGCTGGCCAAGCGGACCCATACGCCGGGCGACGCCCGTCGCCCGGAGGACGTCCCCGAGGTCATGGGGCTGGAGCTCCGGCCCGGCGACATCCCGGGGCCCTACACGCGCAGCTCTCCCCAGACAAACTACGCCAGCATCTGCGCGGACAGGAGAGACCATCCGGGGCCGTAAGGCATAACGCGAAGGGCGCTTGCCTCGCGATCCTCGACCAGCTGCTCGGCGACACCCGCGACAGGGACGAGGACACGGAAGGCTGGCGCGACCGTTGTGAACGGGCAGGCCATCTACCCCTGAATTCTGGCGCGGCGCCCGGTGGTACATGCCGGCCGAGCCCCCTTCGCGTGATTGGCGGAACACCGCTCCGTCGCTTTGGATAGTCAAGTAGACGGGCTCGCCAGGTTCTGGATGGACCCTGTAATGGCCTTCCGCACTGGGAAGGCGGATAAATCGCCGCTGCACGGCACTGCTTCCGATACATCGTCACGGATGGGAAGGGAATGAGCGGCCGAACAGCCTGTCTCCGTGGCGGAGTACGACGATCAGGGGGCTTCGACGGGGCGTCCAATTCTGATACCCGTGCCGGTCGCGTAGGGAGTCGAGATAGGGCTGCGGATTGCTCGAATTCACCGACGGGCTCGTCGGCGCGTCCCGCTGCCAGCACCGGTTGACCACGAGGGCGGGGCCCTGGCGCCCTGGCGCCCTGGCGGTCGCGTGGCGCGTGTCATTCCCAGCGGATGCCGTAGATTCCCGGTGCCGGATTGAAGCGGATGTACTGGAAATCGCTGCTCGCTTCCGCCCCGGCGGCTTCCCGCACTATCTGCCTTGGCGATGCGGCGGCCGGCTGATAGAACGCCTGGCAACGGGCCGGTGTGTATGCCGTGTCGAAACTGGTTTCCAGTGCGACGTCCCGCAATCCCTTGTACACGCGGACCGTCGTGTACTTGTCCATCTGGCGTGGCGGGAAACGTACTCCGAATTCTGTCAGGGCCAACTCGCCCGCACGCAAGGGGCGTTCGAGTGCGAACTCGAAGGCAGCGACGCCGGTTTGCGTGTTGCCGCTGAAGCGCTCCAGACGGCAGCCGTGGGCCATGGTGAGGAGCGGTGCCTGCGGCAGACATGCGTAGCGGGTCACGTAGATCATCCGGGTTGCGCCGCCGGGGCCGCCCTTCAGTATCCGCGTGACGCGCATGACGGCCTCCTCGCCTTCCGGCCCGACGGACATCTGCACCCGGTACGACATCGGCCGGGGGTTCGCGAGGTCCTGCCAGTCGGCGTCGAGCCTGGCGAGGGTGTGCCGGACGGCCTGGGCCTGGTCGCCCCACTGCTGATGACGTCCCGTCAGGGCCTCGGCGGCACGCGTCCGGCGACCGCGTGGGCGCCGCGGAGGCAGCGCGCCGCGCAACTTTCCGGCGGGCAGACCGAGAATCTCCTCGAGCGTGGTGACAGCAGTGAGTGAGCGTGCCCTTTCCGGCTGGCTCAGGCCGGTCTGCCACGCGCTGAGCGTGCTGGTGCTGACGGGGGTGCCGCGGCCCCGCAATTCACTGGCAACATGGTCCAGACTTAGGCCGCGAGCGGCCAGGGCGAGCCCCAGAGTTCGATGGAATTCCATGGCGCCGCATCGTAACCGGGGTTCGTCCAGAGATATCCAGCCTTGCGGGCACGGATTCTTTACCCGTTACCCGGTTCGTAGTTCCGTACCTCCAGCAACACCTTCGCCATCCCCTTGACTGCGCATGACGCACCCCGTTTCGTCACTGTCCCCACGCGCAGCGAGTCCCCACGCCCTCAACAGGGCCTGATGGAGGTGCACCGATGAACCACCGAATAGGTGTCCGCAGAGCCGTGCGGACCTCGGTGATAGGAGTGACCGCGGTCGCCGCCATGGGCGGCGCACTCGCAGTGTCAGACACCCTCTCGCAATCTGACAGGGACTCGGCGGAGCACGCGTCGTCCGAGGCCGAGGCCACGGACCGGCAAGTGCAACAGGTGGCTGAACCAGGCGTACGTACCGGCCGGGCCGACCTGCGTGTGGACGGCGCCGATGCGGCTCCGAGCGAGCGCCGGATCTGCGAGGACGGCGCCAAGTGGCTGCGCGTACGGTTCGATGAACTCACCTTGCGCGGCGGCGACACCGTGACCGTCACGGGCGCGTCCGGTGACCGGCTCACCCTCACCAGCCGTAACTGGTCGGGCAGGGCCTTCCACACCCGGGCGCTGGAAGGCGGCTGCGTGACGCTGACGCCGCATCTGAAGCACACCGGAAGCGGCTACGCGGTCTCCGGCTACCAGGCGGGACAGCAGCCGCTGTCCGCGGCCGGCGTCGTCCTGGCGGCGGCCGGGGACATCTGCGGCTCCGCCTGCAACCAGACCGACGACGTGGTCACCAAGATGGCCCCCGCGGCGCTCATCACGGCGGGCGACAACGCGTACAGCAGCGGCACGTCCTCGGAGTTCAAGCGGAACTACGACCCCCACTGGGGCAAGTTCAACAAGATCGTGCACCCGACGCCAGGGAACCACGAGTACCGGACCAGTGGCGCGTCCGGCTACTTCGGGTACTACGAAGCGGCAGGCGCCCCTACCGGTGGAAAGGGCAAGGGCTACTACAGCTTCGACGTGGGCGAGTGGCACATGGTGGCGCTCAATTCCAACATCAGCCGCTCGTCCAGCAGCACGCAGGGGCAGTGGCTGAAGAAGGACCTGGCGGCCAGCACCAAGCCGTGCACCATGGCGTACTGGCACCACCCCCGGTTCTCCTCCGGCGACCACGGAGACAACAGCAGCTCCGCCGACATGTACAAGATCCTCACCGACCACAAGGCGGACGTGGTCGTCAGCGGGCATGACCACCACTACGAGCGGTTCGCCATGGCGACGGTCGACGGGAAGAAGGACGAGGCGAACGGTCTCCGCGAGTTCGTCATCGGCACCGGAGGGCGCGGGCTGTACTCCAGCACGACCAACTCACGCGGACCATCGGAGGTGTTCAACAACAAGACCTTCGGTGTGGGCCAGTTCGACCTGTCGGCGACCGGCTACAAGTTCAACTTCCGGCCGGTGGAAGGGCGTACGTTCACTGACTCCGTCGAGGGCACCTGTCACGCGAAGACCAAACCGTAGGCACCTCGCCGTCGTCCCGGGCAGCATTTCCCCCCTCCCCGCCTGCCCGGGACGGCCCGCCACTCACAGGCGGGGCGCGTATCTCCAGTTCCCGCGCCCCTCTCCCCTCGCCGCATCGGAGCGTGACCGATGTACCTCTCCCACCTACGGGCGGCGGACGCCGCCCGGACGTCCGCCGCTCCCACCGCTGATGCCTCCACGGTGGACGGCACCGGGCCCGAAGTCCCGGAGCGATCCGGGGGCGGGGCCAAGGCACGCGTGCCCGCCACCGTGGTGACCCTCGGCATGGTCAGTCTCGTCACCGACGCCTCCGCCGAGATGGTTACCGCGATCCTGCCGATGTACCTCATGTACGGGCTTGGCATCGGCTATCTCCAACTCGGCGCCCTGGATGGCCTGTACACCGGCGCCACCGCCCTCTTCCGACTCGGCGGCGGATACGCCGCGGACCGCCTCGGCCGCCCCAAGGCCGTCGCCACGTGCGGGTACGGGATCTCCGCCGTGACCAAGCTCGGCTTCCCGCTCGTCGGCGCCTCCACGGCCGGCATCGGACTTCTGCTCGCGGCGGACCGAACGGGAAAGGGCATCCGTACGGCGCCCCGGGACACGCTGATCACGCTGGCGGCACCGGACGCTCACCTGGGACGAGCCTTCGGCGTGCACCGTGCGATGGACACGATGGGCGCGATGCTGGGCCCGCTGCTGGCCTTCGCCGTGCTGCTGGCCGTGCCGGGCGACTTCGACACCGCGTTCATGGTGAGCTTCGGCCTCGCGGCGGCAGGGGTGCTGATGCTGGCGTTCTTCGTACGGCCGGACCGGCCGGGCGGGCTGTACGACCTGGACGGCCCGTCCAGGCCCGGCGTCGACTCGGCGGCACGTGCCCGGATCCACGGCATGCGGGCGTGCCTGGCGTCGCTGTCCGCTCGCGACAACCTCCGGGTGGTGCTCGCGGCGGCGCTGCTTGGCCTCGCCACCGTCGGTGACATGTTCTTCTACGTCGCCCTTCAACAGCGCATGGGGCTGTCCCCGCGGCTGCTGCCGCTGCTGCCCATCGGGACCGCGCTGGTCTTCATGATCGCCGCCATCCCGCTCGGCCGAGCCGCCGACCGCATTGGCCGCTGGCGGCTGTTCCTGCTCGGCCATCTGCTGCTGCTGTGCGGGTATCTGCTGGTGGCCGGCGCCCCGTCGGCGTGGCCGGGAGCCGCCACCGCCGCCGTTGTCCTCGCACTGCACGGTCTCTTCTACGCCGCCACTGACGGCGTCCTCATGGCCCACATCGGCCCCACGATCCCGGTCCGGGTCCGTACGACCGGACTGGCCGTCGTACAGACCGCCCAGGCGCTGGCCCGGGCGGGCGGCGCCGTCGCCTTCGGCGCGGCGGCCGCGCTCGGCGGATTGGGCACGGCGTTCGGCGGATTCGCACTTGTCCTGCTGCTCGCCGTCCTCGGGGCGGCGGTGCTGCGCACACCCTGGAGCAGCCGATGACGCGCGCGCGTACTGTCCTCGGAACCCTGCTCATCGTCGCCCTCCTCGCCTCGACGGCGGGCTACGTGCTCTGGCGCCGCGGCTCCGTCGCGTACGGGCAGGACGCGCAGGACCTGCACTTGCAACGCACCGGGACTGTCGTGTACGTCGACCGGGACGGCGGCGGCCGGGTGCGGCAAGTGACCCTGACGGGGCGGAAGGTGGGCGACGGCCCCGCCTGCCAGCGCGCGGCGGTCGCCGCCACGACTCTGATCTGCGTACGGGCGCTGGCAGGTCCGATGTCCTCGGAAGTCCGCCTCTACACCGAGGGCAAGCGCAAGCCCAAGGTCAAGTTCAACGTGTGGGGCGACCCGAGCCGGGCACGTGTGTCGCCCTCGGGGAACCTGGTGGCGTGGACGGTCTTCCGCTCCGGCGACTCGTACGCCAAGACAGGCACGTTCTCCACCACTGCCGGGATCTACGACCTGCGCGATGGCGCCCACTACGGTTCGCTCGAGGACTTCCAGCCGTTCGTCGGCGGGAAGCGCTACACGGCCGAGGACGCCAACTACTGGGGCATCACCTTCGCCCGGGACGACCGCACCTTTTACGCCACGATGGGGTCCCGGGGGAACACCTGGCTCATGCGCGGTGACCTCGGCAAGCGGACCCTGACCGCCGTACGCAAAAACGTCGAGTGCCCGTCGCTGGCTGCGGACGGAAACCGGATCGCGTACAAGAAGCGTGTCGGCGAAGGCCGTTGGCAGCTGCACGTGCTCGACCTGAAACGTGGCACCGACACCGTGCTCGCCGAGCGCGCCAACGTGGACGACCAACTCGTCTGGCTGGACGGCCGGACCCTCGCGTACGCGAAGCGTACGGGCGGCGCACCGACGGTCTTCGCCGTGCCGGCCGACGGTTCCGGCAGCCCACAACGGCTTTTCACCGGGGCCTCTCCCACGGTCGTGACGGGCTGACGCCCGTCGCCCGTCGCACGTCTCCCCGCTTCACAGCACCCCGCTCCATCCCAACCTGCTCCTCTCTCCTCCCTGGAGGCTGCTTTGTCCTGCTTACCCCGAACCAACATACGGCTCGCGACGCTGGCCGGTCTCACCGCTGCCGCACTGCTCGGCGGAGCGCTGGCGCTGCCCAGCGCCAGCGCCAGTGACAGCCCTGGCCCCGACGAGTTGTCGGCGGCCGCCGCCGCCCGGCTCACCGACGACCTCGGCGTGCGCGATGCGGGCACGTACTACGACGACGCACGAAAGACGCTGGTCGTCAACGTCCTCGACACGGCAGCCGCCGAGCAGGTCAGAGACGCCGGCGCGAGAGCCCGTATCGTCGACAACTCCCTCGCCGAACTGGCCGCCGCGCAGCGGACGCTGGATGGCAAGACCGCCATTCCCGGCACCTCGTGGGCCATGAACCCCGTGACCAACAGAGTGGGGGTCGAGGCCGACCGCACCGTCACCGGCGGCGCGCTGGCGCGGCTCCAGCGGACGGTCGACGGCCTCGGCGACCGCGCGTCCCTCACCCGGATACCCGGCGAGCTCACGCGGCTCATGTCTGGCGGCGATGCGGTCTACAACACCAGCGGCGGCCGCTGCTCTCTCGGGTTCAACGTCGTCAAGGACGGCAAGCCGCACTTCCTCCTCGCCGGACACTGCGGCAAGAAGGGCACCAAGTGGGGCCCGACGCGGGGCTCCCAGGTCAGTGTCACGGACGACTCACGGTTCCCCGGCGACGACTTCGCCCTGGTGCGCTACACGCAGGACGTCGCGCACCCCAGCGAGGTCAACCTCTACAACGGCAGTACCCAGCAGATCACCAAGGCAGGCGAGGCGACCGTCGGGCAGGAGATCCAGCGCAGCGGCAGCACCACCCAGCTGCGCAGCGGCAAGGTCACCGCCCTGGATGCCACAGTCACGTACAGGGGCGGATACAAGGTCACCGGCCTGATCAAGGCGAACGTCTGCGCGGACCGGGGCGACAGCGGCGGCTCGATGTTCGCCGGCGACACCGCGCTCGGGCTGACCTCCGGCGGTTCGATCGGCTGCGGCGGCGGCAAGAAGGGCCCCATGTACTTCCAGCCGGTCACCGAGGCGCTCACCGCGTACGGCGCCACCATCGGCTGACCACGCGCCGTACGGTGCGGCCATGGGGGCCGGTCGTACGGAGGTAATCGCATGGAGGGCAAGCCGGGCACGTCAGTTCGCGGATACGAAGCGGACCGGCCTGCCCGGCACTGTCTGTGCCGCCGCCGGAGAACTCCAGCGAACACTGCGTTGACAGTGTCAGAAGCCCTGTAAAAGTCCCGGCCGCACGAAGACCTTGTCGCGACTGCGGGCCAGGCAGCAGAGTTCCGGATATGGCGACGCGGCCCCAGCAGGGCGCCGCCGGTCGGGTGTTCGGGAATCGCGCTTGCGCGAGCACGCCCATCGCCACATCAGTCGACAGCAAGGGGTCGGCTGCTGCATGCCCCGACGCACCCGATCACCGGGGTCGGACACAGAGGAGTACCAGCCGATGACGGATAGCACCTTCCGTAGCGAACACGACCTCCTGGGCGAGAGGGAGGTGCCCTCAACGGCGTACTACGGCGTCCACACGCTTCGGGCGCTGGAGAACTTCCCCATCACGGGCACCCCGATCTCGGCCCATCCCGACCTGATCACAGCGCTGGCGTGCGTCAAACAGGCCGCCGCGACGGCCAACCGGCACCTGGGGGTGATCGACGAAGTCAGGGCGGATGCGATCATCGCGGCGTGCGAGGAGATCCGGCGCGGAAAACTGCACGAGCAGTTCGTCGTGGACGTCGTCCAAGGCGGAGCCGGAACCTCGACGAACATGAACGCCAACGAGGTGATTGCCAACCGCGCGCTGGAGCATCTCGGCCACCGGCGTGGTGAGTACCAGCATCTGCACCCACTTGACCATGTGAACGCCTGTCAGAGCACCAACGACGCTTATCCCACCGCTGTGAAGGTGGCCTTGCACCTGGCCGCGCACAGGCTCGAGGGAGCCATGGCCCACCTGCGCCTGGCCTTCGAGGTCAAGGCGCACGAATTCAGCGGCATCATCAAGCTGGGCCGCACACAGCTTCAGGATGCGGTCCCCATGACGCTCGGCCAGGAGTTCGCGACCTATGCCGTCATGCTGTGGGAGGACGAGCAGCGCCTGCGTGAAGCATGCGGCCTGATCTGCGAAATCAACCTGGGCGGTACAGCCATCGGTACCGGGCTCAATGCCCATCCCAGATATGCGCCGCTCGCATGCGCTTACCTGGCAGACATCACCGGTGCTCCGCTTGTACTCGCCGCTGACTTCATCGAGGCCACCCAGGACGTCGGTGCCTTCGTCCAGCTCTCAGGGGTCCTCAAACGGATCGCCGTCAAGCTCTCGAAAACGTGCAACGATCTGCGGCTGCTGTCCTCGGGGCCGCATACCGGCCTGGCGGAGATCAATCTCCCCCCTGTGCAGGCGGGCTCCAGCATCATGCCGGGCAAGGTCAACCCAGTGATCCCCGAGGTGGTCAACCAGATCGCCTTCGGCGTCATCGGCAACGATCTCACGGTCACCCTCGCTGCCCAGGCCGGCCAGCTCCAGCTCAATCCCTTCGAACCGATCATCGCCCACAGCCTGTTCCAGAGCCTCGCGCAACTGCGGGCCGGGTGCCTGATTCTGGCTGAGCGCTGCATCTCCGGCATCACAGCACAGGAGGAACGTCTTCGCGCGGGTGTCGAGCGTTCCCTCAGCCTGGTCACCGCGCTCACCCCGCACATCGGCCACGCCCGTGCCGTCGAGGTGGCTCAGGAGGCATTGGCCACACACCGCCCTGTGGTCGAGATCGTTGTGGAGCGAGGTCTGTTGACCAGGGCCGAGATCGCCGGCATCTTCCAGCCGGAAGCGCTGGTCGACTGCCCCGGCCCACCTGATCCTGCTGATCCTGCCCGGTCGGCGGCGGAAGCCGAGAGTCCGGCATGAGCACTCCCGCCCCGTTCGATCGCGCCCATACCGACGCTCTGATCAGCTTCCTCGTAGCATCGCCGTCGCCCTACCATGCAGCAGCGAACGCCGCCCAGCGGTTGGAGAAGGCCGGTTTCCGCCGGATCGAGGAGACCGCCGACTGGACGGCGGACCATGGAGCAGGCCGCGCCGGCACCGGCGGACACTACGTGCTGCGAGATGGCTCGCTCGTCGCCTGGTACGTACCCGAGGACGCCGAACCCTCCACGCCGTTCCGCATCATCGGGGCTCACACGGATTCCCCGAATCTGAGGGTCAAGCCGGTCCCGGATACGGGGGCCCACGGCTGGCGGCAGGTCGCCGTGGAGATCTACGGCGGGACCCTCCTCAACACCTGGCTCGACCGGGATCTCGGCATCAGCGGGCAGCTCGCCCTGCGTGACGGCTCACGCCGGCTCGTGCACGTCGACCGGCCGCTGCTGCGTGTCCCGCAGCTCGCCGTCCATCTCGACCGGAGCGTCAACACCGACGGACTCAAGCTCGACCGGCAGCGGCACATGGTCCCGGTCTGGGGTCTGGGCGACAGCGCCGAAGGAGACCTGCTCCGTTTCATCGCCGACCACGTAGCTCTGTCGGCGCAGGACATCCGAGGGTGGGACCTGATGGCCCACAGTGTCGAACCCCCCGCCTACCTCGGCCGAGACCATGAACTGCTGGCCGGCCCCAGGATGGACAACCTGATCTCCGTGCACGCCGGCACGGCCGCGCTGGCAGCCGTCTGCGAACAGCCAGGAATCCCGCACATCCCTGTCCTTGCGGCTTTCGACCACGAGGAGATCGGCAGCCGGTCGGACGTCGGCGCTGACGGACCGTTGCTCGGCAACGTACTGGAACGTTCGGTATACGTCCGAGGGGGCGGCTACGAGGAGAAGGCCCGGGCCTTCGCGGGCACCGTCTGCCTGTCCTCCGACACCGGCCACGCGCTGCACCCCAACTTTCCGGAGTATCACGAGCCCGGCCACCACCCCAGGCCGAACGGCGGGCCCCTGCTCAAGGTCAACGCCAGCCAGCGCTACGCAACGGACGGCGGCGGGCGCGCCCTCTTCGTCGATGCCTGCGAGCGGGCCCAAGTGCCGTGGCAGTCGTTCGTCAGCCACAACACCGTGCGCTGCGGCAGCACCATCGGCCCCATCACGGCCGCCAAACACGGCATCAAGACCGTCGACATCGGTGTGGCGATCCTCTCCATGCACTCGGCCCGCGAACTGTGCGGTGCCGAAGACCCCTACCTCCTGGCCAACGCGATGTCGGCCTTCCTACAATCGCCCAGGACTTGACAGCTCGCCTATGCCGCCGAGTCCGGTCACCGCGTGACCCGGCATGGGGCGCCCCTGCGATTGCTTCCCAGGTGCCTTTCCCGAAGGGCGCTCTTGCCGTGCCCCGCACGGCTACGGAATCCGCGGCCCAGGCCACCTTTCCCCTACGAATCAACACAGTTCAATCAATTCATCAGGAGGAATTCCCCATGCGTAGTCCCGCATATACGAAATGGGCCGTCGGCGGGGTATTCATCGCCATGGTCACGACCGCCTGCACTGGCGGCCCGAGCGGCAGCAACAAGAGCTCAGGTCCCTCCGATCCCCGAGGCGTCTTCTCGGTGGAGAACGGCGAACCCCAGAATCCGCTGCAGCCGGCGAACTCACGGGAGACGAACGGCTCCGCTGTCCTCCGTGCTCTGTTCACCCAGCTGGTCGACTTCGACGACAAGGGCAGAGTCGTCCCCGCCAACGCCAAGTCGGTCGAGACGTCGGACAGCAGAACATGGACCGTCAAGCTGAAGGACGGCTGGACCTTCCACAATGGTGAGGCCGTCACGGCCAAGTCCTACGTCGACGCCTGGAACTGGGCCGCCGACACGAGGAACAACCAGACCAACAGCTCCTGGTTCTCCGACATCGAGGGCTTCGAGGACATCCACCCGGAGCACGGAAATCCGAAGACCAACAAGATGTCCGGCCTCAAGGTCGTCGACGACAAGACCTTCACCATCAAACTCACCAGCCCCGTCCCGTACTTCGAGTACAAACTCGGTTACGTCGCCTGGTCCCCCCTGCCCATCGATTTCTACACGGACCCCGAGGGCTACGGGAAGAAGCCGGTCGGCAACGGCCCTTACCAGTTCGGTTCCTGGACGCACAAGAAACAGATCACAGTCAAGACGTTCGCCGGCTACAAGGGCGCCGACAAGCCGGAGAACGGCGGCGTCGTCTTCAGGAACTACACCGCCGTCGAGGCCGCATACTCCGACCTCCTCTCTGACAACCTCGACATCGTCAAGCAGATCGGCCCGAAGGACCTGCCCCAGCGCAAGTCCGATCTCGGTGAACGCGCGATCGACAAGGAGTACAACTCCGTTCAAAGCATCACCCCGGCGTTCTACACGAAGCAGTGGAAGGACATCGACCCCAGGGTGTTGCAGGGGCTGTCCATGGCCATCGACCGCGAAACCATCACCAAGACGGTGCTGAACGGAACCCACGAGCCCGCCACCGGCTTCTCCGCCAAGGGCGTGGCCGGCTACGTCCCGGGCATCGCCGGCGACGTCGTCAAGTACGACCCGAAGAAGGCCAAGGCCCTCATCAAGCAGGGCGGCGGTGTCCCGGAGAACAGGATCTCGATCCAGTACAACGCGGATGAAGGACACAAGGAGTGGGTCGAAGCGGTATGTAACAGCATCCGCCGAGCCGTCGGCGTCGAATGCGTCGGCGACTCCAAGCCCGACTCTCAGACCGACCTCGACACACGCGATGCCAAGAAGGTCAAGTCGATGTACCGCAGGGGCTGGGTACAGGACTATCCGCTGAACGTGAATTTCATGCGTGACCTGTACGGCTCCAAGGCCGACGCGAACACCAGCGGATTCGCCGACAAGGAGATCGACGCCCTTTTCAAGAAGGCGACCGGGCAAAGGATCTGAAGACCAGCATCGCCGCCTACCAGCAGGCCGAACGCGCCCTCATCGAAAAGATGCCGGCGATTCCGCTGTGGTACCCCAAGGCCAACGTCGGCCACTCGAAGAACGTCGACAACGTGAAGATCGACAACTTCGGTGACGTGGAGCTCACCAAGGTCACAGTCAAGCAGTCGTAACCAGCCCTTATGGAGGATAACCATGGGGCGCTACGTCGTACGCCGACTGCTCCAAATGATCCCGGTGTTCATCGGGACGACCCTGCTGATCTTTCTCATGATGTACGCCCTGCCCGGCGACCCCGTGCGAGCGCTCTACGGGGAGCAGTCGGTCGACCCGGCCCAGATCGCCCGGATCAAGGCCGACTAGGGCCTCGACCTGCCCCTCTGGCAGCAATACACGAACTACCTGTGGGACATGATTGCCCATCAGGACCTGGGCCAGCAGATCGCCAGCCGCCGTCCAGTCACCGAGGTCATCGCGGAGGCGCTCCCTGTCACGGCCCGGCTGACGGTTCTCGCGTTCACCATCACCGTCATCGTCGGTATCCCGCTCGGCATCGCAGCCGGTATGCGCGCCGGCAAGAAGACAGACACCGCAATTCTCATCTTCACCCTGACGCTCATCTCGGTCCCGTCGTTCGTGCTCGGCTTCGTATTCCAGAAGTTCTTCGCGCTGCAACTCGGCTGGGTGACCCCGACGGTCCAGGACTCGATGGCCCTCGGTCAACTCCTCCTGCCGGCCACCGTGCTCGCCGCGCTTTCCCTCGCCTATGTCGCACGACTCACTCGCACGTCCATCGCCGAGAACATCCATGCCGACTATGTGCGCACAGCCGTGGCGAAGGGCCTACCACGCCGACGGGTCATGAGCATGCACCTGATGCGCAACTCGATGATCCCCGTGGTCACCTTTCTCGGGATCGACCTCGGCAACCTGATGACCGGAGCAATCGTGACCGAGGGGATCTTCAACGTCCAGGGCATCGGAAAAGCGGCCTTCGACGCGCTGTCCCGACGAGAGGGCGGCACCGTCGTGGGCATCGCCACATTGATGGTTGCCGTCTACCTCGTCGTCAACCTGCTCGTCGACCTCCTGTACGCCGTGCTGGACCCGAGGATTCGCTATGCCTGAACAGACGGCACCCACACGCGACGCCGGTCCGGCGCCCGGAAGGCCCCGCAGCCTCACGTCCGACGCCTGGCACGACTTGCGCCGCAGTCCGAAGTTCCTGGTCTCCGCGATCCTGATCCTGAACCTGATCCTGATCGCGGCGGTACCGGACCTCTTCATCAGCGGAAACGTCTCTCCCCGCGACGGCGATCTGCAGCGCCACTTCCTGCGACCGCCCGAGATCGGCCACCTCTTCTCGCCCGAGTGGTTCGGCTACGACTCACAGGGCAGGTCCATCTACGCCCGCATCCTGCACGGCACCCGTGCCTCGATCGTCGTCGGAGTCAGCGTCATGGCCATCGTCGTGGCCATCGGCGGTCTCCTCGGCCTGTTGGCCGGCTACTTCGGCGGTTGGCTCGACTCGGCCCTATCACGGATCACCGACGTCTTCTTCGGTATCCCGTTCCTGCTCGGTGCCATGGTCGTCCTGAACACGTTCCCACGCCGGTCCGTCGGGGTCGTCATCCTCGCGATGACCTTCCTCGGCTGGACACAGGTCGCCCGTGTGATGCGCGGCTCCGTGATCGTGGTCAAGCAGGCCGACTACGTCATCGCCGCAAGAGCCTTGGGCGCATCCACCTGCCGAATACTGGTGAGGCACATCCTCCCGAACGCCGTAGCCCCAGTGATCGTGGTCGCGACCATCGCACTCGGCGGATACATCACCGCTGAGGCCACCCTGTCCTTCCTGGGCATCGGCCTTTCCGAACCAACCATCTCCTGGGGCATCGACATCTCGACGGGCAAGGACCAACTGCGCAATGCGCAATACGTCCTGTTCTTCCCGGCGGCCATGCTCAGCGTCACGGTGCTGGCGTTCCTCATGTTCGGGGACGCGGTGCGTGACGCCCTTGACCCCAAGTCGCGCTGAGGGAGGCGTACATGAGCACCAACGACAGAACCCGCAAGGTCTCCGTACCATGCGCGGACGGCCTTGAGGGCGCTCCGCTCCTCGAAGTCCGAAACCTCCACGTGGAGTTCCACACGCGCGACGGTGTGGCCAAGGCCGTCAACGGCGTCACCTACAGCGTCGATGCCGGCGAGACCCTGGCCGTGCTGGGGGAGTCCGGTTCCGGCAAGTCGGTCACCGCCCAGGCCATCATGGGCATCCTCGACATGCCTCCAGGCAAGATTCCGCAGGGCGAAATCCTCTTCCGCGGCCAGGACATGCTGCGCATGTCCCATGAGGAGCGCCGGAGGATCCGCGGCCGGAGGATCGCCATGATCTTCCAGGACGCGCTGTCCTCTCTGAACCCGGTGCTGAGCGTGGGCTATCAGCTCGGTGAGATGTTCCGGGTGCACCAGGGGCTTTCAAGGAAGGAAGCCGAGACCAGAGCCGTCGAGCTGATGGACCGGGTGCGCATCCCAGCGGCCGACAAGCGGGTGAGGGACTATCCGCACGAGTTCTCCGGCGGCATGCGGCAGCGCATCATGATCGCGATGGCTCTGGCGCTGGAGCCGGAACTGATCATCGCGGACGAGCCGACCACCGCGCTTGATGTGACGGTGCAGGCGCAGGTGATGGACCTGCTCGCGGAGCTCCAGAGCGAGTACAACATGGGGCTGATCCTGATCACCCACGACCTCGGCGTGGTAGCCGACGTCGCGGACAAGATCGCGGTGATGTACGCCGGCCGGATCGTCGAGACCGCGCCGGTGCACGACATCTACGCCCGGCCCGCCCACCCATACACCAAGGGCCTGCTGGAGTCGATTCCGCGGCTGGACCAGAAGGGCCAGGAGCTGTTCGCCATCAAGGGCCTGCCGCCGAACCTCCTGCGAATCCCCGCCGGTTGCGCCTTCAACCCGCGCTGCCCGCAGGCACAGGAAATCTGCCACGGTGAGGTTCCCGCGCTGGCGCCCGTCACCGGCGCCGACGGCGCGGAGCTCGTGGGCCGGAACAGCGCCTGCCACTTCTGGAAGGAAACTCTCGATGCCTGAGCTTTCCCAGGGCGGCCCCCCGGGCGTCCTCTCCGACACGGACGAAGTGAGGCACGTCGAGGCGGCCATCGCTCGGCCGGTGCGGCGCGGTGAACCGATCCTTGAAGTGCGCAACCTGGTCAAGCACTTCCCGCTGACCTCAGGCATCCTGTTCAAGAAGCAGACCGAGGCGGTCAAAGCTGTCGACGGAGTCTCCTTCGAACTGCACCAGGGCGAGACCCTGGGCATCGTGGGCGAGTCCGGATGCGGCAAGTCCACCATGGCCAGGCTGCTGATGAACCTGGAGCGGGCCAGTGCGGGCGAGGTGCTGTACAAGGGGCGGGACATCGCCCGGTTGTCGGGGCGTGCGCTGAAGGCGGTGCGCCGCAACATCCAGATGGTGTTCCAGGATCCGTACACCTCGCTGAATCCGCGGATGACGGTCGGTGACATCATCGGTGAGCCGTTCGACATCCACCCGGAGGTGGCGCCGAAGGGGTCACGGCGTGCGAAGGTGCAGGATTTGCTGGACGTCGTGGGACTGAATCCGGAATACGTCAACCGGTATCCGCACCAGTTCTCTGGCGGTCAGCGTCAGCGCATCGGGATCGCGCGAGGTCTCGCGCTGAATCCGGAGATCATCATCTGTGACGAGCCGGTGTCGGCGCTGGACGTGTCGGTTCAGGCCCAAGTGGTGAACCTGATGGAGGAGTTGCAGGACGAGTTCAACCTGTCCTACATGTTCATCGCGCATGACCTGTCGGTCGTGCGGCACATCTCCGACCGGGTCGGGGTGATGTATCTGGGGAAGATGGTGGAGATCGGTTCCGACACCGAGATCTACGACCACCCGACCCATCCCTACACCCAGGCGCTGCTGTCGGCGGTGCCGGTTCCCGACCCGGCCGAGCGCGAGAGCCGTGAGCGGATCATCCTGACCGGTGATGTGCCCTCCCCGGCCAACCCGCCCTCGGGCTGCCGCTTCCGTACCCGCTGCTGGAAGGCACAGGACCGGTGCGCGAGCGAGGCCCCGCTGCTGGTGGTCCCGGAGCGCTTCCGAAGCGGCAACTCCCCGGCGGCCCATGCATCGGCATGCCACTTCGCCGAGGAGAACTGGGTCCTCCATCCCACGGCGCCGGCAGTAGAGAGTTCTGAAGTCGGACCGGATAATGCGACGACGACATGAACGATGCCTTCGGGCACAATCCCGGGGTAGATGCCGAAAGGCAGCCGGTAGGCGATCATCGTGTGGCCGCCCGGCTCGCCCTCGCCCTCGCCCTCACCCTCGACCGTCGCTCCGAGGGCCTCGGCGCGGCGGTCGCCGGAACCGCCCCCGCACGCACGCACCGGATTTGCCGTGACCGCGCTGGTCACGGCCTGCGCGGCCGCGCTCGTTGGCCCGTACGCCGCACCCCGCCACGCCCTCGCGGCCCTCGGCTGAAATTCGTGGTCAGGGTGATCGAAGCGCCACCGCCGTGAGGGTCAAGGGCGCCCGCTCGCAGGCTCTCCTGCGTGTGAGGTGCCGATCCGCCTCGCCGCACCCTCAGAACTCAACGGAAGCGAGATTTCACTAGCATGACTGCTCTCACTCTCAGCGCTGCAGGTGCTGCGACGCTGCGCGCCGACGCCCTCGTCGTCGGCGTGGCGAAGGGCGCCAAGGGCCCGGTCGTCGCCCCGGGCGCCGAGGCCGTCGACAAGGCATTCGGCGGCAGGCTCGCCTCCGTTCTGAAGACCCTCGGCGCCGCCGGTGGCGAAGGCGAGATCACCAAGCTGCTCGCGCCCTCCGCCTTCAAGGCCCCGGTCGTGCTCGCGGTCGGTCTCGGCGCAGCGCCCGAGAGCGACGAGGCGTACGGCACCGAGGCCCTGCGCCGCGCCGCCGGTGCCGCCGCGCGTGCGCTGACCGGTGCCAAGAAGTCCGCCTTCGCGCTGCCCATAGAGTCCGTCGAGGACGCGGAGGCGATCGCCGAGGGCGCACTGCTCGGCGCGTACGCGTTCACCGCGTACCAGGAGAACGGCAAGGACGCGAAGAAACCGCTCGCCGAAGTAGTCCTGCTGGGCGCCAAGCTCCGCGACAAGGCGTTCGAGGCCGCCGCGGAGCGCGCCGTCGCGCTGACCGAGGAGATCAACTGCGCGCGCGACCTGATCAATACCCCGCCGAACGACCTCACCCCCGAGTCCTTCGCCACCGTGGCCAGCGCCGTCGGCGAGGAGCACGGCGTCGAGGTGCAGGTGCTGGACGAAAAGGCACTGGTCAAGGGCGGCTTCGGCGGCATCCTCGGCGTCGGCCAGGGCTCGCAGAACCCGCCACGTCTGGTGAAGCTCTCCTACACCCACTCCCAAGGCGCCAGGCACCTGGCGCTGGTAGGCAAGGGCATCACGTACGACTCAGGCGGCATCTCCCTGAAGCCGGCCAGTCGCAACCAGACGATGAAGTGCGACATGAGCGGTGCGGCCGCCGTGTTCGCCACGGTCGTCGCGGCCGCGCGTCTGGATCTCGAGGTCAACGTGACCGGCTGGCTGGCGCTCGCCGAGAACATGCCATCCGGCACGGCCACCTGCCCAGGGGACGTGCTGCGGATGTACAGCGGCAAGACGGTCGAAGTGCTCAACACCGACGCCGAGGGCCGGCTGGTACTGGCCGACGCGCTGACGAAGGCGTCGGAGGAAAACCCGGACGCGATCGTCGACGTGGCGACACTCACCGGCGCGATGGTGCGGGCGCTGGGCAACCGTACATTCGGCATCATGGCGAACGACGACGCCTTTCGTACCTCGATCCACGAGATCGCCGAGGAGGTCGGCGAGGCGTCCTGGCCAATGCCGCTCCCCGCCGACCTGCGTAAAGGCATGGACTCGCCGACCGCCGACATCGCGAACATGGGCGAGCGGATGGGCGGCGGGCTCGTGGCTGGCCTGTTCCTGCAGGAGTTCGTGGGCGAGGGCATCACCTGGGCCCACCTGGACATCGCCGGCCCGGCGTTCCACAAGGGCGCACCGTTCGGCTACACACCGATGGGCGGGACGGGTTCGGCGATCCGCACGCTGGTGAAGCTGGCGGAGCGGACGGCCGCGGGCGAACTGGGCTGACGTGGTCGGGGCAGGTCCGCGTCGCGGGCGCGAGTCGCGCTGCGGCGGGTCCCCACCCCGCCCCTTCCGGAAACCGGGCAGGCCCCGGACTGAACCGCTCCGGTTTCGGTGGAGGTGGTCTGCCCCGGGCCTGATCGAGTCGAGTTGCTGGACAATTGACCATCCAGCAGCCTTCGGAGGCCATGATGCCCCGCAGCTATCCACCCGAGTTCCGTCGCAACGTCCTGATCTCGTTGAGTCCGGCCGGAAGGTCGCCGACGTCGCCCAGCTCCTCGGCATCAGCGATCAGACGATCTACATCTTGCGCCGCCAACACGTCGTCGATACCGGGCAGTTGCCCGGCTCTACCAGAACGCGCACGGGGCAGTAACGCACCCAACGGCCCTCCGCGGCAGGGGACTCATGAGCACCGCCACCACCCCAGCACTCATAGGCCGAGGCGGTGACGGTACGGGTGGGAAGCCGGTCTGTGGGGCAGGCTGCCGTCGGTTGACGTACCGCGCGACGTCGGCGGGACGCCGCGCGTGCGATGTCAGAAGCGGCTGTAGAGCAGCTTGTTCGGTGATCCCGGTCCGATGTCGGACAGTGCCCCGTTGGTTGACGCGGCGAGCATGGCGCTGGTGACCTGCGACGGCGAGGCCGAGGGGTGCGCGGCGAGATACAGCGCCGCGGCGCCCGCAGCATGGGGCGCCGCCATGGAGGTTCCGCTCTTGGTCGCGGTGTCCGAGTCGGAGTCGATCCCTGCCGACAGGATGCTCCCACCGGGAGCGAACAGATCCACACAGCGACCGTAGTTGGAATTGTGGCGCCGTGTGTCCGTGGCCTCGGAGGCCCCCACGGTGATGGCCCGGGGCTCTCGGGCCGGCGACTGGAGGCAGGCGTCGCGGTCGTCGTTGCCCGCCGAAGCCGTGACGATCACGCCTTGTGCGACGATGCCCGCCACCGCGTCGTCCACGGCGTCGGAGGCACTCTGGCGGATGCTGATGTTCGCCACGGCGGGTTTGACGGCGTGCTTCGCCACCCAGTCGTAACCGTCGAGTATTTCGTCGGTCTCTCCACTGCCTTCGCAGTTCAGCACCCGTACCGAGACGAGCTTGACGCCCTTGGCGATCCCGTACTTCAGTCCTCCGATCGTCCCGGCCACGTGTGTGCCGTGACCCCTGCAGTCACCCGCGGTCGGGTCACCGGCCGCGAAGTCCCAGCCGTAGCGGGCGCGCCCGTCGAACTCGTCGTGGCTGATCCGGATCCCTGAGTCGATTACGTACGCCGTCACATTGGATGCCGTCGAGTCGTGGGTGTAGCTGCCGCTCAGCGGAAGGCTCCGCTGGTCCACCCGATCCAGCCCCCATACGGGGTCCTTCTGCGTTTCGTCCTGATGCGCGACGCGGTTCTGCTCCACGTATGCGACGGCGGGGTCTGCGGACAGCCTCAGGGCTTGCGCCTCGGTCGCGGTGGCGGTGAAGCCCTTGAGGGCTGTGGCGTAGGCGTGTTGGCTCCTGGCCGGCTCCGTTCCGGCGTGTGTCTTCCGCAACAAGTTGTTGCCGAACTCCCTTACGGACGCGGTGTTCCGGAGCTGTGCCCGGTCGGCTGCGCCGGAGCCGTCACGCTTGAGTACGACGATGTACTCGCCTTTCACCGCTCCGGGGGCACCGGCGCCCCGAATTCGCTGCATTTTACTCGCGCTCGGATCATCGGCCGCGAGGGCGTCGGCACCCGCGGCGCCGACGAGAGCGACGAGCGCCATCGCACCGGCGAAGACCTTTCCATACGTCTTTCTGGCATGCCATACGTTCCACACGTCGAAATCCTCTCGGGGGACGGCATTGGGTTCTCGGCCGTGGGGCGTGCGCCGAATGCACTCGCAATCGACGGAGATTCTGCGCACGGGCCAGCGAGAAATAGGCTGATCCTGCAGGGGCCACTCGGCAAGGCCCATTGAGTGGTGGGGTTTTGACAGATTTTCTGCTGCGCGTCAACGCGAAGTGCGAACCTCTCGGCGGGTGTTCGCGCCCGGCCATTTCCAACAGATTCCATGGACGCCGGGCAGGCACCGTGCGGGCAGCATGAACACACTGTGCGAGGCATCCGGAACGATGGCGCTGCATTGCCGCAGCTCCAGTGCTCTCCCCGGGCGGTAGTACGTCTGGCAGCTCTCAGGGACGGCATCGGGATGGAAGTAGACATGCAGGAGGTACTCCCGCAGGCGCGTCCTGGTGAACCGCTCGTGGAATGTGGACGGCCGGCGGCAGGCACCGATCAGGACGTCGTAGTCGACGATCACCGTTTCGTTCGACCGCAGAGGACGTCCGAACGTGACGTCAGCCACCACATAGTTGAGCTCACGGTCGAACCGAACCGCGACGAGCGTCCCGCACCGGACGATCACATCAACGGAATCTGCGCTGCCGTCGACGCGGTGCAGGAAGGTGTAGTGGTCCGCACCCTCCCGCGCCGCTCGCAACACCTGGGTCCCGCAGATCTGCCGGACACTGCCACGGGCGTCCAGGTGCACGACCTCCCTGCTGGACAGCACGGCCAGGTCCTCGTTGAAGTGCTCGAACGCCGTCCCCAAGGCCTTCTCCTGGGCCGAGTCGATCCCGTACACGCGCTGCGAGGCGGCCAGGTCCTGAAGGTGGGCGCTCGACCGCCCGCGGGGGCGTTTGGGCGGAAGGAGAGACATCAGGGAGCCCGCCGGCAGGGCGAGAAGGGATTCCAGCGCCTCGACCGCGAGCAGCGACTGGGGGTGCTCGGGGTGCCTGCTGCCGCGCTGCCAGTGACTCAGAGTCGCGGTGCTGATGCTGATCCCACGCCGCGCCAGGTGGTGGCGTACCCGGTCCAGGGGCAGACCGCGCCGGGCCAGTGCTACCCGCAGTGCCCCCGCGAACGCGTTTGGGTCAGACACTTCATCTGCGCGGCCCGTGCCGACGACGTCCGTGGGTGCCGGCGGGCTTGCGGGAAATTCCTGTTGATTACTGGCAGTTCGGTCGGAGGCGTCCATCGTGCATTCTCCAGTGTGTGACCCGGACGGTGTGACCGGTTTTCACGGCGACCGAGGCCAGGGTCGCGGTGGCGTTGCCCGCGGCCGAGCCGTCGATCGAACGTTTCGACACGGGCCCCGGCCGAACTGCCCGGCACGCCAGCCACGTTGACGTTGGGAACATAGGCAGGCCCCTCCTTGGGGAGCGGATCTGGACACACCCCTCCGAAAGGCTTTCGCTCGCCGAGATCGTGAGAGCCCCGTCCGAATCCTTGCGGTAGAGGTAGAGGGGCCTGGGTGTAGTCGGTGCAGTCGGCGGCGAACGTAGCGAAGCGGAACCGTTCCGTGCCGGCCGGGATGGTGACGGGGTACGAGGCGGTGTGGGCGCCCGCCGTCGGCCTGTCACTGTCGAACGGCCGGGTGTCGGCATTGTTCAACTCGTAGGCCCGGCGGGCGGCGACGATCCCGTTCGCCACGGAGTTCAGCGTGCCGGTCTTGCAGACCCGCACCTGGCCTTCGGCGTGACCCGGCGTTCCGGTGCCGACCGCTGGCGGGGGCTTTGGCTCAAGTCCGCCTGACCACGATGGGACTGCGCACGCTGTTGTGGCCGCCGGCCCATACCAGGGAGCCGAAGGCGTAGGTGTCTGCAGGGGCGTTGGTACGAGTGAGGGTCACTCGGTAGGTAGCGGACTCGCCGCGACGCAGGTCCAGGAAGCGTGGGCTGACGGTGGCGGAAAAGCCCTTGGGGGCCTGAACCGATGCCCGATAGACCGCTCGCTTGCCCATATTGGTGACGGTTCGGGTTACGGTCTGGTTGCCGGACAAGTCACCGACTGCGATGGATGGTTGGTTCAGATTGCTGGGATCGGTCTCCTTTATCCCTGCGCAGCCGTCGGAGCCGTCGGTGGTGGGGGGTTGCTGACCGATGGCGCACACGTACTGCAGCCACTCGTCGGGATCGGTTTCGTACACCAGGCCAGGATCGAACGCCGACGCCGGAGCAACGTGCCCCGAGCCGTGGTCGAACGGGGTGGCAGCCTTGCCGCCGCGCTGGATCGGCGCTCCGGAGCTGTCCTTTTGCGAGGCCGTAGTCATGAGCGCGGACTTCACCGCCGCGGGAGACCACCGAGGGTGCTTGGCCCGCAGGAGTGCGGCGATGCCCGCCAGGTGCGGGGCCGACATCGAAGTTCCGGACGACAGGTCGAAGTCGCGGCCGTAGTGGCTGTCGCGGGACGTGCCGGCCAGCACGTCGACACCGGGTCCGGTGATGTCCGGCTTGAGGAGGTCTCCGCCGCCCGCGGGTGCGGGGCCGTACGAGGAGAACGCGGCCATGGAGGGCGCGGTCTGCGTGTACTGCTCGCCCGCCCCCAGGCTCGCGGTCGGCGCCGCCTCGGACGCGTACGTTTTTACCTCGGCGCCGTCGGTGTCGGAGATATGGATCGTCGGCACGAGGTGGTTGTCGGCGTTGAGGCTGTTGGCCTCGGCATTGCGGAGCACCATGCCGACACCCCCGGCTTCCTTGACGGAACGGGACTTCTCAACCCGGGATCCGGTGAGCCGCTCACAGAGCACGACCCTGCCCGTGACCTTCACCGGATCGAGTGTGCCGGGAATACACCCCTCGACCTCGACCGGGTCGGCACCGGCACGTCCGGCGTCATGGGAGTCGACCAGCGGCGCGGAGGGCACTGCTTCGCCGCTGCCCGCTCCGCTGTAGGTCCTGCCGTCGCCCAGGGTGAGCCTAGCCCGCCAGGCACGCGGGTGGGTCGAGGCCGCGACGGTCATGGTCCAGGGCGCGTTGTGGGCGACGGAGGGGTTCGCGGAGTCGCCGTTGTTGCCCGCTGAGGTGACCACGACGACACCGGCCTTGGCAGCGTGAAAGAAGGCGGTCTCCACAGCGTCCGTCACCGAGGTCGTGGAACCGGATATGGAGTAGTTGATGACGTCCACACCGTCCGCGACAGCCTGGTTGATTGCCGCCACCGCGTCGATGGTGGCGCGGGAGCATCCGCCGCCCGGCCGGACCACCCAGCATGTCTTGTACACCGCGAGGCGGGCCGCCGGGGCCATCCCCGACACCTTGCCCATCGGCCTGCCGTCTACGGTCGCGATCACGCCGTGGTCGCCGGCGGCGGTGGAGGCGGTGTGGGTGCCATGACCGAGGAAGTCCCGGGGCGAGAGGTACTCGGCGTCCATGGGCTTGGCTCCCGCGTGGAAGTAGCGGGCTCCTATCACCTTGTTGTTGCAGGTGACCGGCGCCTCGTCGCCTCGGTCACAGGTGCCCTTCCACTTCTTCGCGATCAGTGCCGCGTCGGGACGTGGTTCGGGCAGCGGGGCGAAGGACTTGTTCTCCGGAACGTATCCTGAGTCGATCACACCGACGATCACGCCCTCGCCCGCGTGCTCGTCCCCCTTGAACTCCTTCTCCCAGACGCCGCGCCGCCCGCTCAGCCCGAGGAAGCCGGGCGTGGCCGTCGTGTCCGCCTTGAGCAGAGTGTTCGGCTCCAAGGAGATCACGCCTTTTGCCGCCGCGAGTTGGGCGGCCTGACGAGCGGTCAGCTTTGCCGCGAAACCGTTGAAGGCCACATCATAGACATGCAAGGGCTTGATGTCCGGGACCGTTGCCAGGACAGCCGCTCGCTGCTTGGACAGATGCGCCCGGTAGGCCCGGGACACGGCGGAACGGGGGTCCAGTTTCGCGCCCCTGGACGGCGCGGTCGCCTTGAGTCCTGTGGTCCCGCCGTCGTACGAGGCCAGTGGTGCCTCGGCAAGCCGCACCAGGTAGAGGCCGGCGGAGTACCGGGCTGCGCCGCCCTCCTCTCCCCCCGCTGCGTCGTCCGCCGCAGACGCGACGGCGAAGGCGGGCGGCTCCGGTGCGGGTGCGGGACCGGCGTGCCCCGGCGTCGAACCGGCCGCCACGAGCAAGGCTGCGGCGAGCAGTGCAGGAGGCATCGCGCCCCGACCGATTCTTCGCCTGCGATGTCCATGGGCCATGAGGAACCTCCGAAGGGTGTGAGCTTGTGCCGCGACGCGGAAGGTGGCGCACAGCCTCGCCGTGAGCCGTCGCGGTCTACAAGTGCCCGACGCGGGTGGAATATCCAGTGAGTTGGGATACGCGCGACGGCATCCGAGAGGCTGGCCAGGCCCTGCCTTTGGCGGAACATGCGGCCCGATGTGCCGCCCCACCTCCACATATGCCTGCGCCCGACGGTTGACTACGATCGGGCGGCAGAGCATCATCCACTCCACCGATGCCTCGACAGCACGCGGCAGCCCCGGTCTCCCGCCCGAACATGGCGGAACTGCGCCGCGTACCGCCCCGTCCGCGGCCATGCGGACCGAGATCATGACAGTCCGGGAGAACCTCGTGATCCCCGTAGCCGAGAACACCCGAGAACATCCCAGAACACATCCGATGACCGACCCGAAGCTGGCTGAAGCGCTGCGCAACGGCCCGTTCAGCGAGGCATTGCAGCTGGCCATCCGCGGCCG
This sequence comes from Streptomyces sp. A18, assembly GCF_059026065.1. Classification (NCBI taxonomy): domain Bacteria; kingdom Bacillati; phylum Actinomycetota; class Actinomycetes; order Kitasatosporales; family Streptomycetaceae; genus Streptomyces; species Streptomyces sp. A18. The sequence continues at coordinate 2,293 of NZ_JBWLKL010000065.1, read as the reverse complement.
CGGTCTCACTCTGGACCGTATTCAGCACCGCTTGCGGCAGCGAGGGCTGGCCATCAGCACCACGGCGCTCAGTTACTGGCAGCGTGGGCACAACCAGCCGGAGAGGCCCGAGTCACTGCGGGCCGTGGCAGAGCTGGAGAACGTCCTCGGTTTGCCTGGAGGATCCCTGCGAACCCTGATCGGTCCTCCCCGGCCGCGGGGCAGATGGCTCGAGCACACGCCCGGCATGCTCTCCGCCGACCAGCTCTGGGATGCCTGGACGGAATTGATGGACACCCTCTCCCGCATCGGAGCGTCGCCCGAGGACTTCAGCACGTTCACCTCGGTCGCCACCCACAAGCGCACCGTCGTCGACGCCAACGGACACACGGCAAGCACGAGAAGGAACGTGACCGTGCGGGCCGAGGAGGACGGCTTGCGCCGGATCGTGCTCATCTCCCGAGAGCGCGACATCCCCCAGCCCCCCGAAGTCGCGAGCACCGCTTACTGCCGACTGGGCCGCACACATCGCGACAACAGCAGTGGATTCCAGGCCATCGAGCTGCTTCTCGACCACGAACTGCGCCACGGCGAGTACGCGACGATCCAATTCGAGATCGTCTACCCGCAGGGGAACGCCAGCACCGTGTCCCGCCTGTTCATGAGGAATCCCAGACGACAGCTCACCCACGAAGTGATCTTCTCTCCCGAGGTCTTGCCAGCCGGCTGTGGCTGGTTCTACCGGCCACAGCTGATCGCCCCCCTCGCCGAGGAGACAGAGCTGCGGCTCGGTACGTCACACATTGCCCAGTACGTGGTAATGGACCCCAGCCCAGGTATCTACGGCATTCGATGGAACTGGGACTGACCAAGCTCACCGCGCTCAACGCGCCGGCAAATCCGGAGGCCCTGGCAGCTGGCCGCCCTTCGCCGACACGCCTCCGACGCCACCAGGCCGACGCGTGTGAGATTCCGTAGTCCTGTAACAGCCATTTGGAGCTGTGGCCTGTCGGCGCATGTACGGGATCCATGCCCTCGGTCCTTCGGCGCTGGCGGCCTACCTCTGCCATGGCGGATCGTTCGCCTACCTCGGGTGGTGTGCGTGACAAGGCCGCCACTCAGCCAGGCCACAGCGAAAGTGTTGATGAACGGTGTAGCCGCCGGTGATGACCAGGGGATAGGGCGCGCCGATGGCCGGGACGTCGGCCAGGAGCCGGCGGTGCAGGTCGCTCAGGTTCATGCGGCCGCCGTGGCGCCGGCGCTGGCCAGTTCAGCATGGCAAGGCTCTCGTTATCCCCAGGATGCCGTCAATGGCCGACGAGAGCTCACCGCTTGTCTGCAAGCTGACGTCCGAGCAGCTCGCGGGGGAGGGGTTTTGGGAACTAGCGTTGCATGCCGGGGCCCGGATCCTCTATGCGGAATTCGAAATTCTCGATGCAAGCGACCTGCTGAGGGCGGCGGAGGAAGACGGCGTTCCGGAGTTCACCGCGCAGGAGAGGGCGCAGTGGTGCTCCTTGCAGCGACGCATTCGTGATCTTCATGGGCGCTGTGCCGGGGCTGAGCTGGGCTATTCCGATGGGGCGGTACTACTCACTTGGAGTGAGGAAGTCGCCTGGGCCAGCGAATTTGGGGAGGAGGTAGAGGAGTTGTGGGGGCGCCATGAGGCCGTGAAGGAATCCGTGTCGGACGACAAGTCGGCGATGGGCGAGCCGTTGCCCGCGTACTCTCTGGGGCGGATGGGTTGGTACGTTTGAAGGTCCCCAGTTGTCAGGCCACTTCGGTCTCGCGGGCGAGGGCTTGAGCTAGTGCCGAGGGCGCAGGTCGCGGCGGGTAGTGACGAGGCTTCGCCACCGGCTGCTCATGTCGCTGCGGTAGTGCACTTCTCGAAGGCCGCGGCGTAGTGCCCGCGTGAGGTGCTCGGGGTCGGTGAGGCCGTGTTGGCCTGGCATCCGGTGCGCCAAGGGGCGTGGGTCATCCAGTGCCCTTCGGCAGGACGCCGCGCCCGCCCCCAACTGCTGAGGTGCGGGCGCGGGCCGCAAAGCCGCACGATCTGACTGCTACTTTCGCAGGCGGCTTGCGAGTGAGATACCGAGTCCTGCCACGATGGCCGTGCCTCCTACGGCCATGAGGACGTAGCCAGGGCTAGTTCCGGTCAGAGCGGCGATGCCGAATGCCGCCCCGGCCAAGGCCAGGATGCCGACTCCGGCAGCGGCTCGCTTCTTGGAATCGCTGGTCACTAACTGGCCCTAACAAAGGCGTTGTACGTGTCGGTGAGTGATCAGGCAGACGGCGATGCCGAGGAAAGCTTCATGGA
>NZ_JBWLKL010000064.1:0-27350 GCF_059026065.1 Streptomyces sp. A18 | reverse complement strand
CGTTAGCTCAGTTGGTTAGAGCAGCTGACTCTTAATCAGCGGGTCCGGGGTTCGAGTCCCTGACGGCGCACAGACAGAAAGAAGCCCCTCGCGGAAGCGAGGGGCTTCTTTCATGTCCCGGACGCAGAGGCTCAGCCCACCGTCACCTTCACCGTCCACGCGCCCGACACCGACCGCCCCTCGACCTCGATGCGCACGTCCTCGTCCGGCACCGTGAAGCTCTCCCCCACCCCCACCGGCGCGTCCGCGAGCGCCGGATACACCGACTCGCCCCGGCACGCGTCCGTGTCCGGGTGCGCGTCGAGGACCTCGACCGGGCCGCCGCCGGACGGCGCCTCGTTGCGTACGCGATAGGCGAGCACCCCCTCGGTGCAGGTCGCGTGGTCGTTGCCCTCCGCGCCGCGCGCCTCGATGGCGATGGCGCTGCCGCGGCCGGTGCGGACGACGGCCAGCTTGGTGCCGCCGACGCCCCCACGCGCGGGCCGCACGGACAGCGGCTCCAGGGTCAGCCGCCGTCCCCCGCTCTCCACGCACACCACCTGCCGCTCGCCCAGCCAGCCGAGCTTCCACTTGTGCCAGCCGAAGAGGTCGGGCGAGAGCCCGAACTGGCTGCCCATGACGTCCCAGTCGCCGACGTGCGTGTCCCAGTCGCCCTGGCCGTCCGTCGGCCGGTGGTAGAGGTCGGGCAGGTCGAAGACGTGGCCCGTCTCGTGGGCGAGGACGTTGCGGTCCGGGGGGTGCCGCTCGAAGACCGTGACGATGCGCTTGATGTCCGTTCCGTCGGCCCGCATCGGCCTGTCGAAGTTCACGACCTTCGTCGCGTCCGAGTCGACGCCGGGCGCGTCCGGGTCGGCGACGAGGTAGACGACGTCGTACCGCGAGAAGTCGACGTGCGGATCGGCGGCGGCCAGGGCGTCCCGCAGATAGGCGCTGCGCTTGGCCGGGTTCCAGTCGCGCTGTATGGCGTAGTCGGTGGAGTAGTCCGGCATCTCGACCCACTCGCGCCGCGGGTGCGGGCGCAGGGCGAACTTGCCGTACGAGGCGCGGTCGAAGAACTCGCTGGTGGCGGGGAAGTAGTCGGCCGCGAGCTCCTCGGGGGAGCTCCGGGGCGGGGAGTCGGGGAAGGAGAGGAAGACCATCACCGCGTCGAGGGTCCGGTCCGGGCGCGGATAGGCACCGTTCCAGGTGTCCAGGCCCTCCGAGTGATGGGCCGGTGTGCGCTGGAGTGCGCAGGGCACCGCCGAGGTCTGGGCGATCGCGGGGCCCGCGACGAGCCCCGTGGCGGCGAGTGCCGTCAAGGACGTGAGGGCGGCAGCCGCGCTGTGCAACCGGCGTCTCTCCCCTCCACGGGTGAGTCCCCAGGGGAGTAGCTGACGCGGCACGTCGACCTCCGGGTGCGGATTGCTGGGCATCCCACCCACCCTGCGATGCTTTTTTCACATATGCCCTGTTTGTCTGACCCGGCCGAGTGATGAGCGACCGCCAATCCGTTCACAGAACGTCACAGGTGGTCACCGGGGGATCGAGGCGCGTAGGAACCGGCCCTGGCTTGAGCAGAAACGATCTGCCGTCGGGTGAGTGCCAAACCCATGCCGGGCATGCATCTGTCCTATGCCTGGAGCGGCCGCCACGCGGCACCGCGCTGTGGCTGGAAGCGCCGTCGGGCCAGCCCCTATGATCGGCACACTTTCCTGCGCGGGCCCGGCCTCGCCGAACAACTGCACTGCGGGAGCAAGTGGTGAACGGAACGTCTGAAGGCCAAGCGCCCACAGCGGTCACAGCACCCGACCTCGCCGTGGCGCCCACTACGGAGCGTCGCCGTCCGGGGCAGCCGCCGGATCACCGAGCCGCTTTCGCCGCCGCCCCCCTCGCCCTCGGCGTCGTGGACGGCGAAGGGCTCGTCGTCGACGCCAACGAAGCGCTCGCCGAGCTGCTCGGCGCGAGCCCGGCCGAGCTGACGGGGCGCCTCGCCGCCGATCTGGTGGACCTGGCGTCGGACGCCCGCACCTGGCACGCGTACCGCGAGGTGCTCCGCGGCCGCCAGGCGAAGCTGCGCTGCACCCGGCGCCTGAAGCATCCCGACGGGCACTCGCTGTGGGTCCAGATCACGGTCTCGCCGATGCCCGGCGGTCGTACGGTGCTGCTCGCCGCCACCGACATCAGCGCGCGCCGCGAGCTCCAGGACCGGCTGCGGCATCTGCAGATGCACGACCCGGTGACGCGGCTCCCCAACCGCAGCCTGTTCTTCGAACGCCTCGCCGCCGCCCTCGAGGCGGGTGCGTACGACGACGCGGGCACCGGCCGGATCGGCCTCTGCTATCTGGACCTCGACGGATTCAAGGCGGTCAACGACACCCTCGGCCACCGGATCGGCGACCGACTGCTCGCGGCCGTCGCCGAGCGGCTCACGCGGTGCGCCGACGAGGCCGGGCACGGCAGGGCGGCGGCGCCGCTGGTCGCGCGGCTCGGCGGCGACGAGTTCGCGCTCATGGTGGAGGACTCGACGGGCACGGACCAGTTGGCGGACCTCGCCGATTCGGCGCTCAAGGCACTACAGGAGCCCTTCGACCTGTCCGGCCAGCGGCTCTCCGTCTCGGCGTCGATCGGCGTCGTGGAGCGACGGGCCGCCGGGACCACGACGACGTGCCTCATGCAGGCCGCCGACACGACGCTCTACTGGGCGAAGTCGGACGGCAAGGCCCGCTGGACGCTCTTCGACCCCGAGCGCAATGCCCACCGCATGACCCGGCAGACGCTGTCGAGTTCGCTGCGGCCTGCCGTCGACCGCGGTGAATTCGTCCTGGACTACCAGCCGTTGGTGCGCCTGGAGGACGGCGGCGTGCGCGGGGTCGAGGCGCTGGTGCGGTGGCAGCATCCGCGCTTCGGCCTCCTTACGCCGAATCGGTTCATCGGACTGGCCGAGGAGGATGGTTCGATCGTGCAGCTCGGCCGCTGGGTGCTGCGGACGGCGTGCCGCCAGGCCCGGCAGTGGCAGTTGGACCACCCGGAGCGGCCGCCGGTCTTCGTGAGCGTGAACGTGGCCGTGCGTCAGGTCTGGGACTCGGACCTGGTGACGGACGTGGCGGACATCCTCGCCGAGACCGGCCTTGCGCCCTCACTGCTCCAGTTGGAGCTCACGGAGTCGGCGGTGATGGGCTCGGCGGGCCGCCCGCTCCAAGCCCTCCAGTCGCTCAGCGACATGGGGGTGGGGATCGCCATCGACGACTTCGGCACGGGCTACTCGAACCTGGCGTACCTGAGCCGGCTCCCGGTGTCCGTCCTCAAACTGGACGGCTCCTTCGTACGTGGCTTCCAGTACGACGCGGAGGCGGGCGAGGCGCACATCAACCCCGCCGACGAGGTCATCGTCGAGGCCCTGGTGCAACTCGCCCACCGGCTCGGCCTGACCGTCACCGCGGAGTGCGTGGAGACGACGTCCCAGGCGGCACGGCTGCGGCGGATCGGCTGCGACACCGGGCAGGGGTGGCTGTACTCCCGCCCGGTGGCGCCGGATCGTATCTCCGCGCTGCTGGCCGCGGGTTGAGGGCTAGGCGCGGGGCAGCCCGTACGCGTCGGCGATCAACTCATAGGACCTCAGCCGCACTTCGCCGCTGTGCGCGTTGGCCGTGATCATCAACTCGTCGGCGCCGGTGCGCTTGGCGAGGTCGTCGAGGCCGGTGCGGACATGGTCGGCGGTGCCGTAAATGACGTTGGAGTTCCAGCTGTTGACGAACTCCCGCTCCATCTCACCGAATTCGTACGCCTCGGCTTCCTCGGGCGTCGGGACCAGCCCCGGCTTCCCGGTGCGCAGTCGGACCATGTTCAACGCGGCGGCGAGGACCTGCCGCCGGGCTTCGTTCTCCTCGTCCGCAGCGAGCGCCGACACACCGATCAGGGCGTATGGGGCGTCGAGAACGGCGGAAGGCTTGAACGACTCCCGGTAGAGGTCGAGCGCCGGGATGGTGTTCTGCGCGGAGAAGTGATGGGCGAAGGCGAACGGCAGACCGAGGACTCCCGCGAGGCGGGCGCTGAACCCGGAGGATCCGAGCAGCCACAGGGGCGGGCGGTGCGGGGACTGGACGCCGCCGGGTGAGGTGGCCTGGACCGGGCCCGGGACGGCGTGGATACGGCCGTACGGGTGCCCGTCGGGAAAGTCGTCGTCCAGGAAGCGCGTCAGCTCGGCGAGCTGCTGCGGGAAGTCGTCGGCGCCTTCGCCCAGGCGCTCGGTCCTCCGCAGGGCGGCGGCGGTCGCGCCGTCCGTGCCCGGGGCGCGGCCCAGGCCCAGGTCGATGCGGCCCGGGGCCATCGCTTCGAGGGTGCCGAACTGCTCCGCGATGACGAGAGGGGCGTGGTTGGGCAGCATGACGCCGCCCGAGCCGAGCCGGATGCGCTCGGTGTGGGCGGCGAGGTGGGCGAGGATGACCGCGGGCGAGGAGGAGGCCACGCCCGGCATGGAGTGGTGCTCGGCCACCCAGTAGCGGTGGTAGCCGCGCCCCTCGGCGAGCTTGGCGATCTCCACGCTCTTCTTCAGGGCATCGGTGGCGGTCCGCCCCGCGCCCACGGTCACCAGGTCAAGCACGGAGAGCGGGACCGGCGCGGTGCCGTTCCGCTCGCCGCGGATGTCGTCGCTCGGTTCCACTGTCACGGGGTGCTGCCTCCTGCTGCGCATGCTTGTGCGGTACGTGTTGCTCCGCAGGGCCAACAGGAGGGGGGCTCCGCTTTATTCCCGTGGGGGCCGGGAGCAAGCCTTTCCCGCCCTCCCCAAGCTCCAGACGGACCAGTCCGTACCCCCGCACAGCCGGACGCTAGTCCCCCCGCACCTGCACCACCGGCTCCTTGGTGAAGAGCGCGCCCAGTGACGGAGCGTTCACCCGGCGCGTAGCCAGGCGCAGCGCCTCCCACACCGTCACCTGGTTCGCCGTCAAGATCGGCTTGCCCAGGTCCTCTTCCAGGGCCTTGACGTACGCCGCCGTATGCAGCGCCGTGTCCGGGAGCAGGACCGCCTCCGCGTCAGGATGGTCGCCCGCGCGGGCCATGGCCCTGACCTCGTCCCAGCCCCACGTGCCCACCTCCGCCGCGGTGATGATCCCGCTCCCCCGCGTCGACACGACCTCCGTGCCGGACGCCTTCAGGAACGAGGCGAAGAGGGACGCGACGTCCTCCGGGTACGTCGCCGCGACAGCGACCCTGCTCGCCCCCACCTCACGTACCGCGTGAGCGAACGCGAAGGACGTACTGGACGCCGGCAGGCCCGCAGCCCGGGCCAGGGTGCGGACCTGGTCGTGGGCGCCCTCCCAGCCGAAGACGAAGCTCGCGCTGGTGCAGGCCCACACCACCGCCTCGGCCCCGGAGAGACGCAGCGCCTCGACCCCGGCGGCGAGCCGGTCCGCCGATCCCATCTCCAGGAGCGCGTCGACCCTGTGCGCGTCCTCGCCGATGTCGGTGTGGACGACGTCAAGGCGGACGTCACTCCCCAGCATCTGCTCCATGCGGGGGTAGTCGTCCTCAGCCGAGTGACCCGGATAGAGGAAACCAAGTGCGGTCACTTCCAGCCTCCTTCAAGGCAGCGTTGGTGGTCCTTCGGGCAGGCCCTGGGGCGGATCGACCGGCAGCACGCCGGGCAGCTCACCCGACGCCATACCGGGCAGCTCACCCGACACGATGCCGGGCAGCTCACCCGACGCCATACCGGGCAGCTCGCCCGGCACCATGCCGGGCAGCACGCCCGGCCCCGCGACCGGACCCACGCCCGGCCTGGCACTCGGATTGATCAGCGCCTGGTAGGGCCCTACCGCATCCGTACCCAGACGACGCAGGGCGGACCACATCGTCACCTGGTTCGCGGAGATCACCGGAATCCGCAGTTCGGCCTCCAGCTGCGGAATGACGTCGTACGTGGCGAGGTTGGTGCAGCTGATGAAGAGCACGTCGGCCCCGCCGAGCACGGCACGGCGCGCCATCTCGGCCACGTCCTTGTACGGCACCTTCCAGATGTGCCGGGTCAGGCCCAGATAGGCGCGGCCCGTTACCGACACACCGGCTTCGGCCAAGTAGTGCTCCAGGGACTGGGTCACCGACCAGGTGTAGGGCGTGACGAGCGCGACGCTCCGCGCGCCGAGCTCGTCGAGCGCCTCGAGCAGCGCGCCCGATGTCGTGACGGCCGCGACCGCGCCTTCGCGGATCATGGCCTCGCACATCGCGCGCTCACCCGCGATGCCGCCGACGAAGCTGCCCGACGTACAGGCGTACGCCAGAACTTCGGGCTCGGCGGCGCTCAGCGCGCGGACCGCCTCGCCAAGCGTTTCGTGCTCGCTGACGAGTCGTGCCAGGTCAAGGCTTACCTCGACGGGCACGTACGGAGTGCGTGTCAGGTGGAGGGAGACTTCGTCCGGCACCCAGCGCCAGAGCTCCCGGTCGAGGGCGAAGTCGAAAGGGGCGACGACACCTACACCGCGCTGAGGGTGTGGTCCGCCGAGGAAGGAGACGTCCATGAGCAGGCCCCAAGTTCGTGCGTGCGTGCAATGGAGGGACCGGCCGGGGGCCGGGAGATGCGGAACCGGCGACGCGCCGGGACGTCGGGACGGGGCAAGAAGGCGCAGAGAAAGCGCTACAGAGTGTGCTACGGCCTCGTACGGAGCGTACGCAGTCGTGGGGTGCTTGTGATAGAGCACCTCTGTTGACGAAGGTAGTTTCAGGTGCGAGCGTGGTCAATCCGCACATCTCAGACGGCTCTGGCCGACACAAAACTCAGGGAAGCGGACTCTCATTGCGAAACGGTTTCTCCCCGATGTCCGAATCAATGTCTGATTCGATGCCTGATCCGACGCCTGGCCCGACGCCTGGCCCGACGTCCGAAACAACCGTTCTGGTCCTTGACGCCCCGGCCCCCGCCCCGCCGCCCCGTCTGGGCAGCCTCACCGGCCGCGCCCGGATCCTGCACGCGGACGCGGACACCCTGGCGGACCAACTTCCCCGGGCCGATGTGCTGCTGGTGTGGGACTTCCTCTCGGACGCGGTGCGTCTCGCCTGGCCCGGCGAGGGACCGCGGCCCCGCTGGGTGCACACCGCGAGCGCGGGCGTGGACCGCCTCATGTGCCCCGAGCTCGCCCGCTCCGACACGCTGGTCACGAACGCCCGGGGCGTCTTCGACCAGCCGATCGCCGAGTACGTGGCCGCCCTCGTCCTCGCCATGGCCAAGGACCTGCCGCGCACCCTGGAGTTCCAGGGCGAGCGCACCTGGCAGCACCGCGAGACCCGGCGCGTCGCCCGCACGCGCGCGTGCGTGGTGGGATCGGGCCCGATCGGCCACGCCATCGTCCGCATGCTGAAGGGGCTCGGGATCATCACCGCCCTGGTGGGGCGCAGCGCCCGGCACGGCGTCCACGGCCCGGAGGAGCTGGACAGGCTCATGGCGCGCGCCGACTGGGTGGTGTGCGCGGCGCCGCTCACGGACGACACGCGCGGCATGTTCGACGCACGGCGCTTCGGGATGATGCAGCCGTCGGCGCGCTTCATCAACATCGGGCGCGGCGCGCTCGTCGTGGAGGACGATCTCGCGGACGCCCTGTCGAAGCGGTGGATCGCGGGCGCGGCGCTCGACGTCTTCGAGCACGAGCCGCTGCCCGCGGACAGCCCGCTGTGGACGGCTCCGGGGCTGATCGTGTCCCCGCACATGAGCGGCGACACGGTCGGCTGGCGCGATGAACTGGGCGCGCAGTTCGTCGAGTTGTACGAGGAGTGGGAGGCCGGGAGGCCCCTGTCCAACGTGGTCGACAAGAAACGTGGGTATGTACCGGGGAATTGATCACCCCCCGAGCCACTTCCCTCCCCCTTGAGGAGCGTGCATGACCGAACTCACGGATCTCACCGCGGTACAACTCGTCGACGCCTACCGCAAGGGCGAATTCAGTCCGGTCGACGCGACACGTGCGGCGCTGCGCAGGGCCGAGGAAGTGCAGCCCGCGGTGAACGCCTTCGTGCGCCTCGACTCCGAAGAGGCCCTCGCCCAGGCCGAGTCGAGCACCGAGCGGTGGCGGCGCGGTGAGCCGGTGGGTCTGGTGGACGGGGTGCCCGTCTCGGTCAAGGACATCCTGCTGCAGCGCGGCGGGCCGACCCTGCGGGGCTCGAAAACCGTTCAGATGGACGGGAGTTGGGACGAGGACGCGCCGTCGGTGGCGCGGCTTCGCGAGCATGGCGCGGTGTTCATCGGGAAGACGACGACGCCCGAGTTCGGCTGGAAGGGCGTCACGGACAGCCCACAGAGCGGGATCACGCGCAATCCGTACGACCCTTCGCGCACCGCGGGCGGTTCGAGCGGCGGCAGCGCGGCGGCAGTGGCGCTCGGCGCGGCGCCGGTCTCGCTCGGCACGGACGGCGGCGGCTCGGTGCGGATCCCGGGCTCCTTCTGCGGGATCTTCGCGCTGAAGCCGACGTACGGACGCGTGCCGCTGTATCCCGCTTCCGCGTTCGGCACGCTGGCGCACGTCGGCCCGATGACGCGGGACGCTGCGGACGCGGCGCTCCTGATGGACGTCATCAGCGGCCCCGACTGGCGCGACTGGTCGCAGCTCGGTCCGGTGGACGGCAGCTTCCGCGCGGGTATCGAAGGCGGCGTACGCGGTCTGCGCATCGCGTACTCGCCCTCGCTCGGCGGTCAGGTCGCGGTGCGTCCCGCGGTGGCCGCGGCGGTGCGGCAGGCGGTGGAGTCCCTTGCCGCGCAGGGTGCGTACGTCGAGGAGACGGACCCCGACTTCACGGACCCGGTGGAGGCCTTCCACACGCTGTGGTTCAGCGGCGCGGCGCGGGTGATCCAGCACCTGCCGCCCGACCGGCGGGAATTGCTCGACCCCGGGCTGCGGGAGGTCTGTGCGCAGGGTGCCCGGTCCAGCGCGCTCGACTACCTTGCCGCAGTTGACGTACGCATGGAGCTCGGCCGTCGCATGGGCCGCTTCCACCAGACGTACGACCTTCTGGTCACACCGACGTTGCCGATCACCGCGTTCGAGGCGGGAGCGGAGGTACCGAAAGGTTCCGGCCATCGTCGGTGGACGGGGTGGACCCCGTTCACGTACCCCTTCAACATGACGCAGCAGCCGGCCGCGACTGTCCCTTGCGGGGTGGACGGGGAAGGTCTTCCCGTCGGGGTGCAGATCGTGGGGGCGCGGCATGCCGACGCGCTCGTCCTGCGGGCCGCGCACGCGCTGTACGGAGCTGGGGCCGGCGGCATCGCACCGCCTGCTGCGGGCTAGGCAGCCAGGGGCTTGGCCCCCGGACCCCAGTCCTCAATCGCCGGACGGCTCTTGCTTTACATCCTCCGGAAGTTCAGCGTCTCGCCCTGCGCGCCCGCGCGCCACAGGTCGTTGCAGGCCTCGGCCATCTGGTCGAGGCCTTCGACCACTTGGCCCCAGACGATGCCGGGGACCCAGCCGACGTCCCCGTTGAGCAGCAGGTTGTTGCGCTCGTAGAAGAGGGCGAGGTCCACGACCGTGGCGCCCGCCTTGACGTCCGCGGCCGGTTCGTACCCATAGGCCTGGGTGCCCAGCTGTGTCCCGTTGAAGGAGAAATAGCAGAGGTCGCCGGGGATGGGGGTGACTGTCGGGTTCTCCAGGGGCGGCTCGCGGTCCGCGAAGGCCGGAAAGAGGGCGTAGATCTCATTGCGGGCATACTTCGCGTGATAGACGTCCTCGCTGAGCGGAAGCGCCTCCCACACCGCCGCGCAGGTCACCGGGGCCCGGTCGTCGAGCAGCTTTGCCGTGCACTGAACTCCCCGCTTGGCGAGGGAGACTTCGATGAATCGGTCTGCCATGTGTCCCATGCTCCTCCCTGGGTCAAGAGCACAACGATTGCATCAGAGGCCGAAATTGGCCCGCATATCTTGCGTCGAGTCGGGTAGCCGCGCGCCCATGGCTCCACCACTTGGGAACAACGAGGGATTCATCGGGAAAACAGTCCGCCGCCGCTCCCTGCTCACCGGAGCGGGCGTGGCGGCACTGGGTGTATTCGGGGGCGCGGCCTGCAGCCGGGTCCCGGAGGAAGGGAAGGTCGAGGGCGGTGATCTGCTGGACCGGCTGCGTGACGCCGGCGAGGTCAGGATCGGTGTCGCGGGGGAGGTTCCGTTCGGATACATCGACGAGAACGGCGAGGTGACCGGCGAGGCACCGGAAATCGCCAAGGTGATCTTCCCTCGCCTCGGCGTGCCCAAGGTCAAGGCGGTGCCCACCAAGTTCGGCGCGCTGATCCCCGGGTTGACCCAGGCCCGGCAGTTCGACGTGGTGTCGGCGGGCATGTACATCAGCCCGGTGCGCTGCGAGCAGGTGCTGTTCTCCGACCCCGACTACCTGATGCTCGACTCCTTCATCGTGAAGAAGGGCAATCCGCACGGCATCAAGAAATATGAGGACATCGCGAAGAAGGGCCTGAAGCTGGCGAGCGGTACGGCCTACGCGCAGATCGCCACCGCCGAGGCGAATGGCGTGAAATCCGTCCTCGTGGTGCCCGATCAGGTGGCGGGCGCTGACGCCGTCGCGCTCGGCCGGGTCGACGCCTTCGCCGGGACCGCGGTCACCGTGCGCGACGTGGTCAAGGGCAATCCGCGGGTGGAGGCGACGAAGCCCTTCCAGCCGGTCATCGACGGCGAACCGGCCTACGGTGCGGGTGGTTTCGCCTTCCGGCTGTCCGAGAAGACCCTGCGGGACGCCTTCAACAAGGAGCTGCACAAGCTCAAGGAGAGCGGTGAACTGCTCAGGGTCGTCAAGCGGTTCGGGTTCACCGAGACCGAGATGACGGACCTGACGGCCGCGAAGCTGTGCCCCCCGGTGAAGGGAGCCTCCTGATGATGTCGTCACAGTTCCTGGAGAACTGGTTCTTGCCCGGCATCTGGATCACCGTGCAGGTCACCTTCCTCAGCGCGGCCCTCGCCTTCCTGATCGCCTTCCCCATCGGGGTCTTTCGCACGTCCCGTCTCTGGATCGTGCGCTTCCTCGCCGGAACGTACTTCGAGATCTTCCGCAGCACCTCGTCGCTGGTCTTCATGTTCTGGATCGCGTTCACGGTGCCCGCGCTGTTCCAGATCAGCTTCGAGCCTCTCTTCGCGGGCGTCATCGCCCTGGGCATCACGTACGGGGCGTACGCGTCCGAGATCGTGCGCGGGGCGCTCGCCGCGGTGCCGCAGGCGCAGCGCGAGGCGGGCATCGCCCTGAACTTCACGCCGATGCAGCGGCTGCGCCGCATCGAACTGCCGCAGGCCTGGCCCGAGATGCTGCCGCCCTTCAACAACCTCCTGATCGAGCTGCTCAAGGGCACGTCCCTCGTCTCCCTCATCGCGGTGGCCGACATGACCTTCGCCGGCGATCTGCTCCGTCTCGTCACGACCGAGAGCGGGCCGATCTACACGCTGCTGCTCGGGCTGTACTTCGTGTTCGCCTTCATCCTCACGCGCGGCATGCGGCTCCTTGAGCGGCACGCCAAGAAGGGCGTGGGGCAGGCTCCCGAGAAGCTGGGCCTGTTCAGCGGGATCCGCTCCAAGTCGTCGATCGACGTCGTCACCGGCGCGGGGGGTGCCAAGTGAACTGGGACTGGCAGAACGTCGATGATTTCATGCCGCTCTTCTGGGACGGCGTGTGGATCACTCTCAAGGCGCTGTTCTTCGGCACCCTGATCGCCTTCTCGCTCGGCATGGTCTGGGCCATCGCCCAGCGGTCGGAGAAGAAGTGGATCAGCTGGCCGGTGACAGTGTTCACGGAGTTCATCCGGAACACTCCGCTCCTGGTGCAGCTGTTCTTCCTCTTCTACGTGGTGCCGGAGTGGGGCCCGTCGATGTCCCCGCTCGTCACCGGCATCGTCGGGCTCGGCCTGCACTACTCGACGTACACCTCCGAGGTGTACCGGGCGGGCATCGAAGGTGTCCCCGAGGGGCAGTGGGAGGCGGCCACCGCGCTCAGCCTCACCAAGCAGCGCACCTGGACCGCGGTGATCCTGCCGCAGGCAGTGCGCAGGGTGATCCCCGCGCTCGGCAACTACGTGATCGTCATGCTGAAGGAGTCGCCGCAGATGGCGGCCATCGGCGCGCTCGACATGCTGGGCCAGGCCCAGGGATACAGCCAGGCGACCTTCACCTACGAGGCGATCAGCATCGTCGGTGTCGCCTTCATCGTCATCGCCTACCCGGCCTCTCTTCTTCTGCGAGTTTTGGAGCGTCGTCTTGTCCGCTGACAACAGCACTTCCCAGGAAATCCCCAACCCGGCCGTCGACGGCAGCGAGCTGATCCGCTTCGACAAGGTGGTCAAGCGCTACGGCTCGAACACCGTCCTCGACGAGCTGGACTTCTCCGTGGACTCCGGCAAGCACGTCACCCTGATCGGCCCGTCCGGCTCCGGCAAGACCACGATCCTGCGCCTCCTGATGACCCTGGTGAAGCCCGATCAGGGCACCATCAAGGTCGGCGGCAACTACCTCATGCACGAGGAGAAGAACGGCAAGCTCGTCCCGGCGGGCGAGAAGCACATCCGCGAGGTCCGCAAGAACATCGGGATGGTCTTCCAGCAGTTCAACCTGTTCCCGAACATGAAGGTCCTGCGCAACATCATGGAGGCGCCGGTCAACGTCCTCGGCCTGCCCAAGGACGAGGCGGAGCAGCGGGCGCGCGAGCTGCTCGACCTGGTCGGGCTCGGGGACCGCTGCGACGCGTACCCGACGCAGCTCTCCGGCGGCCAGCAGCAGCGTGTCGCGATCGCGCGTGCCCTGGCGATGCGTCCGCAGGTGCTGCTCCTGGACGAGGTCACCTCCGCGCTCGACCCCGAGCTGGTAGCCGGCGTCCTCGACGTCCTCAGGGACATCGCGCACACCACGGACATCACGATGCTCTGCGTGACCCACGAGATGAACTTCGCCCGTGACATCTCGGACCAGGTCCTGATGTTCGACTCGGGCCGCGTCATCGAATCCGGGACACCGGAGAAGATCTTCACGGAACCGGAGCACGAGCGCACCCGGGAGTTCCTCAGCGCAGTCCTGTGACCGCGCACCGTAATCACCCAGGCAATGGCCTTGGGTGGTGACACTGACATATGCCAGGGTGGCGCGTTCCTGCTGACAGAGCCGGAGCGCGCCACCAATCTCGTCAACAGGCGCTCCATATCGGCCCCTTGGCCACTATCGTGGGACGGAGCCCAGCTGTCCGGAACCGTTCCACGCAGGGGGAAGCCGTGGCGCTGAAGCACGAGCCGACGACGCCGCAGCACTCGGTCCAGAGTGCCCTGCGGGTGCTCGAAATCGTCGCCCGGCACGAGGCCGGCGTGACCGACGCCGAGCTCGCCCGGCAGTCCAAGCTGCCCGCACACCAACTCGCCGCCCTGCTGCGCATGCTGCGCCGCGAGGCGTACGTCGAGCAGATCGCAGACGGGGCGTACGTCACCGGCGAATCCCTCACCCGCCTCGGCTCGGCCCAGCACCGCGACCAGGCCCTGCGCGCCAAGCTCAAGGCGACGCTGGACGGGCTGCGCGACTCGATCGGCGCGGCGGTCTACATCAGCCGGTACGAAGACGGCGAAATCAAGATCACCGACTTCGCGGACGGCCCGCGCACCCCGAAGGTCAACGAATGGGTGGACTTCCGCTCCTCCGCGCACGCCAGCGCGGTCGGCAAGAGCCTGCTGACCCAGCTCGACGTGAACGGCCGCAGGGACCACCTCTCCCGCCACAAGATGGCCCGCCTCACCTCGCGGACGATCACGAACGAGCGGGTCCTCCTGAACCGTCTCGCCTCCCAGCCCGCCACGGTCCCGGTCCTCGACCTCCAGGAGTACGCGGTCGGCACGGTCTGCGCCGCCGTCCCCATCACCGCGGGCTCCGCCGTCGGCTGCCTGGCGCTCTCCCTGCCGGTGGAGCACGCGCACCGGCTGCGGGAAGCAGCCCAGACGCTCAACCGCGGGGCGGCGCCGGTGCTGCTCTCGCTGGCGATCTAGGGGCCGCCGGGTATCGATCGCGGGCGGTTCGGAGCACCCTCCGGGACCAGGTATTATTTTTGAGTCAGCAGGCGCCGCTAGCTCAGTTGGTTAGAGCAGCTGACTCTTAATCAGCGGGTCCGGGGTTCGAGTCCCTGGCGGCGCACAGACAGAAGGAAGCCCCTCGCGGAAGCGAGGGGCTTCCTTTGTTGCGCGGCACTTCGTTCCGCTCGTTCCGCTGCACTTCGTCGCGCCGCATATCCCCCGCACCGGTGAGGACAGCGCCGCCGGGCCGCCGCGATACTGGCACGGCCTCCTGCCCCGAGGAGCCGCCCGATGCGACGTCCCTTCCTCGCCCTGACCCGCATGCGCACCGACCACCCCTACGTCATGGACACCGCGCTCGCCGCCGTGGTGCTCTTCGCCGTCTCGCTCCAGTTCCTCTTCCCCGACGAAGGGGGCGACGAGCTGAGCGCCGCCGGGTTCGTCCTCGGCGCCGGGACCGCGGTGCCGCTGATCTGGCGGCGCCGCGCGCCCTTCGCCTGCGCGGCAGCGGTCGCCTTCTTCACGCCCGCCATGGCGCTTTACCACCGGCCGCCGCCCGACGTCTGCTTCGGCGGCATGGTCGCCCTCTACACCGTGGCCGCCCTGAGCACACCGCTGAAACGGCGCTTCATGCTCGCCGGGTGGCTGACTGGGGCCGCCGTCACCATGACCTTCAAGGAGCACGCCGAGCCGTACGAGTACCCCTTCCACCTGCTCAGCCTCGTCAGCGCGTACGCCATGGGCGCCTTCGCCCGCGTGCAGCGCGCGTACACCGCCGCCCTGGAGGACCGGGCCCGGCGCCAGGAGGCGCAGCGCGCCACCGAGACGGCGCGGGCGGTCAGCCAGGAGCGGTCCAGGATCGCCCGCGACATGCACGACATCCTCGCCCACGCGGTGAGCCTGATGGTGGTCCAGGCGGAGGCGGGCCCTGTGGTCGTGCGCAGCGACCCGGACCGTGCGGTGGGGGCGTTCGACGCGATCGCCGGCGCCGGGCGCGACGCGATGGTGCAGTTGCGCCGGATCCTCGGCGTCCTGAGGGAGTCGTCGCCCCCGGGCGCCGGACGGGTCCCGCAGCCGACGCTCGCGGCGCTCCCGGAACTGACCGCCCTGGTCGAACGGGCGGGCCTGCACGTCGAGTTGACGGAGGAAGGTGAGCCGCGGACACTGCCGCCCGACGTCGAGGTGGCCGCGTACCGCATCGTCCAGGAGGCCCTGACCAACTGCGTGAAGCATGCGGGGGCGACCCGGGTGGCGGTCCAACTGGGTTGGACCGTCGGCGAGTTGCGGATCGTGGTCCGGGATGACGGAGCCGGGCTCGCCGCCCCCGGGAACGCCGGGCACGGACTCGTCGGCATCCAGGAACGCGCCGCCGCCTGCGGTGGCACCGCCGATGCCGGGAACGATCCCGATGGTGGATTCCGTGTCGCCGTACGGCTGCCCACGGCATCCTTGGGGGATGAGCATCCGGGTGGCGGTCGCCGACGATCAGGAGCTGGTGCGCAGCGGCTTCTCCATGATCCTTGAGGCACAGCCCGACATCGAGGTGGTGGCGGAGGCGGGCGACGGCGCGGCGGCGGTGGCCGCCGTGCGCCGACACGCCCCCGACGTCATCCTCCTGGACATCCGCATGCCGGGGATGGACGGCATCGAGGCGGCCCGCCAGGTGTGCGCGCAGTCCAGCTGCCGGGTGGTCATGCTGACCACGTTCGACCTCGACGAGTATGTGTACGAGGCGTTGTACGCGGGAGCGAGCGGCTTCCTGCTCAAGGACGTCCGCAGGGACGACCTGGTGCACGCGGTGCGGGTCGTGGCAGCCGGGGACTCGCTGCTCGCGCCCTCGGTGACGCGGCGCCTGGTGGCGGACGTGGTCCGGCGCCGCCGCACGGAGTCCGACGCGCCCGCCGTCTCGCCCGCCGAGCGCCTCGCGGTCCTCACCGCCCGCGAGGAGGAGACGCTTCGGCTCCTGGCCCGGGGGCTCTCCAACGCGGAGATCGCGGCGTCGTTCGTGGTCAGCGAGCACACGGTGAAGACCCATGTCAGCAACGTCCTGTCGAAGCTGGCGCTGCGGGACCGGGTGCAGGCGGTGATCTGCGCGTACGAGACGGGGCTCGTGGTGCCGGGGGGATAGGGCCCGCCCGGCCGGCCCCTGCCGTCATCCGGGCCGGGCGCGCGGTTTCCGCGCGGCGGCGGTGCGGCGGCGGTGCGGCGTCCGGGGCGCCCAAGGGTGCGAGGAGCCCACGAATGCGGGGCGCCCAAGGGTGCGAGGAGCCCAAGGGCAGTCACCCGGCCGCTCTCGCGCTCCGCGAGCCGTCCGGCCCCGCCCTCGGGAGCGACGGCGCCGCGACGTACGCCCCGCGCCTTCTCCCCCGTCCGACGGAGACCTACCCCGCGCGAGGGAGCCCGCAAGACGGCCCACCACGGCGATCCGCCACGGGCACGCGAGGGCAACTCTGAGGGTCGGTACCCCGGAATCTCCCAAGGAGGCGCCAGCCATGCTCGCCGCCCTCGCCCGCACAGCGACCCAACGCCCACGAGCCGTCGTCCTCGTCTGGCTCCTTCTCCTCGTCCTCGGCCTCGGCTTCGGCACCCGGGTCTTCGGCGACCTGACCTCGTCGGTCGAGGACGTCCCCGGCAGCGAGTCGGTCGTCGCCGATGAGCGCCTGGCCGAACTCACCCCGGACGGGGACGACTTCAACGCCGTCGTGGCGGGCCCCGCCGTCGACACCGCACAGCTGCGCGCGCAGGTGGGCGACGCGGTCGCCGACGTACGCAAGCAGCCGGGCATCGCTCAGGTGCCTGATCCGTACACCACCCGGGGTCTGGTCGCGCAGGACGGCAGGGCCCTGCTCATCCCCGTCACCCTCAAGGGCGGCCTCGACGACGACGCCGAGGAGGAGGCCGTCGGCGACGCGGCCGACCGGCTCCGCGAGATCACCGCCGGTGACGTGGCGGTGAGCGGCGGGCCGCTGCTCGGCGAGCAGATGGGCGGGAGGGCCCAGGAGGACGTCGCCCAGGCAGAGTTGATCACGTTGCCCGCCGTCCTTGTCGTACTTCTCCTCATCTTCGGCGGGCTGCGGGCGGCCGGACTCCCGCTCCTGGTCACCGTGAGCGGCGTAGCGGGCGCCTTCCTGACCCTCTACGGCTTCAGCCAGTTCACCGAGATCTCCGTCTACGCAGTCCAGATCGTCACCATGCTCGGGCTCGGCCTCGCGGTCGACTACGCGCTTCTGATGGTGATCCGTTTCCGCGAGGAGCGGGGGAAGACGCGGGACGTGGCGCGGGCCGTGCACGCGACCGTCGCCCGCGCCGGGCGCACCGTCCTGTTCTCCGGTCTGACGGTGGCCATCAGTCTGTCGGGGCTCGTCTGGTTCCCCAGCCCGTTCCTGCGCAGCATGGGCCTGGCGGCCGGCGCGGTGGTCGTCGTCGACATGCTGGCGGCGCTGACGCTGCTGCCCGCCCTGCTGGCTCTCTTCGGCGGCAAGATCGCGCCTTCGGGGGCGAAGTCCCGTATGCGCGGATGGACTTCGAGGGTCAACAGCTCCCGCAGCACACCCGAGCCCGGCGCCTTCTTCGCGCGCCTCGCGCTCTTCTCCGCCCGGCGCCCCATGGCCGTGGCCACCGCCGTCGTCGCCGTACTCGCCGTCCTCGCGCTGCCCGTCTTCGGGATGCGGATCAGCATCGGCGACGCGCGGCAGCTCCCGCACGACACCGAGGCCCGGCGGCTGTACGACACCGTGCGCGAGCACTATCCGGCGGGGACGGACACCGACCCCGTCCAGGTGCTCATCGGGTCCGGCGCGGATCCCGACTGCGAGGACAAGATCCGTGCCCTGCCCGGGATCCGGGCGGCCGACCGCGAGCGGCTCTCCGACGGCACGGTCCTCCTTGAGCTGACGCCTAACGGCTCGGTCGACGGCCCCACCGCCACCCGGCTCGTGGAGCAGGTGCGTGACCTCCGCGGCGACGAGCCCATCCAGGTCACCGGCAACGCGGCGAGCCTCGTCGACTTCCGCTCGATGCTCGCCGAGCGTGTGCCCTGGGCCGTACTGACGGTCCTGGTCGGCCTGTTCGTCCTGCTCTTCGCCTTCACCGGCTCACTGCTGCTCCCCCTGCGTACGCTCGCCACCACTCTGCTCAGCCTGGGTGCCGCGCTCGGCGTCGTGGTGTGGGTCTTCCAGGACGGGCATCTCGCGGGACTGCTCGGCGGTGAGGGGCTCGGGGCGCTGAGCCTGACCGCGCCGCCGCTGATCATCGCGATCGCGTTCGGACTCGCCATGGACTACGAGCTGTTCATCCTGTCCCGGATGCGGGAGACGTGGCTGGAGACCGGCGACCACCGTGCCGCCACCGTCGAAGGGCTGCGCCGCTCGGGCCGTGTCGTCAGCTGTGCGGCGCTGCTGCTCGCGATCGTCTTCGGCGGCTTCATGACCGGCGGCTTCTCACCGATCCTGCAGATCGGGCTCGGTCTGACGCTCGCTGTGCTCATCGACGCGACCGTGGTCCGCATGTTCCTCGTACCGGCGACGATGACCCTGCTCGGCCGCCGTGCGTGGTGGGCGCCGCCGCGGCTGCGGAGGATCCATCAGCGGTACGGACTGCGCGAGGCGCCCGTCCCGCCTCCTGACCAGGGCCTCGTCAGGCAAGCACCACCCAGTCCATGAGCAGGGCGGCCACCAGGCCGACGGCGAGGAGATAGCTGCCGAGCCGGGTCCGTCCGCGCCTGCTGAGTTCGATCACAAGGCCGCAGAGGACGAGCAGCAACCCGTACACCCCCACGACCAGGACCGACGACCGGCTCGCCAGGCGTACGGCGAGCACTACGGCCGCCGCGGCCATCAGCACCGAGGCCGCGGCCATCCGTATGCGCCGGGCCTGGCGCGGCGTGAGGCCTGCCCTGCTGCCGGTATCCGCCGGTATCTGGTCTGACGTGCTCATGGTTCAGGATCGTAATGGACCAGACCGGTGGCCAGTGCACGCTTTCCGGGTCAGGACCGCAGATACGCCAGGACGGCGAGCACCCGGCGGTGCGTGCCGTCCGCCGGCGGCAGGTCGAGCTTCCCGAGGATGTTGCCGATGTGCTTGCCCACCGCTGCCTCGCTGACGACGAGTTCGGCGGCGATCGCCGCGTTCGACCTGCCCTCGGCCACCAGGCCGAGCACCTCGCGCTCGCGCGGCGTGAGCTGTTCGAGGGGGTCGCGGCGGCGTCTGATCAACTGTCGTACGACCTCCGGGTCGACGACCGTCCCGCCGTCCGCCACCCGCGTCACCGCGTCGGCGAACTGCTCGACCTGGCCCACCCGGTCCTTGAGCAGATAGCCGACGCCGGTGCCGTCACCGGTGTCCAGGAGCTCGGCGGCGTACGAACGCTGCACGTACTGGCTGAGCACCAGGATCGGCAGCTCGGGCCGCTCGGCGCGCAGGGCGAGGGCGGCGCGCAGGCCTTCGTCCTGGAAGGTGGGCGGCATGCGTACGTCGGTGAGGACGAGGTCGGGCTCGTGCGTCTCGACGGCGGCGCGCAGACCCTCGGCGTCACCGAGGGCGGCAGGTACGTCGTGGCCGAAGCGGTTGAGCAGGCCTACGAGGCCCTCACGCAGCAGCACGCTGTCCTCGGCGACGACGATCCTCAGCGGAGTGGTTCTCGGGAGTGCTGGGCTCGGCACGGGATCTCCACGGACAGTACGGTCGGCCCGCCCGGCGGGCTGGTGACGGTCAGTGTGCCATCGAGCACCGCGAGCCGGTCCGCCAGGCCGGTCAGGCCGGTGCCGCGGGCGGGGTCGGCGCCGCCCTTGCCTTCGTCGCGCACGTCGATGCGGAGGGTGTCGTGCTCGTGGCGGGCGCTGACGTGCGCGCGGGGTGCTTCGCTGTGGCGGGCGATGTTGGTCAGTGCTTCCCGGGTGGTGAAGTACCCGGCGGATTCGACGGGTTCGGGGAGGCGGGGCAGACCGTCCAGGTCGGTGTCGACGGGGATCGGCGAGCGGTCGGCGGCGTCCTCGATGGCGGCGGCGAGTCCGTAGTCGACGAGGACCTGGGGATGAATGCCGCGGATGAGCTCCCGCAGTTCCGTGAGTACGTTCGCCGCCTCGTCGTGGGCGGTGGCGAGCTGGGCGCCGAGTGGGCTGCCGGGGGTGGTGTCGAGCCTGGCGAGGCCCAGGGTCATGGTCAGCGCGACGAGCCGCTGCTGTGCTCCGTCGTGGAGGTCGCGTTCAATACGGCGCCGTTCGGCTTCAAAGGCGTCCACGAGGCGGGCCCGGGAGCGGGTCACCTCCGCGAGTTGCTGGGTCAACTCGCCCTCACGCGGGGCCAGGAGGAGCCGGGCGAGGGCGGCTCGGGCGGTGGCGTAGGCGCCGAGGGGATAGAGGAGCGGAGCGAGCAGGGCCAGGCCGAGGGCGGCGGCGGCGAAGGCGTGCGGGTAGTCGCTGACCAGCCAGAGCTTGGCGGCGCGTATCTCGCCTCCGTCGAGGGCCAGTTGGGCGGGGGTGCCGATGAGGAGGGCGGGGGCGCCGATGGTGCAGGCGAGTACGAGGAGGTCCAGGGGCCACAGCACGAGGGCGAGCAGCACGGTGTACGCGAGCTCGCGCCAGGTGGCCTGCTCCTTGACCCGGAGCTTGAACCAGGCGGAGATGCCGGGGGCTTCGGGCGTTCGGTGGGGAGTGGGGGCAGGAGCGCGGGGTGTGGGGTCGATGAGGGTCAGGCGGCGGCGTTCGAGGGCGGCGACGGGGATGGCGGCGAAGGGGAGCAGGGCGAGCAGGGGAAGCCCGACGAGAACGAGGGAGAGGCCGACCCCGACCACGACGCCGACGAGCCCACCCACGAGAACGAGGACGCCGAGCACCACACCACCGATGAGGTAGGCGACGCCCCTCCAGGGCGCACTGCTCCCCAAGTAGTGCCGCCGCCGAAGCTCCGCTGAGACGCTCTCCCTGGCCATGGGACCACGGTATGCGGCGACTGCGGGGTCAGCCGCGGAGCAGGTGGTCGCGGGACTGCGACGTGTACTGGGCAAGCAGCGTGGACTGCGCCGCCGTGGTGAGGCGGTGGTAGCCGCCGTCCCCGGCCTGGGGGCGCCACCAGACGGGGTCCCCGCAGCGGAAACCCTCCTTCCGGAGGGCGGCCCGCGCCACCTTGTTGGTCGCCGTCACCGGCATCTCCCGCACCACCCGCACGAAGCGGGGCGCCATCTTCGTCCCCAAGTCCGCCTGTGACAGCAGGAATTCCGCGAAGGCGACGGGATCGAAGTCCACCCCCGCCGGAGGCGAGACCGCGGCCATAACCTGATCCCCCGCCACAGGATCCGGCACCGCGTACACCGCCACCGCCGCCACCCCCTCCCACCGCGCGAGAATGTTCTCGATCATCGCGGCCGCCAGATTCTCGCTGTCCACGCGGAGCCGATCGTCCGTACGCCCCGCGAAGTAGAGGAATCCATGGGCGTCCCGGTAGAAGAGGTCCCCCGTCCAGTACCACCCGCCCCGGAGCCGCGCCGCGTCCGCCTCCGCGTGCCGCCAGTACCCCTCGAAGGGCGACCGGCCCTTGTTCACCAACTCCCCTATCGCCTCACTCCCGTTCAGGATCCGCCCGTCCGCGGCGAAGGCAACCGGCGGGCACTCCTCCCGTGTCTCGGGATCCACCACCGCGAGCTCGTCCCCCGGCGCCGCCCGCCCGATCGCCCCGGCCGGTGTCCCCGGCGTCCGCTGGATCGCCGCCCCGCCCTCCGAAGAGCCGTACCCCTCGACGAGCCGCACCCCGAACCGCTTCTCGAAGCGTGCCGTGTCCACCGCTCCCGCCTCCGTGCCGAAGCCCATCAGGAGGGGGTTGGACGCGTCGTCGGCCTTCTCCGGCGTCGCCAGGATGTACTGCACCGCCCTCCCCACGTACGTGAAGTACGTGGCCCGATGCGTCCGTACGTCGTCCAGGAACGCCGAGGCCGAGAAGCGGCGCCGCAGCGCCACCCCCGCCCCGGCCGCCAGCGCGGGCGCCCAGTCCGCGATCACCGCGTTGCCGTGGAACATGGGCATGCAGATGTAGTGGACGCCCTCCGGGCCCAGGCCGAAGTGGCCGGCCAAGGACCGGCCCGCCGCAGCCAGGCGGCCCTGGGTGCAGATCGCGGCCTTGGGCGCCCCGGTCGAACCGGAGGTGAAGTAGAGCAGCATGCGGCTCGACGGAGTCGCTGACTTCGAAGTCTCCGGGCGGGCTTGCGCGTAGGGGGCGAGGAGCTCCTCGTATGCGTCCGCATCCGTCACGAGGACGCGCACGCCCGGGAGTCGGAGGTCGTCCAGGAGCGGCAGATGCGCCCGTTCCGTGATCAGGACGCGGCATTCCGTGTGCACGATGTCGCGGGCCAGTTCCGCGCCTCTGCGGGTGGGGTTGATGCCCGCCACCGCCGCCCCCGCGAGCGCCGCCGCGCTCAACCACAGGGCGTACTCGGGGGTGTTGTCGAGCAGGACCCCGATGTGCGGCTCGGCACCTATAGGCAGCAGGTCGGCAAGGAGCGCCGCCCTGGCCGCAGCACCTGCCGAGACCTGGTGGTGGGTCAACTCCTGACTCTCGAAGCGCAGCCCGGGACGGTGGTCACCCCAGCGCGCCTGCACGAGTTCCGCGACGGTAGTACCGGTGGACTCCATGGCCGCGCACCATAATTGATGGGGCGTCAGATGTGGAGGTCGCTCGCCCAGGTGTCGCATCCAGCATCCCGCGCACACCGCCCCGGTCATGGGCGGCGTGCGCGGGACCTACCCGTGGGGAGAGCCGCGGAGCCTCAAGCTCTGCTCAGAATTCTCTGCTCAGAACTTCCGGCTCAGAACATTCTGCTCAGAACTTCCCGCTCAGAACTTGACGTCCGAGCAGGCGTAGAACGCGTTGGCCGTGTCGTGGACCGTCCATACCGCGACGATCACGTGGTGTCCGCTTCTGCCGCCGGGAATCGTCCCGGAGTGCGAGAGCGTGGCGGGCGGCTGCTGGCCGCCGTAGGGGACGTCGAGGAACGGGGTCGTCTCGAGGGCGGCCCGCGTGATCGGCTTGCTCTCGTCCCAACCCTGCTTGGTTATGTAGTACTTGAAGTCGGTGGTGCGGTGGCGTGCCGTGAACTGCCAGCGGAAGGAGTAGTTCTGACCTGCGCTGACACTGGTCGTCGGCCAGGCGCCGCCACCCGGAGCCTTCGGCTGGTTGAGCGTGTCGAAGCCGCCGATGCCCGCCGAGCAGATCTTGCCGTCGGCCGGTCCTGACGCCGGGAAGCCCTTGGGGCCCTCGACGCTCTGAGGTTCGTACTGGATGGAACCGCAGCCGCTCACCGTGCCGTTGGCACAGTTGATCTGGCGGCTGGCCGGCAGGTCGGTGTAGCCGTGACCGCTCGCGCCACCGGACGAGAGCGCGAGGGCCCCGACCGTGGTGGCGCCGAGCATGGCCGCGTAGAGCTTCTTGTTTCGCATGCTGCCGCTCCAGGGGAAACGTGGGGATTCCGGTGAGCCGTGCGCGCGCTGCGGCACTGCGGGTGCAGTGAGTGCAGTGAATTCAGTGGGGGTGCGGTCTAGACCAAGCCCAGATTATGGGCGGTAGTTGAACATGTCCATACCAATAGTGGAGACGATCCGATCGCAGCGGCGGCGCGACTTCTCCACGAGGTCACCGTTGGGGCCGTCGTTCGTCGCCACCCACGCGGCCGCCCCGTCGGCCGTCCGCCCGCCCGCCAACTGCCGCTCTGTCAGGCGTTGTTGACGTACCTCCGCAGGTGCCTGCACGTACCAGCACTCCCCCATCAGCCGCCGCGCCGCACGCCAGCCGGGCAGATCGCACGCCAGGTAGTTCCCCTCGGTGACGACGAGCCGGGCGGCCTGCGGGACGCGGTGCCGGGCCGCCACCGGCTCGTGGAGAGTGCGGTCGTAATCGGGTACGTAGATGTCGTGGCCCGTGTCATCGAGGACCCGGGTGAGGAGTGCGACGTATCCCCGGACGTCGAAGCTCGGCTCCGAGCCCTTGCGGGAGGTGAGGGAGAGGCGCTCCAGCTGGTCGTTCGAGAGGTGGAAACCGTCGAGCGGCAGATACGCGGCCCTCTCGCCGAGCTCCTCCACCAGCGCCCGCGCGAACGTCGACTTGCCCGCGCCGGGCGGCCCCGCGATCCCGAGGAGGGTGCGGGGCCGGTCGGCCGTCAGCTCCCAGGCGTCCCGGGCGAGGTCCGCGAGATCCGCGGGGGGCCCGGAGGTCCCGAGGGTGGGGCTTCCCAGGGCGGGGCTTCCCGGTGCTGCGTCGTCATCGCTCTCCATGCCCCGTATAGAACGCCACCGTCAGGTCCTTGACCAAGGCCTTGCGCTCGTAGTCGTCGAGCTCGACCAGCCCGCGGGTGGTCAGCCGGGTCACCGTGTCCTCGACGGAGTCCACCACCGAGGTGAGCACGCTGTCGCGGTGCCGTGCGTCCAGGGCGGCCACCCGGCGCAGTCGCATGGTGTCGGCGATCTCGGGGGCGTACTCGATGCGGGTCGGCTGGGCCGAGAAGATCTCGATGCCGACCGGGTCGGCCTCCGCCGCGAGCATCCGGGTCAGCGCGTCACCGACGGAGTCCGCGTCGCGCAGGGTCGCGGTGTCGTCGTGGAACGCGTCGGCCGGCAGCCGGGACAGGACGCGGGCCGTCGCCGCCTCGACGCACTCGCGCAGATACTCCTGGTGATCGGCGACGCCGAGCGTCGCCCGCGCCGCGTCCTTGACCCGCCAGACGACGAGGACGACGACCCGCAGCGCGACCCCGCCCCGGTCCACCGCGGGCATCGGCTCGCTGCGCCAGTGCCGCAGGCGTACGTCGACGCGGCGGCGCAGGAGGAGCGGGTTGACCCACATCAGTCCGGTCCGGCGGACACTGCCGCGGTACCGGCCGAAGAGCGTGAGCACCCACGCCGTGCCGACCCGGCCGCGGGCCAGGCCCCCGAAGCCGAACAGCGCGAGCGCACCGGACCCGGCGAGCGAGGCCCACTGCGCGAGGCCGAGCCCGGCGTACGCGTCGTACCCCGCGGCCCCGGGAAGCCCTGCCGCCCGCAGCACCGGCTCGGGCAGCACCCCTGCCCACCCCAGCGCGGCCACGCACCCGGCGACGCCCGCGGTCCCGCCGAGCACCCCGACCGCACCGGGCAGGACGCGACCGGGCCGCTCGCCGAGGGACGGGTCGACGACGGGGAGGGGGCGGACCCCTTGCCCCGCGGGCCGCCGCCGGGCGGCGCGCGGCTGCTCCCCCGTCCCCTGCCTGCGCCGCACCACGGCGGGCGTCAGCGACACCCCGGGGTCGGCCGGGTCGTCACGGAAGAGCAGGTGGATGGGGATCTCGGTGGTGGCCTCGCTGTGGATCAGGCGTGGGGGACGGGCGGCCGTGTCCGGGCCGCCGGCTGCCTGCGGCTCCTCGGGCTGGGGGGTCTGTGACCGTGATGCCGCTGTCGCACTCATCCTTGCCTCCGCCTCATACGTGCCTCAGTCTCATCCGCGCCCCGGTCAGCTCCAAGCCCCGACCCCACTCGCGCCCCAGTCACACCCACAACCCGGTCACACTCGTACCTCGGTCCCAGTCGTGCCCCGGTCTCATCCGCGCCCCGCCCAGCTCCAAGCCCCGACCCCACTCGCGCCCCAGTCACACCCGCAACCCGGTCACATCTCTGCCTCAGTCCAACGCGCCCCCTGCTCCCACCCGCACCCCGGTCAGCTCCGCGCCCGCTTCTCACGCCGCACTCCGCTCCACTCGCACCGCTCATGCGAACAACCGCCGCCACGTCTCCGGCCCCGGATAGCCGTCCGCCGCCGCACCCCGCCAGCCCTGCGCCCGCTGGAACGCCTCGACGTTGCGGCGGTCGCTCTCGCTCCAGCGCGGGCCCGGCCCCTGGGTGTAGTGCTTGCCGAAGCCCTTCTTCACCAGTTGCTTGCCGAGCCTCTCGATCGACGCGCTCGACCGGCCGGGGCGGAACACCCCCTTGCCGGGATACGCGGGCGCCTTGCCCTGCGTGCCCGCCGCGCCCGCGCGTGGGATGTCGTGTCCCTTGCCCGTCATCAGGTACGACCAGGTCGCGGGGCCCGGCAGTCCGTCCGCGTCCCCGCCCGTCCAGCCCTGCGCCCGCTGGAACGCCTGCGTCGCCCTGCGGTCCGCCTCGCCCCAGCGCGGGCCGGGACCTGAGGTGTAGAAGCGGGCGCCGCCCCTGGCGACCAGGGCCTTGCCCAGCTGGGTGACGTACTTGTTGTCGGCGCCGGGGCCGAACGAGCCCGCCCCCGGGTAGCGCGTCGCCGTGGTCGGGCCCTTGCCTCCCTGGGCTCCGCCCTTCACCCCCTTGTAGCGGTACGCCAGATAGCGGCTCCCATTGCTCCAATAGGCATAGGGAGTGGTCTGCTTCCGGGCGTACGGGCGGGCCTGCTCGTACGCGATGTATTGCGTCCGTGACGCGTTCGCCCAGCCGCCGAAAATCGTCACGTGCGACCCCTTCTCGGGGTTCGCCGGATTGTGGAAAAGGAGGATGTCGCCGGGCTGCAGCTGGCTCTTCGTAATGCGTGTCGCGTACGAGGAGAGGCTGCCCGTCCATTCATTGCCGCCGAGGTTCCAGGCCATGGAGACAAAGCCCGAGCAGTCCTGCCGGTAACCGTCGGACCAGAACGTGTCCATGCTGTACGGCACCTTCGCCGCCACCCACTTCTTGGCGCGGGCGACGATCGCGGCCCGCGTCGTGGTCCGCGCCGCCGACGCCGCGGGGCCGGGGGCGCCAGGCCTGCCCGGCGCCCCGTGCAGCGAGCTCGTCTCGCCCTGCGGGCTGCCGGGGCCCGGACTCGCCTCGGGGTCCTCGTCCGCCAAAGAGCCCGGTGGCCGCACCGGGTGGTGGCCGACGCCGGGGGCCGCCACCGCCTCGAGCACCTGGCCGCCGCCGAGCACGGTGCCCGCCGCCGTGGCGATGACGAGGGCGCGGCGCGCGCCGTGCGCCGCCGGGTGGCCGCCCAGTCGTACGGGAAGTGCCTGGCTCATGGCTCGTCGCCGCTGAATACATCCGGGGCAGTCGCAGTCGCTCTCGGGGTCGAATTCCTCGAATACCGGAGCACCCTCCATGCGATTCCCCTCACACTCCAGGAAAGAATGCCTGCGTCGCATCTGCACAGTCGTCAGCTTCTCAACTGTCGGTCGATATCGCATGTTGACGGTCCGAATGATGGATCCGTCCCGTATTCACGCCCCGGACGCCCCCCGGACCCGCCCCCCGGCAATGCCCCGCGACTCCCCCGCGAGGCCGTGCGTGGTCCGGAGCACCCGTCGGCATCCGGTAGAGTTCTCCAGGTCAGCGCGCGCCGTTAGCTCAGTTGGTTAGAGCAGCTGACTCTTAATCAGCGGGTCCGGGGTTCGAGTCCCTGACGGCGCACAG